>SHZY01000067.1 GCA_009692065.1 Gemmataceae bacterium
GCATGAACGAAATTCTGCAAATATTGAGCCTCAACCTTTTCGAGAAAAACCCGCTTTTTTCGGCATTATCGGGTAGAATCGACCCGGATCCGGAAGGGCCTCGACATAACCAGTTGTCGCTATTCGACTTTTAACGGGACAGTTGTGATCTTCGCTTACACTTCAGGCTCTGTAAAGAAAACGCAACATTCTTGGTTGGAATCCACCCTTCGTTTTATTTTTGACCTATAGTTGGGGTGAAAACACGGACTTGTTTGAATCCCCTTGCGATCTGCCGGCACTCCATGGTTACGCTGCTTCCAACCTGGCTGGCAAAATCGTCGCCTGCATTTCGCTGTCTGGCGGATCGGCCGGTCACGCTGTTTCTACTTTTACTGGCGATCAATGCGCTCGCTCGGCCCTATTCCAACTGCGCCCACGACGCCCGGATTTACAGTCTGCAGGTCCTCAATCAAGCCGAGGGGGGCGCCTTCGCCGATGATGTCTTTCTGCGCTACGGCTCGCAGGACAAGTTTTCGATCTTCTCGGCCGTGACGGGACCGGTGGCTGCACTCGCTGACGTTCGGCCGACATTCTTCATTTCGTATTTAGTCTTCAATACCTATTTCATCTGGGGCCTTTTCCGGGTTACGCGAGCACTGATTGGCGCCTCCAATGTGTCCACCGTGGCGTTGATTTACTTGGTTTCGGCGGATCTGTTGTATGGCGGGCATGGCATCTTCACAGTCCACGAACAATTCTTCACCCCACGGCTGGTCGCCACTGGTTTTGTGCTGCATGCGCTCGAACGGTTGCTGGCGCATCGCTTTGCCGCATCGGTCCTGTTGCTTGCGCCCGCCATGGTATTGCACCCGCTGATGGCTTTCGGCGGGTTGCTGATGTGGATCGGTTACGTCGCCCAACTCGTGCTGAGCCCGCGGGCGTTTTTTGCGGGGTTGGTCGGCGTCGGCATGGTCGGTGCGTCGCTCCTGCTGTTCCATCCTGCCGGTCTGCGTTTGTTCGGAGAGATGGATGACGAGTGGCACGACATGGTGCGTCTCGCAGTGCTGTACAACTACCCGGACGCCTGGAGCATGATCGACTGGGTGAACCAGCTTCTTGCGCTGGGGCTTTGCGCCGGCGGATTCGTTTGGCTCTTCCGCGCTGACCCGGTGCGCGGACGATTCCTGTTCATCGCGACCCTTGTGGGAGTCGTCGGGCTTGCGACGCATATCGTGGCCTCGATGTCTCCCTACGCTCTCCTTTTTCAGGGGCAGCCGTACCGCGCGGTGTGGATCCTTAAGGTCTTGCAAATCCCGCTCGCGTTCCTGGTGCTGGCGCGGTGGAGTGAATCGCACGCACTACTCCCGCGGCTCGGCGCTTTGGCGTTGGCCGGTTACTTTCTGATCATCAGTTTCGCCACCAACGAAATGCTGATGTTTCTGTTCGTGCTGCCGCTGGCCGTTTTCTACTGGTGGTGGATGGAAGACCCGGTTCGGTCGGATTGGTGGTGGCACGCGGGAGCGACCACGCTCTGCGGTGGCGAGGTTTCCTGGATGCTCTATCGCTGGGGATTCATGTACGCCCATCGGGAGGTCATCCTTGGTTACTACGACCAGTCCGAGTTATTCCGCGTTTTCATCCAGTGCGTTCCTGCCGTGCTCTGGATGGTGCTGGCCCTTGTCGCGGTCCGCTGGATGGGGGCTCAAGGCCAGGCGACCGCGTTGCGCTGGACGTGTGGCTTGTTCGCGCTGGCGATACCAGCGCTGCATTTTGCGATGGATGCAACTCCCCAAAGCCGCAGCCGATTCACACGCTACGGGGCCGACATGGACTTTGTGCGCCAGACGATCGAGGCGTGGGGCCAAGTCGGGGAACGTGTCCCCGCCGTCTATTGTTCGCTGGGTCGAGTGGATTACATCTGGCTCGATCTGCACGCGACAAGCTACTACGACGCCGTGCAAACCGCCGGCGTGATGTTCAATCGCAAGACCGCCGTGGAATTGCGCCGGCGCATCGAACGGATCCGCAACTTCGAGATGGACAGGCTGCGAACCGAAGCCGTGTTCCTGACCGACGACGCGAAGGCGGTCCTCGAACGCCTCTACGGGGCGAACTTCGAAGGCTCGCCGCCAAGCGAGGCCGACCTGGTGAGGTTGTGCCAGGAGCCCGGTCTTGATTTCGTCGTCGTGCCGCAGAAATTTCCCGGACTATACTCGGCTACCAATGGCCGGATTTATGTGTACGAGTGTTACAAGGTGCGAACGGCCTCTTCGTTTAGCGCCCGCGTGGCGCCACGCGGGCGCTAAACGAATACAACATAGGGATTTCCCCATGACGCATCCCAACAACGTCGCCATCATCGGCGCCGGCCCCGCGGGTCTGACGGCCGGCTACTTGCTCTCCAAGGAGAACGTACCGGTCACGATTCTCGAAGCGGATCCCACCTGCGTCGGCGGTATCGCGCGCACGGCCAAGTACAAGGGCTATCACTTCGACATCGGCGGCCATCGCTTCTTCTCGAAGGCGAAGGAAGTCGAAGAACTCTGGACCGAGTTGTTGCCGAACGACATGCTTGACCGCCCGCGTTCGAGTCGGATTTTCTATCGCGATGCGTTCTTTTCTTATCCGCTGAAAGCCGGCGAAGCGCTCAAGAAGCTCGGCATCTTCGAATCGACGCGCTGCGTCCTGTCGTACCTCAAGGCTCGTGTGCTTCCGGTGAAGAATCCCAAGAACTTCGAGGACTGGGTCTCGAACCAGTTCGGCAAGCGTCTGTTCAACATCTTCTTCAAGACCTACACGGAAAAAGTCTGGGGCATGAGCTGCAAGGAAATCTCCGCCGATTGGGCCGCTCAGCGCATCAAGGGGCTGTCGCTGTCATCGGCGATCTGGAACGCCCTGTCCAAACCTGCTAAGCCGCAAGCGGGGGCCGACAAGAGCAAGGTGATCAAGACGCTGATCGACACCTTCCGCTATCCGCGCCGCGGCCCCGGCATGATGTGGGACGCCGCCGCCGAAAAAATCAAGGCGATGGGGGGCGAGATCGAGATGGGTATGAAGGTCGTCGCCTGCCATTACGACGCCGAGGCCGAACTCTGGACCACGACCTACGAGGATGCCCAGAAGAATCGCCACAGCATCGAATCGAAGCACGTGATCTCGTCGGCCCCGATGAAGCAACTCGTCAACGGCATCACGCCGAAGATGCCGGAGCACGTCATCAAGGCGGCCGATTCGCTCAGGTATCGCGACTTCCTCACGGTGGTGCTCATCCTGAAAGACCGCAACGCGTTTGATGACAACTGGATCTACATCCACGACCCGAGCGTGAAGGTGGGCCGCGTGCAGAACTTCAAGAGCTGGTCGCCGGAGATGGTTCCCGATCCAACGATGACCTGCTATGGCCTGGAATACTTCTGCTTCGAAGGCGACGGCCTATGGAATTCGAGCGACGCCGACCTGATCGAGCAGGCCAAACGCGAACTCCAGAAGATCGGTCTGGCCCAGCCGGAAGACATCGTCGATGGCACGGTGGTGCGCCAGCCGAAGGCGTACCCGGTGTATGACGACGACTATTCCAAGCACGTCCACACGATCCGCGCCGAGTTGGACAAGAACTACCCGAACCTGCACCTGGTCGGCCGCAACGGCATGCACAAATACAACAACCAGGACCACGCCATGATGACGGCCATGCTGTGCGCGAAGAACATCGTCGCCGGCGAGAAGCTGTTCGATTTGTGGGAAGTGAACCAGGATGCCGAGTACCACGAGGCCGGCAAAGCGGGCGAGCAGCAGCAAGTCGGCGCGACCGGGTTGCGGGCCGTGCCGACGCGGGTGCAGGAGGAGAAGGTAGCGGCCTGTGCCAGCTGATTTGTTTAGCGTTCGCGAGGCGTTCTGTGAACGCCATACGATTAACCGGATAAACCCTTCCGCCTACGCCATCCTTGCGATGGCGTAGGCGGTTGGTTTTTCAAGTCATTCACGCGAGCGGAATGCGTTGCTTCTCGTTCATTTTCGTACGGAGATGGCCGAAGTATTGGCGCAGATCGACCTTGCTTGAGCCGCAACTGGAGCAGCCGCCGCCGGTGCTGCAGGTGGTGCAGCCGCCGCCGCCGTCCGCGGTGCGTCCGCAATCGGGCTTGTCGCAGCCGTGGGCTTCTTCCTCGGGAGGGGCCGGCGTGGCCAGGTTTTCGAGGCGGATGGTCAGACTGAAGTGCTGTTCGAGTTTCTGGGCGAAGGCTTCCGTATCGGTGTCGGCGCCGACGAACTGCACGATGGCGCTTGATGCATCGAAGAGGAGATCGACGTCGAGAATCTCCAGGGCCAGGCCGTCTTGCTTGGCCCACGCACGGCTGGTCTCGAAGATTTGTTGTTCCAGCGTAGCCTGCTCCTCGCGCTGCGATCGATCTTCCGAAGTGACTCGCCGCAGCAGGTGGCCAGCCGAGGTCGCGCCGAGCAAGAGCGCCTGTCGGTCCGTCGCTGGGCACAACACCGAACCGATCTCGATGCCGCGCAGGGTGTGCAAAACCACGGCCTGCCCGCGCCGCAGCGGCATCGGGTCGGCGGCAGTGAAGATGCCCAGCGCGCCCCCTTTGCCGTGGCTGACGACGAAGCGGTGGATCGATTCCGTGGCAGGCAGTGCGGAGATCATGTTAAACCCAGCGTTTCACGCATCATTTGATCGTACGTGGTGCAGCCCTGTTCGGTGCTCAAATCGAGCCGCATTTCGTTGATGACCTTGATGCTGAGATCGCGGAGCCAGTATTCCCAGCAGCGGGCACAGACTTGTGCGTAGATCTTCTTGCCGACTTCGTCGCTCATCGGCGGCTTGGGGAGCTGGTGGGCGTGGGCGCCTTCCAGGCAACCAGGGCGTTGACAGTGGAACCCGCCGCCCGCGCCCACGATGGTCGGCTTGTCCGCTTTATGCGAGACGGGGGCCGACTCGCCCAGGCCGACCAGCAGCTTGGCCATCTCGTCGCGAGGAATATTGTCGCCGCGCTCGTCTGCCACCGCAAAGCCCTCGCGGAGCACCTTGACGGCATCCTCGCGGCGGCCCAGCTTGCTCAGGCACATGCCCAGGAGCTGAAACACCTTGGAAAACTGCGGGCTCAATTCCAGGGTACGGCGCAACGACTTGACCGCGTCCTCGTGCTGGCCGTCTTCCATCAGCAGTTGCCCGAGCCGAAAGTGCCCGAGCTCGTTATCGGGATCGTCGCTCGCCATCTTGCGAAACTGACCGATGCGTTCTTGCAATGCATTCATGGATGATAACTCTCTCAACAAAGCCCAGGGACAGCCGCCCCTGGGCTTTCGAATTGAATACCAGGTTTATTTTCCGGCGACGCTGTTTAGATCGAGCACCGTCAGCGGATAGCTCATTTTCGCATTCTTGCCGCTGATGTTGTCTTTCGCCGTCACCTCGATCGTGAAGCGGCCGGCGCGATTGAGAAACACGGGGTAGCTCAGCGGCACAAAATTCTCCTGAGTCAAATCGATGTTCGGCGGCATATCGCGAGGCAACTGAATCTTTACGGCCTTGGCGACCGCAGCTCCCTGATCGTCGACGATTTTGATCTCCACGTCGACGTCCGGAATCTTCTTGCCATCGAGCCCCAAATTCACGATCCCGAACGTGGTCAGATATTGCCCGCCGGGGACCCCGATGGCCGGCGCCATCGTCTGGATAAAGCCGAAGTCCGCCTTGATGACTTCAAACGGTTGTGTAAACTTTTTTACCGCGCTTCCTTTGTCCAGCTTGTCGACCACGCTGAGTCGCACGGAGTAGTTTCCAGCCGCTTGCTTGGCCCCCAGGCTCAGGTACAAATCACCGGGCATGCGCGTGCCACCGAGGTGCGGCAGCACATCGTTCTGGGTCTTCTTCTCAAAGATCACTTTTTCGTCGGGATCGATCAACTCCAGGATCGTATCGTAGCTAGCTTTGCCGGTCTTTGGGTCGAGCTTCAGGTTTTCGATGTCAAAGGTCATGAACACGAGGTCGCCCGGCATGCACTTGATGGGTTTGGCGCGAAGCGCGCCGAAGGGACCGTGGCGCGCTCTGATGTTGTCGATATCCACCGCGTAGGCAACGCCGGGAACGAAACACACGATCAGAATAAACGTCGCGAACAACCGAAACATAGTAACCTCCAGGGATCAGACGTATTTCGCCAGCACGAAATAAACTGACTGCCAGTATTGTCTCTTCTTTGGCAGCGAAAGGCCAGAGGAAATTAGGCGCGATCAGTCCTTCCAGTCCTTCCCTTCAAGCAAGACGCTCGAATCGGCGCGGAATTCGTTTGACAAGTACCATGAACCCACTGCAAATTGGATGGCGATCATCGGGCGCGTCATTCGCCGAGAGGGGGGAATCATGAGGACGGTGACAACCATCGTGTTCTGCTTCATCGCCTTGCCGTGGCTCACTGCGCAGGACGACGTCAAGCCGCGTGGCCACTGGGTCGCCGTCGCGTACGATCAGAACGGCATCCGCGCGCCGGCCGATATCGCCAAGAAAATGAAGATCACCATCTTCGACGACAAGATCATCATCAAGCCGCGCATCGTCGTGCAGTACAAGCCGATCTTCGACAGCGGCAAGAAGAACGTGGACGTCGTATTCTCGATCGAGGCGGACAAGAGCGACGAGGTCGCCTACAAGCTGGATCAGGCCAAGGGACGTATCGATCTCGTCTGGCGCGGCGAACGCGGCGATACCAAGACCACGCGCGGCCTCTATCTGCTGGAGGGGGACGAGCTGAAAATCTGCTTCGCCCTTGCCGACAAGAATCGGCCGAAGAGTTTTCCCGATAACCCCAAGACGGGCCTGGTGCGGATGGTGTTGAAGCGGGCGACGAAGTAGTCCTAACTCGGCCGTCGCCGCAGTCGAATCCAGAGCGGCGGAACGATCATCACCGCGGCGAGCGCGTATGCCGTTGCATCCGTCGGATAGGGGGTAGCCACAAACCGCGTCACCGGCGGGCGCGTGAGTCGATCCTGGTTGGCGGAGCGGGAGAAATAGACATCGGCCGGCGCCACCGTGTAGGGCCATTCGTCCTCGAACTCCGTCAGCCACCATTCGGCGGGGCCGGTTGTCAGCGGGAGATACAATGCTTCCAACAGCTTCTTGCGGTCTTGCTGCGTGAGCTTGCCGGACCAGGCTGCATTGACGGTCCACGGCGTTTCCTTCGTCAGCACCCCCTCGTAACGGGCCTCGGCGATGAAGTAGATGCGCAGCGGCCGACGCTTGGCGCCTACGGATTCCGCCGTGCCCTTGTATTCTGGCTCTCGATACGGAAACAGCGGTCGGTCGGTCTTGAAGCTGATGCGCAAGGACGACGCCTTCACGTCTTTCTTCGCTGGATCGTCTTTGCTTTTTGCGACCTTGAGAGCGGTGATCTTCCAGCCGGCCTCGACGTGCGGCTTCGCCCACGCCGCCACCTCCGGCGAAAACGCGTAGCCGTTGTCCTTCAGCCATTTGACGAGCGCCGTCGTCGAGGTCGTCTCCAGCACGGCCGCATTGAAGCCGGCCACGAGTTTTTCTTCCAGCACCTTCACTTCGAGCGCTGGGATCTCCGCGTCGCGTGCCGGCATGGCGGCGCTGCAACCGCAGCTCATGCCGAGCCGACGTGGCATCAGTTTCTTCTCGGGATCCGTCACCTTGCGCAGGTAGGGAAACTCCTCGTTGCCCGATTCGCTCAATTCCGGCTGAGTCGGCGATGGCACGAGAAAACCGAAGTCGTCAGCCTCGCCCTTGAACGACGCTTGGCGAATGAAGTGCTGCGTTTTCGTGGCCACATCCCACAGAATGATGACGGTCTGATCGGCGTTGACCACCGGTTTGCCGACGGCGTACACCGCGCAGCAGGCGTGGGCCTCTTCGGGGCCCTGCTGAGTCAGAAAACACATTCCCAGCAAACACAGGATAGCGCTGAGTCGAATGGCCATGAGTGCGACTCCTTTCGCGGCTTTTCGGCGGGAGCCTCGTCCTCCCGACCAGACCGTTCTTGAAATCCGCGCGATAGTTTACCACCGTCAATTGTTTTTTCGCAAACCCAACTTGAAGCGTGGCGAGCGCCTTGTTAGAATCGGGATATTGGGTCATGCTATCGTGGCGTGACGTGGCTAGAGCCTGCGGGCGGCTGACACTGGTCGCCAGTTGCCTGGCAGGGTGGCTTTAGCGGAAGGAGGTGGTTTAGTGTGTAGTGGTAACCAGAGGTGGCTGCACGGTTAGCAGCCGACGGGCTGCAAGCCCTCGCAGCCACATTCGTAGGGAGCCTCGGCGCGTATCTCGCCGAGGCTCCTCTTTTTTCAGTTGTCTGTTGTCGGTCGTCAGCGGTTCATTATTTAGCCGCTTGCCGTTTAGCGTTCGCTCGTCGCCTTGCGAACGCTAAACGCCAAGCGGGAGAGGATTTGCCAATGATCGTCGTCATGAAACACGGTGCGACGCAGCAGCAGGTCGATCACATTGTCGAGTTGATCGAAGGGCTCGGCCTGCGCAGCCACATCATCCAGGGCACCGACCGCACCGTGATCGCCGCCCTGGGTGAAAAACGAGACGGGGCGAAGCAAGCCCTGGAAACGGGGGATGGCGTGGAAAAAGTCATGCCGATTCTCGCACCTTACAAGATGGCCTCCATCGAGGTGAAAAAGGAACCGACCTGCGTCGAGGTGCTCAAGCTCAAGGTCGGCACCGGCAAGATCGGCGTCATCGCCGGACCCTGCTCCGTCGAAACGCGCGAGCAAATCCTTGAAGTCGCCCACGCCGTGCGCGAAGCCGGCGCCACCGCCTTGCGCGGCGGCGCCTTCAAGCCGCGTACCAGCCCGTACAGCTTCCAGGGGCTCAAAGAAAAGGGCCTCGAACTGCTGGCCGAGGCACGCGAAGCCACCGGCCTGGCGATCGTCACCGAGGTAATGGCGCCGGAGCATGTGCCGATGCTCGCGAAATATGCCGACGTGTTGCAGGTCGGCGCCCGCAACATGCAAAACTATCCGCTGCTCGAAGCCGTCGGCGAGTGCGGCAAGACCGTGCTGCTCAAGCGAGGCGCCAGCGCGACGATGGATGAGTTCCTGCTCGCAGCTGAGTACATCCTCAAGACCGGCAACCCCAACGTGATGCTCTGCGAACGCGGCATCCGCACCTTCGAGGACCACACACGCTTCACCTTGCCCCTCGCAACCGTTCCCTACCTGCACCAGACGACGCATCTGCCGGTAGTCGTCGATCCTAGCCACGGCACCGGCAAAGCGAGCCTGGTAACGCCGATGGCCGTCGCCGCGATTGCGTGCGGAGCGGACGGCCTGATCATTGAGGTCCACCCGAAGCCGGAGAAAGCGTTGAGCGACGGTGAGCAATCCCTGACACCCGCCGCGTTCAAGGAGTTGATGGCCGAGTGCCGCAAGGTCGCGGTGGCGCTCGGCAAGAAGATGTGATCAAGAAACCGCCCGCGCCGTTGGCAGGATGACGGCGCGGGCGGTTGGGTTATCCGGTTCCTCGTTTAGCGCCCGCCCAGCGCCCGAAAATCGCTACGCGCCACTTCGATCACCCTCATCACACAAATACCCATACGACATCCCCAACCCCACCAAGAAGATTCCCATCCCCGCGAACGCCGGCGCCAGATGCACCATGTCGCAGTAGCCGACGGCAAAGTGCACGCCAATCGCCGCCACGTATGCACACACCCCCGCAATCAGCATCGTCCACCATAGCCATGCCGAGCCGTTCCGGTAGCCCCACATCGCAGGCAATAAGAAGATCAACCCGCTTGAGATCAGCATTCCGCCAAAGGTCGCGCGATCGTGCGCCACCACCGGCACCAGACGCGGGTTCTGAGCCAGCAAGACGTCGGCCGTTGTCTGCATGAATTCCAGATCCTCGTGTACGAAAACGTGCGTCATGCCGATGGCCGAGATCATGAGCCCAGCGCCGAGCAGTCCGCCACCGTGTACTATCAGCAACAACTGTCCCCACAGGCTGCGCCGCCACGCTGCATCCCCGCGCAATGGTGGTGCAGCGGTTGGAGTGGAGGTCCCGAGCTGGGCATGGACCCCCCAGCAGCAGTAATTGCAACAGTACGACCGTCACGAACGCATGAAACGGATCCAGGTAGCCGAAGCCCAGGAACGAGAAAAAGGTGGCAAACCCTGTGAATGCCGACGTGAAGACGGCGAGTTGCGCTCAGTGCAGCCCGCGCCGAACACCGTACAACGACAGGCCCACGTACATCACGCCGATGGCGATCATCGTCCCGGCCAGGCAGACGCGGTCGTGGGCCATGAACGGCAACAGACGCGGATTGACTTGCATCAGCTCGGCTCGCGACATGCCGAGAAATGCCTCATCGTAGGGCAGCACGACGCGCGTGGCGGCAATCACCATCGCCAGCACGCTGCCAAACATCATCCCCGCGCCCATCAGGAAGGTCCAGAACCAGCTCATGGCGGCGGGCCGGGTAGCCTCCTCGTTCCCTGGAAGTGGGGAGAGTGCAGAGGCCGAATGGGTCGCCTCGAACAGCAACGCTTCGTTGATCCGCTTCGGCAACCCCGGCCCGGCGTAAACCAGACCGCTATCGACTTGCACCAGATCGGCCCCCGCGCGACGCAGCAACAGCGCGTCCACCGGCTCATGGACGCCGCCGAAAGCGATCAGCAGCAGGGGGCTCCCGTGGCGCTGCCGCAAATCGCGCACTCGAGCCAACGCGAGCGCGCAGGCGGGCAGTCCAATCAACCGGCCGCCGGTCGGAGCACGCACACTGCCTTCCACGAGCAACCCGGCCACACCCGAACTCAAGGCGGCCTCGATCATCGGATCGGCCCGCGCCGGTTCCAGGTCGCACGGTACGCAGAGGATCACCGGCCGAGAGGCAGCCTTGCCCACATCAACAATGGTTTGAACATGTGTCGCCCATTGCTCCATCGACCAGCCGTCGGCAACTGCCAGCGGCAGCGTCAGCAGCGAGAAGAAACGGACGTGCGGTGCCAGGCCGTTGATCACGCGCCTACAGTCGTCGGCCGACTGATGCGCGTTAGCTCCGGCGCGATAGCCAAGCCTCGCGACCAACGGTAACCCCAGCCGCGACGCTTCGGCAAGTCGAGGCGCGACCGCGTCCAGACTCAAGCTCTCCGGCGGATCGGGCAGCCAGATCGCTTCCTCATCTGGCCGCCTTTCCAGACGCTGGTCCGCAACGTGGCCTTTGAGCGTTACTGGTCCCACTTCCAGAAAGCCGACCCCAAAGCGTCCCAGCGCCGGTAAGGCGATCGCGTGCACGTCTAGCCCCGGACCGAGGCCGATGGCTGTCGGAAACTCGATGCCCAGATGCGTACAGCGCAATCGCTGGTCCGCCCGCATGTGGCCCATGAAATCAATGACGGCGGCGCCGAGCGGCAAACGGGCAAGCCAGCCCATGATGCCGAGGGCAATCGCCCGTGCCGTCACCCCAGGCAACCGAAAGAGCACCGGCTGCGATACCGTCCGATAGAACCAGTCGGGCATCTCGGCTCCCAGTTTTTCGTGGTGATGTCCAGCGTCAAGTCAACCGTGCGTCCATCGACTTGTTAACCCAAGCGTGGATTTTCCGTGAAGTTCCCCGTCAGGCAAGTGAAATCCCGGGGTCGGCGGTCTCATCAACTTTTAATTGAATTCTTGAGTGCCAAGCGACCCGTCCGGGGTTAAACTATCCATAGAGTTGCTCGCGTTGTGTGGGCAAAGTGCAGAAAACTAGCTCACGGAGTGTGTGCAGTGTTGCCTAAGCTGGTTTTTGCGATGCTTGTTATGACCGTGGCTAGCGGGCTGCTCGCGGTGGATGAGTTCAACGCCGCCGTCATCACCAAGGTGGACGGCAACAAGGTGACGTTCTACACGATCGCGAAGGGCGGCCAAAAAAGAGACGAAATAACGCTCCCCGTCGCCGAGAATGCCACGATCGCCACGGCTAGATTCAACAAGGAAGAAAAAAAAATCGAAGCCGGCGACCCTCTCAAGGGGGGCTTGAAAAACGACGCCTTCAAGAACAAAAAGGGCACCCGCGCCCGCATCACCACGGATCACGACAACAAGAAGATCACGGAAATCTTGACATTCCGGACATCTTGACCGCCATCTTAAGCGGAGGTTTCAAAGGCGAGGACAAGAAGGATCCTCCCAAGGACAGATAGCCGGCAACGTTGGTGATAGGAAACTCGCCGAGATTTCTCGAATTCGGCCGATACTTTCGTGCCGCATCCGTGTTTAGTAGCTGGCCCTTTATCGTGGCCTCGCTAAGGTAGGTGTACCGCTCATCGGATTTCTTGCTGGCAAGGCTGCCCAAACGGAATTACTGCGTAACCAAGGTGCATTCGCAATGTGCGGGTGCCAATTTCTCGATTCGCTTCAGGAGTGTGTGCAATGTTTCGCAAAATGATTGGTGCAACGGTTGTCATGGCGGTCGCGGTCGGCTTCGTGTTCGCCGACGAGTTCAACGCGACCATTACCAAGGCAGGTGACGGCAAGATCACCTACCAGAAGTACCTCAAGGTCAAGAAGGGCGAGGAAAAGAAGAAGGACGGCGATGCCGTCACGATCGACCTCGCCAAGGATGCCAAGATCGTCAAGGGCACCTTCAACAAGGATACGAAGAAGCTCGAAGCCGGCGAGGCCCTCGAAGGCGGCCTGAAGAACGAGATCTTCGCCAAGATCACCGAAAAGGGCGTCGGCGCCCGCATCACCACCGAGGGTGAAAAGGTCACTCAGATCATGGTGGTTGGCGGCAAGAAGAAAAAGGCCGCCAACTAAACTTGGCAACTGACTCGCATAAGTGTGAATCCCGTGGCTTTCGAGCCGCGGGATTTTTTTGTGCCCGCGCGTCACGCCGCTGCCTTCTGCGGAGGCGGCCCTCCTCGGCGGTCCCTCCCCTCGCCCTCGCGAATCTGGGCCGGCTTGGCGTGGTCGCGATGCTTGAAGAAGTTTTCGCGGTAGGCGTTCACCAGTTCCGGGTTGCCTTTGATGACGATGACGTTTTCCGCATTGTCGCCCTCGGCCTGATTGGTGAAGTTGTAGCTGCCGGTGATGACTACCTTCCTGTCGATGATCATGATCTTGTTGTGCGCGATGGCATGCTCGTGGTCGATCTTCACATCCATGCTGTTCTCGATGAAGAAATGCAAATCGGAGTAGCGATCGATTTCGTTGCTCTTGTCAAGAATGATGTCCACCGCCACGCCCTGTTTTTTCAATTCGACAAGCGCGAAGGTCAGCGGATCGGCCGTGAACGAATACGCTTGAATGAGGATCTCGCTGCGCGCTTGCATCATCTCCCGCACGATGGCCGCCTGGCACCCACCTTTGGGTGAAAAGTATACCTGGATGTCGAGCACCGATCCAACCTTCCGCCACAGCCAGCGGGCCAGGAACACCAGGGTCAGCATTCCCAGGGCTCCCGTCGCAACTTGAATCCACATCAGTTTCATCGGATCGAGCGGCCATTCCATTGTTAGGCACTCCGTTGCATCGGTTGAGGGGCCCGCGGAAGATATCACAGCCCGCACGCCACGCAAATACTGAAATCCGGTCCCCGTTTAGCGCCCGCAGGTCGCCACGTGGGCGCCAGTGATCAATCCACAGCCCGATTTTCTGGCAACTTGAGAAGATTGTGGAAACTTTTCCCAAAAAGCCACTTGACGAAGCCAGACAATATGCGCAAAATGAGTCATTGTCTGTCACAGTTACTGACTGATACATTCCACGAAAGTTCAGGATGTGCCATGATAGTGGAAGAAAGGCGTCAAAAGCTACTGGATCTGGTGAACGAGCGGGGTTTCGTGGCTTTGGGTGAATTAGCCAAGGCGCTGAACGCCTCCGAGTCCACCATCCGCCGCGATCTCGATTACTGGGATGCGCATGGACTAATCAAAAGAACACACGGTGGGGCGTTCTTACGGGACGATGCCCAGAGCATGCCGGCCCTCGAAGAGCGGGCGATGCGCGAGATCGAGGCGAAACGCCAGATCGCGGAGGCGACCGCCCTTCGTATTCAGGATGGCGACTCCATCCTGATCGACGGCGGCACTACGACGCTCGAACTCGCGAAGTTGCTCGTCGGCAGGCCGTTGCAGATCGTTACCAACAGCTTGCCGATCGCGAACCTTTTCGCCGGCAGCCGGGAGACTGATCTCGTGATGCTCGGCGGTTACGTATATCCGCGCACTGGTGTCGCCCTGGGGCCATTGACGATCCGCATGCTCGAGGACATGCACGTCCATCAGGCCATCATGGGCGTGGGCGGCATCACGGCGAAGGGGCTGTTCAACAGCAACTCGCTGCTTGTGGAGACCGAACGGGCAATGATGCGCTCCGCGGATGAAGTCGTGATCCTCGCCGATCACACCAAGATTGGCCAGCTCGCGTTGACGTTCCTCTGCGAGTTGGCTGAGGTCGATACGTTGATCGTCGATAACGCCATTCAGCCGGAACAGCGTACGCTGATCGCGCAGGCAGACGTGAAGCTGGTTGTGTCGGGAGAAGCCGAGGAGTTTCGTTCATGATCACGCTGGACCGAGGCATCGTCGAACGCCTGGTGCGCGATGCGCTGACCAAGCAGCTTCCGAACGCCCAGGGACGGCCGTCCCTGGGCGTTCAACCGAAGCTCGTGGTCAACGTCTCCGCCCGGCACGCCCATGTCACCCCGGAGGATCTGGAGCGATTGTTCGGCAAGGGCCATCAGCTCAAGCCCTTCAAATGGCTGTACCAGGACGGTTTTTATGCAGCCGAGGAGACGGTCACGGTTATCGGTCCAAGGCAGCGCATTATTCCGAACGTGCGCATCCTCGGTCCGTGCCGTGACCACAGCCAGATCGAGCTGGCGTTCACGGATGCGGTGCAGCTCGGGCTGGAGATTCCGGTGCGCAAGAGCGGCGACCATCGTGACACGCCTGGCTGCTGGATGATGGGCCCGGCCGGCATGATCCGCTTGGAACGCGGCGTCATTCGCCACGAACGGCACGTGCATGTGGGGCCGAAGGATTGCGAGCACTATGGCGTCAAGGACGGCGACCGACTGCACCTGAGAGTAAAGAGCGATTGCTCCACGGTGCTGGAGGACTTGCTTGTGCGTCTGTCGCCGGCGAGCAAACTGGAGGTCCACATCGACACGGATGAAGGCAATGCGGTGAATTACCCGCGCGCGACGAAGTTTGAGTTGTTCAAGTGAAATCTTTTTCAAAGTGAGGTACTCATGGCAACGAATCTCGAAGCCCTTGGCATGATCGAAACCAAGGGGTTGGTGGCGCTGATCGAAGCCAGCGACGCCATGCTCAAGGCAGCCAACGTCACGATGATCGGCTGGCAGAAGATCGGCAGCGGCCTGGTGACCGCGTTCGTCGTCGGCGACGTGGCGGCCGTCAAGGCAGCCGTCGATGCCGGCGCCCAAGCAGCAGGACGCGTCGGCGAAGTCATCGGCACGCAGGTCATCCCGCGCCCGCACGACGACGTCACCAGCATCCTGCCCAAGTGCAAACCGGCAGCCGGCGGCGTTGGATAACCTCCATCCGCCAATCAATCAAGAAAAACAACCATGGCAAGAAAATCAAGCAAAAAAACTGAGAGGAAACCCATGTCGAAGACCATCAACGAAGCCCTGGGCCTCGTGGAGACCAAGGGCCTGATCGCTACCGTCGCGGCAACCGACGCGATGGCGAAAGCCGCCAACATCACGCTGGCCGGCCAGATCCAGATCGGCGGCGCCTACGTCACGACGTTCGTGCGCGGCGACGTCGGCTCGGTTCGCGCCGCAGTCGATGCCGGCGCTGCTGCCGCTCAGCAGCACGGCGAACTCGTCAGCGCTCACGTGATTCCGCGCCCCGAAGAGACCGTCATGAACGTGTTCCTGGGCAAGTAATAGGCAAGCCCAGGGATGAGGTACTCCGAATCCCTGGGATCGGAACGGACACCATGAAGATCCTCGTCGCGAACCTCGGCAGCACCAGCTTCAAGTACCGACTCTTCGAGATGAGCGATGAGCGCGTGCTTGCTCGCGGCGGCGTCGAACGCATCGGCTCGCCACAGTCGAAGTGCTTCGTCGAGGTCGGTGGGCAACGCGACGAACAAACGCTGACGGCCAAGAATTACGCTGTTGCCGTGCGCTTGTGCTTGCAGCAGTTAACCGACAAAAAGTGCCTGGCGAGCCCGCAGGAACTGTCGGCCATCGGCTTCAAGGCAGTGCATGCCAAGGGCATCACCGGCGTTCATCGCGTCGATGAGAGCGTGCTGCTTGCCATGGAAGCCTACAACGATGTGGCGCCGGCTCACAATCCGTCGTACGTAACGGTTATGCGTTTGCTGGCGAAGGAGCTGCCGGAGATTCCGCTGGTCGCCGCGTTCGAGACGGGGTTTCACGAAACCATCCCGCCGGCGCACAAGTACTACGCGATCCCGATTGAGTGGGCCGACAAGCATGGCATCAAACGGTGGGGCTTTCACGGCGCGAGCCATCGCTACATTGCCGAGAGGGCGACGAAACTCGTGGGTAATCCCGATGCGAAAATTATCTCGTGTCACCTGGGAGGAAGCAGTTCGCTGTGTGCGATCCAGGCGGGGAAGTCGCAAGCGAATAGCCTCGGTATGAGCCCGCAGACTGGTTTGCCGCACAACAACCGCGTCGGCGATTTCGACGTGTTTGCGTTGCCTGCAATCATGCGAGCCACCGGCAAGACGCTGCCGCAGATCTTGGACGATCTCGCCAATCGCTCCGGCCTGCAAGGCTTGAGCTGCAAGAGCAACGACCTTCGCGATGTGGAACTGGCGGCTATTGCAGGGGACAAGAACGCCAAGCTGGCCCTCGATGTGTTTGTCGCGTCGGTGCGGCATTACCTCGGATCGTACCTGCTGCTACTGGGCGGTGCCGACGCCATCGTCTTCACCGGCGGCATCGGCGAAAACTCGGTCGCGATGCGCGAGGCTGTTTGCAAGGATCTGGAGTGGTTCGGCATCCAGCTCGATGCGGCCAAGAACCAGACGGCGAAGGGCGAAGTCCGCATCGACGCAGCCAATAGCCGAGTGCAGTTGTGGATCATGCCGACGAATGAAGAGTTGATCGTGGCCAGGCAAGCGCGGGATTGCCTGACTTGAGAGGAAATACATTGATCTTCGTTTAGCCCCCGCATGGCGCCACGCGGGGGCTAAACGAAGATCACGGGAGACTCCCATGTTCCTAGCACGTGTCACCGGCAGCGTCGTCGCGACGCAAAAAGTCAAGAGCATGATCGGGCACAAACTCCTGACCGTCGAACCGCTTCGTGTCGATCCCGCCAAACGCGACTCGCTGGTCGGCACCGGCCGAACCTTCGTGTGCGTGGACACCGTCGGGGCAGGCGAGGGCGAGATGGTCCTGATCGTGCAAGGCTCCAGTGCCCGCATGGCGTCGGAGGTTGAGAAGCTGCCCGTCGATGCGACCATCATCGGCATCGTCGATACCGTCAATGTGGAAAACAAAACGATTTTTAGCGCGAATGGATAACCCAATATGTTGCAAGTCACCGACGATCTGATTCGCAGCGTTGTGCAAGAAGTCCTCGCCGGCATGAAGGGGAAGCCCGTCGCCGCGACGACT
This sequence comes from Gemmataceae bacterium, assembly GCA_009692065.1. Lineage (GTDB taxonomy): Bacteria > Planctomycetota > Planctomycetia > Gemmatales > Gemmataceae > SIAQ01. Next base: position 17,562 of record SHZY01000067.1, read on the forward strand.
GCCACGGGCGCGTGGGGCGTTTTCGACAGCGTGGACGACGCCGTCAAGGCCGCCGCGAAAGCGCAAAAGCAACTCGACGCCCTTGGCCTCGATGGACGCAAGAAGGCCACCGATTGCATCCGCAAGATCTGCATCGACAAGGCCGAGATGCTTGGCCTCGAAGAGATGGAAGAAACCAAGATCGGCCGCTTGAAGCACAAGGTCGAGAAGCTCATCACGGCCGGCGAGAAATCCCCTGGCGTTGAGTTTCTCCGCACCGCGGCGTTTGGAACCAATAGCGGCCTCACCCTCGAAGAGCATGCGCCGTTCGGCATCGTTGGCACCATCACGCCGGTGACGCATTCGCTGCCGACGCTCGCGAACAATGCCATCAGCATGATCGCCGCCGGCAATGCGGTGCTCTGCAATCCGCATCCGTCCGGCGTTCGCGTCGCCTGCCACGGCACACAGTTATTCAATCAGGCGATCCACAAAGCGATTGGCATCGACAATCTGATCTCCATCATCGGCAAACCCACGCTCGAAAGCGCCCAGGCGATCTTCGATCATCGCGACGTGCGGCTGCTGTGCGTCACCGGCGGCCCGGCAGTTGGCCGCGCGGCGTTGCGCAGTCCGAAGCGTGCGATTGTCGCCGGCCCTGGCAATCCGCCGGTCGTCGTGGATGAAACCGCCGATCTAGACAATGCGGCTCGGTCGATCATCTACGGTGGCTCCTACGACAACAACCTGCTGTGCATCGCCGAGAAGGAGGTGTTCGTCGCCGCGTCCGTATTCGAGGAAATGATGCAGGCGATGACGAATCATAAAGCGGTGCGTCTGACTGCCGACCAGGTCGCGAAATTGACCAAGGCGGCATTCGTCCCGGCCGAAGGCGGCAAACTCGTCGTGAGCAAGGATCTGCTCGGTCAGGACGCAGCCGTGCTTGCGAAACACGCCGGTCTCAGTGTGCCGGCCGAAACGGAGCTGTTGTTCGGCGAAACCGACGAGAGCCATCCGTTCGTCGATCACGAGCAGATGATGCCGTTCATTCCATTCGTGCGCTGCCCTGATGTTGATGTCGCAATCGAACTGGCCAAGAAATACGAGCACGGCTTCAAGCACACTGCCATCATCCATTCGCGCAATGTGGACACGATAACGCGCATGGGGAAGGCGATGGACGTGACCATTTTCGTGCAAAACGGACCGTGCACCGATGGACTGGGCGGCGGCTACCTGAGTTTCTCGATCGCAACGCCGACCGGTGAAGGCGTGACGACGCCCCTGACGTTTTCGCGCGTGCGGCGATCCTGCACGATGGGATCGATGCGGGTGGTGTGAATCGTGTTTGCGTTTAGCGCCCGCATGGCACCAAGCGGGCGCTAAACGAAAACCAGGAACCTTGACCATGCAACTCGCCATCATCGTTGGCCATGCGACCGCGACCGTCAAGCACCCGAGCATGACGGGCTGGAAGCTGCTGATCGCGCAGCCGTTGACGATGGACGAGAAGCCGGACGGCGAGCCGCAGCTGGTGATCGACAATCTCGGCGCCGGTCTCGATGCACGCGTGTTGATTTGCAACGATGGCGCCGGCACGCGAAAGCTGATGGACAGCAAAAACTCGCCCGTCCGCTGGTTTGTGATGGGAATTTGCGACGACCGTTAAAGGGGATCGAAGGCCATGCGTATCGCTGAAGTCATCGGCACCGTGACGCTGTCGCGCTGCCATCCGATGCTGGCCGGGTATCGCTGGATCATCGGGGTGCCCTATAGCCTCAAGGCGTTGAAGACCAAGACGGCTCCGGACGGTGAGGACTTCGTGATCCTCGACGAACTCGGCGCCGGGAACGGCCACCAGATCGGCGTCAGTGAAGGCGGCGAAGCGGTGATGCCGTTTTATCCGGAGCGAAAGCCGCTGGATGCGTATTGTGCATGTATTTTGGATGCGATCGAAGTGAAGTGACCCAGCCATATAGCCCGCCATTCATGGCGGGACCACAGAGTGCGATCCCGCCATGAATGGCTGGCTATATGAAAAATGAAAAGGAACACCTATGAACGTCAGCGAACACAAGATCAAACAAGAAATCTGCGAAATCGGCCGCCGGCTCTACGCCAAGGGCTTCGCGGCGGCCAATGACGGCAATATTACCTATCGGCTCAACGATAAGGAAATTCTCTGCACACCAACGATGGTGTCCAAGGGTTTCTTGAAGCCCGAGGACATTTGCAAGGTCGATTACGACGGCAAACAGCTCGCGGGCTCGCGCAAGCGCACCAGCGAAGTGCTGTTGCACCTTGCCGTGTACAAGAATCGGCCCGACATTCACGCCGTGGTCCACTGCCATCCGCCGCATGCGACGGCGTTCGCGGTAGCGCATGAACCGATTCCGAAGTGCGTGCTGCCCGAGGTCGAAGTGTTCCTCGGCGAAGTGCCGATCGCCAAATATGCGACGCCGGGCGATCAGCGCTTGCCGAATACGATCATCCCTTACGTCAAGGATTGCAATACGATCCTGCTGGCGAACCACGGCACCGTGTCTTGGGGCACGACGGTCGAGCTGGCGTACTTCAACACGGAGATCATCGACGCGTATTGCAAGATTCTGCTGCTTGCCAAACAACTGGGGCGAGTCAATTATTTCTCCGAACAAGAGACGCAGGAGTTGATGGAGTTCAAGAAACGGATCAAGATCGACGACCCGCGCATCCACATCAAGGATTGCGAAGTGTGCGGCCCCAGCGTTTTCGGCGAAGGCTACGGCGATTTCGTGCCCGAGCCGTACGCGTTCCAACGTGACGGCCAGGAGCCGACGGCTTTTCTCGATGAAGCCGATTGCAGTTGCAAGACGCCGGCAAAGCCGGAGGTCCAAGTAAGGGACATGGACGAGCTGGTACGGATCGTCACGGAGAAAGTGATGGCGGCGCTGGCGGAATCGAAGGCGTAACATTTCTTGCTTGACGTTTAGCGTTCGCGTGGCGTCATGCGAACGCTAAACGCAAGCCGGGGGAGTTGACTCATGAAAGTCAGCATCATCGGCGGCGGCGGTTTGGTCGGCAGCTCCACGGCATTCGCGCTACAGTGTGGCGGCGTGGTCAGCAGCATTTGCTTGATCGACGCGAATGCCGAGAAAGCGCAGGGCGAAGCGCTCGACCTGATGCACGGCGCGAGCCTGGTCGCGGATCAACGCATCTTCGCAGGCGACATGCAGGAAGTCTCGACCAGCAATATCGTCGTTATCACTGCTGGGTTGCGCCGCAAGCCTGATGAAAGCCGGCTCGATCTCATCAGTCGCAACGTCGATCTGTTTTCGGGCATCCTCGATCAAATGAAGTCGGCGGGCCTGAAAGAGAATACCTATGTGATCGTCGTCAGCAATCCGGTCGATGTGCTGACCTATCTCGCGGTTAAGCGCACGGGCCTGGCCTGGCAGCGCGTCATTGGCCTCGGCACGGTCTTAGACACGACGCGCTTCCGCAGCAATCTTGCGAGGAAGCTGCAAGCGCCGCCGACGCAGGTCAACGCGCTAATCCTCGGCGAACATGGCGACAGCATGGTGCCGATCTGGTCGAGCGCGACGATTAACGGCTTGCCGCTCGAACAGTGGCCCGGCTTCGATGCGAACACCGCCAAGGAAATTTTCGACGCGACCAAGGGTGCCGGTGCCCAGGTCATCAAGCAGAAGGGCGGCGCCGGTTTCGCCGTCGGACTGTCTATTCGCGAAGTCGTTCATGCAATCGCCCTGGATACGCGGCGCGTGTTGCCGGTCAGCACCCTGATCAACGGACCTTACGGCATCAGCAATGTGTGCTTGTCGGTGCCAACGGAAGTCGGCTGTGGCGGCGTACGCAAGCAGCTCGAACTGGCGCTGACGCCGAAAGAACGGCTCGGCCTGCAAAATTCCGCACGCGTGCTGCAAGAGACGATTGAGCTGGTGGAAACGAGGCTGGCGGGTGGGACAGCCGCAAAAACGACAACAGCGCCAGTAAGTGGAGCACCGATCAGGGCGACCGAGCGTGGAATTCCTCGGGCAGCATGGGGCGGGAAGGAATGAGGAACGAGGAATTAGGAAGTAGATCGAATCCGATGAAAAAGTCTCTCGACGAAAAACTGGCACGCATCCACGCCGACCCGAGCGGCGCGAAGGATTTCATCCTCGCCGACGCCAAGGACGCCGACATGGCGCTGGGGCTGGGCGCGACCGGCCGTTCGCCGGAAGCACACTCCGGCGAGGGGAGCTACCGCAGCTTGCAGGGGTACCGCGACGAGATCGAGCAAATCGTCACGCAGGGGCTGGTCGATATCATGCTGATGTCGGCCCATACCAATGAGATCCTGACGATTCAGAATCGCCTCTTCGAACGCAGTCACGTCACGCCGGCGGCACGGGCCAACGATACCACCGACATCCACGTCATGCGTGGCAGCCGTAGTCCAGGCCAACCGGCGCTGCCTTTTCGCACGGCAACGCTTGATCATATTCAGTGCGGGCATGTTGGTTGCGCCGCCAACGAGCGCCATCTCGGTGCTAACCTCGGGCTTTACAGCATTACGTTTCAAAACGACAACGTGATCGATCGCGAGGCCCTGGAACGTTACAAGGAATTCCGCATCGAGGCCGAGCACAAGAATTTCAGGCACTTCCTGGAGGTCTTCGACCCGAATCGTCCCGAGTCGGTCGAGGCGAGCAAGCTCCCGGATTACATTAACGATGCGATTGTGCGCACGCTCGCGGGAGTCACGTCCAAGGGCCGGCCGATCTTTCTCAAGATGGTCTACCACGGACCGAAGGCGATGGAGGAACTCGTCCGCTACGACCCGCATCTCGTCGTTGGCATCCTCGGCGGCTCGGCGGGCACGACCTACGACGCCTTCAAGCTGCTGAGTGAAGCGAAGAAATACGGCGCCCGCGTCGCGCTGTTTGGCCGCAAGATCAACAATGCGGAGAACCAGCTCGCATTCGTGCGTTTTCTGCGCTGGATCGCGGATGGCGAAATAGCGGCGGAGGAGGCCGTCAAGGCTTATCACGGCGTCTTGCAGCAACTGGGTATCAAGCCACTGCGCTCGCTGAACGACGACCTGGTGCTGCAAACCAACGTGATGAGCTACGGCGGCAACGGGAAGGTGATAAGCGTGCCGGCAGTGAAGAAAGCCGACGCGAAGCGTACGAGCAAGCTTACGGTGGCCCAGGCCGAACCCGACTTTTCGAAGATGACGGCGGCACAGAAGGTGGCGTATCACAAGGCACGCTGGGATCGGATTCTGGGCAATTGAACCACGGGGGAAAACGGGGGACACGGGGAAATTTCAGAGGAGGACGGGAAGAGGCTTTCTTATTCACCTGGAATTTCCTCGTGTCCCTCGTGGTTCCTTTCGTCGTTCATCGGAGGGCCACACCCAGGTCGCTTGGGCAGGCGACCAGTGCGCGGCCGCAGTCGGGGCAGGCGGTTTTGTCGAGCTGCCACATGCGGTGGCGGCTCTCAGTCATCGGTCGTGGTGTTGTGGGTACTGACGGCACAAACTCCTGAAAGTACCAGCGCAGCCAGCGTTTGATGGCGTCGAGATAATCGCGTGGATTCTCCGCCGCACGGATGCACACGGTGCCGACCACAATCTCGTAGCCGGCGCCGACTTTCTGTGAGGACACTTCGGCGCCGGGCTGAAACGACGTGACGCAGACTCCTTCGATCCAGACTCCCTTCGTGCCGATTACGAGGTTTGCCTTGGTGATGTAGAGCAGGACATCGGGATAAAAGGCGAGCAGGTCCTCGTGGTGGTCCGGCGTTTTCGCCAGCTCGAACATGGTGAGGGCAGGGCCGGCGCTCTCCCACGGTCGGCGCGTCTTCCGACTCCACAGGGCGTGAAATTGCAGCCAATGCCAGCGAGATTCCAGATTGAGAACCGAGCTTAGTACCGGATACGCTCGGCCCAGGTTGAACCAATCTTCAACGTCGATCTCCGCGGTAAACGCACGCTGGGCGACGAGATTTGCCAGGCGGTTGAGATCGCACTTGGTCCACGCCGAGCGCTCCTTGCCGTGGAAATTGGCTAACAACTCCCCCAGAAACGACAGCGGCAATTTGCCCTTGAAACACTCAGTAGTCAGTGTCAACACGAATCCGAACGCATCCTCGCCGTTGTCGCGCATGTCGGCGATGCAGTGTCGGCTCATGGTGGCAAGGCAGGCGAGCGCCACGCGGTCGGTGCGGCCGGCTTCACTCGCCTCTTCGCAGCATTCGATCAGCACGTCTTGATTGAGCTTCTGGCGTCCGACTCTCGCCGAGATTTCCATCAGCCCGTGCAAGAATCCCCAGGCGCGCGGCCCCGTGTCTCTTTGCAGTATCTCCGGCACGAGCAGCTTCCAGGCGGCCTTGATCAGCCGGTCCTTCGCCGGTCCGGGGCCAGGCCATAGTAGAAAGACGAAGCCCGACCCGAATAGGGCGACGCCCAGTGCAACCGCGGCAGGTACGTAGGCGGGAAAGCGTTCCCGGGTCAAGGCGTAGAGGACCAGGAACGTCAGGGTCGCCAGCGGTCCGATGAGAAACAGAATGCCGCCCAGACACGTCAAGAAACGGCCCGGCTCGCGGTCGTGGAAGACGATGGTATCCGGAGTCTCGATATGGAGCGAGGGGAACAGCCCTTTCTCTGAGACCTCAAGGTGATAGCCGTAGCCTTCCAGGCGTTTTCGATCCATTGCGAGCGGGTGAACGACCGGCGGATTGGCGACGGTCACCGTCGCGCAGCAATGTGGGCACAGCGTGGCCTTGCGCGATTTGACCTGCGTTTTCAGCTCGATGAGCAAATCCCGATCGCGCAGGCCGCGGCGATAGAGCAATCGCTGTAAGCGGGCCAGGCCGGTTGGCGGATCGTCCTTGAGCGCGAGTTCCCGGCAGCGTTGGAGTACCTGCGGGTCCTTTTCCAGGCCATAATCGACGAGCCAATCCTCGATGACGCGCCACGGCTCGCGCACGCGCTGGCCGTCGAGTACGAGCCGATGCTTGTCCCATAGATGAACGACCATGTCCTTTTTGCGCAGCTCCGTCGGACAGCGAGGGCAACTCATGCGGACCTCGTCCTCGATTTCACGCACGACGGCATCGAGGACCGCGGAGTGGCCAAAGCGCTGTTCCAGTTGCTGGAGTTTCTCGATGCCGCGTTTCTTGGTGCTCTGCGCGACATAGGCGTGCAGCACGTCATCGATGCGCGGGCCATCCTTGCCGAGCAGGCGCATGAGGGCCAGGACGGCGTTCTCGCGCGACCAGCGCGACAGCTCCTTAATGTCGAGAAAGGGCAACACGAGTGGCAGCACGCCTTTGGGCAGCGGCGCCGGCAGACGCGGGCACAACTCCAATGCGACCCATTGGCCCATCTGCTCATACGTCGCGCTCTTGGCGGGCCCCGCAAAGTACGGCAGCAACCGCTCGACGGCCTCGGCAGCGACCAGCACTTCCGCCAGCGCCGCGATGGCAGCGCCGCGTGCCTCGACGTCCACGTCTTTGAGGAAGTGGTATATCCAGCCGACGAGATAGCGATCCGTGTCCTCTGCGTGCCGGTCGGCTGCGAGCGACTGCAGGCTCTTCCATGCCGCCATGTCCGCGGGCGGCGTGCAGATGGCCTTGAGAATCGTGCCGCGCATCTCGACGTAAGTCTTGCGGGCGCCGCGGAATTGAAAGACCTGGTGCGCCCGCCGTAAATGAAGCTCCAGGTCGCGCGTTCGCACATTGGCCTGGCACTCGGTGCAGATCACCAGCCGTTCTTCCTGCAACTGGGCGATGCAGGACTGGATAAGTGCCTGATCGATACCGAGCTGGGCCAATTGCCGGCACAGGGCAATCTGCTGATCCGTGCTATCCAGTTCAGCGCAGAGTGAATTCAAGGCGCGGCGCAGCTCTTCCACGGTTGGCCTGGCCCGTACCTGGTCCTGGAGGTAGGGCAACGCTGCCTGGCTGCCAAGTTCACGCAGTCGGCCGTGGGGCGAGCCGAGCAAGCCGCGGGCGATCGGCAAGAACCAGGGGCTGAGCCGAAGGTTCGCCTGGTACGCGACGATGCACTCGTAGGGCAGGGCGACGGGAATGCTGTCACTGCCGCCGCCCGATTTGCTTTCCCCCAGGAGGAATCGCTGTAGGTCGTCGACATACCGCTTTGCAGCAGCGTCCTGGTTCTTCTTGACGTCCGGAAGGCTCAGGTACATCGCGGTCAGCTCTTCGTGCGCCCGCCGATCTTGCTGTTCAAGCGTGCGTTCCCACAGCCTGGTGAAGACCGCGTCGATGGAAAACACGTCTCCCTGATAGATGACATATCCATGCGCCGCCTGCAGATGCGTCGCCCGTTCGCCGATCGTCAGCGGTACCTTGCACAAGGGGCATTCCGTGGGACGCTTCGTTTCAAGCTGTTGGAGCAACGCGCGTATGCGGTCGTCCGGAATTTGCTGCTGCCGCAAGAACTGCATGAGCGGGATGGGCGCGTCGAGCGGCGGGGCTTCCAGGGCCTCGATGATACGCAGCATCAATTCGTCGCTCTTGTCGGCGTGAAAGCTCCAGAGCGTCGCGGCGGCGGATTGGCGAAGTTCGACATTAGGGTCGCCGAGAAAGCGCCAGAGCAGGGGTTCGGAAGCGTCGAGCCGTCCGAGGGCGCGCACGGTCTGCTCGACGCGGCGCAGAGCCCAGGCGCGGACACGAACGACCGGAGAGGCACGCAAGCTTTCCGGTGCCGTCTGCGCATCGAGCGCGCCAAGTACCAAGGCGACGCGCGTCGGCACGTGCTGCGCGTCGAACGTGCCCGCAGCTTGCTCCTCAACCCACTGGCGCAGGTTGCGCTCGGTGGGTTGCCAAAGCCGAGCGACAACACCCGGGGAGTAGGCATATCGCCCCGCCTCTTTTCGCCGTGTGAATACGGTGTAGAAGATCGGCTCGGTGGTCAATGGGAGCTGGCGCAAGCTGACGACGGGCCGGAGCGCCCCCTCGAAGATGGTCGTACCATCCGAGGCCCGGCGCGGTGCCGTCCCCTTGGCGCACTGGATCGTCATTTCCAACGCGGGATCGAGCTGGGTGCAATCGAGCAGCAGCTTGCCGGCATCGGCGTCGGTGTACAGCGCGATTGCGTCCGCTACCGGCGGCGGCGGCGGATCGACCAGCCAGGCGAGCAACTCTTCCGTGGAGTCAGGACGCGGTGCGGGATCGGGACTCAACAGTAAGCGAAAGACCGTCAGGAACTTCCGCGGCCAATCCGTAAGCAATTTTTCCGCTGGGGCGCCGATCTGCTCGGCCCACAATTGCAGGTTGTTGCGCGGGAGCTGCGTCAACACGCCTTCGAGTTCGCGCCAATGGCTGTCGAGGAACGTCGCCCAGGGTCGGCCTTGTTCGCGGGCTATCTTGGCCAGGTCGGTTCCGGTGAGCAGATTGAAGGCAATCGCGCCCCAGGCGTAAAGATCGGCGCGGACATCGGGCCGTTTGTTCGGGTCGAAGCACTCCGGCGCGGTGAAGCCGCGCGCGAAACGGTCCGTGGGAAAAAGCCGCTGCCAGGCCGCCGCCGAGGTGGCGTCCTTCAACAGCGCGTTCTGCTGCGACAGCACCATCTCGGTGCCGACGAAATGCACGCGATCGCTAGCGTCGATCAGCAGCGCCCGCGGGCCGAGTCCCAGCAGCAACAGCCCCTCGGCATGTGCTTGTTGGATGAACTCCAGCAGCTCCGCCAGCACCGACAGGATCGACGACACCGGCAGAATCTGTTCCTGCCACTCCGGAGTAAAACGGCCTTGGGGACGCGTGTAGACAACGATTGGCTCGTTGCCGCGCGACGCGTCCTCAGCAAACACGAACGGATCGCGCGTATTTTTGATTTCCAGAATGTCGAGCGGCTCGGGCCAGAGGTTGGAGTGCCGATTGCCAAGGATGGCGCGGACTTCCGCGCGGGCCAGGGCACGGCGCTGCTGAACGTAAGTCGGATCGTCGAGGATGGGATAGCGATTGGTGCGCAGGAAGACGTCGAGCCATTCAACGTCGTCGGTTTCGCGCACGCGCTTGGCGGTGAAGTCGAAGTTGTAGAAGATCTTCTTGGCGGCATAAAGCCCATGCCAGGGGGTCTCACGCACCACCGAAGTGACGACGTACCCCCCGGGCTGGTGCGCGGGGCCAGCCCCTTCCAGACGTTCGCCGACCTTGAGCTTCATGCGGTTATTATTACGACTCGCGGCACCTGCATGAAATGCGAATCGGGAAATGTTGTCGATCGCAGCGCACGCGAGAAAATCTCCCAGCGTTGCAATCTGCGTGACGCCGTTGGATCATGACGCCGGCCGAACGCGGGCGAGCCTCTACTGCGAACTGTCGGACTGAGGCGAATTGCGCGGCCTGATCGCAACCGACCTCGCATGGCGGTTCTTGGTCCGTTACACTTCATAAAGTACATTCATTTGTTTATTCATCGAGCCACCTGCGGGCGCTGAATGAATCCGAATTAATCCGAACGAATTGGAACTGAGAACTGAGGAGTCGCGTGAGGGAGCCGAGTCCTGACGTGGAAACTTTGTACGTTGTTGCTACCGCGGAGGCGAATCGGCACGCTCGATTGGCTGTGCCGCCGCACCGTTCACCGCCACCGCGACCCACGACCGGAGTCCCTTGTCGCCCCTCCCCGACTGGGACCGCACCGAGGGGATCGATGCCGTCGCGATCAAGCCGCTAGCGGAAAAAGTGACGGCCCCGTCGTTATAGGTAAAAAGACTTGTTTTCAGGGCCCTCACGCCTTTCCGCTTACCTTCGGCGTCCGTCAAGGTGGTGGCGATGATGAGCGACCGTACGCGAAAGCCAGTCTGGCTGACTTGCACGTGAACCTCACGCACCTGGATCGACTTGTGCATGCGCTCGTAGTTTTCTTGATCCATCCAGTCGGGGCGTTGGGGCCGCGGCCAGGTGATGACGTGGTCGCGGCCACACTGAAACGTGCGGAGGCGCCGATGGTGCCATCGGAAGGCGACATCGACGCTCAACGCGATGAGCAACGCGATCATGAAGTAACAAGGCCGAATAAGCAACGCCATAGACGGGATGCACAAGGATCGCGTACACAAACGTGTTCGCATCCAGAAAAACAGTGGAGCCGGCCGGAATATCGGTGAAGGTCATCCTTCAGTCGCCCAAGGGTGATTATCGTGTCCGCGGGAGATAGTCGACGTCTTCCTGGCTCCCTTTCCATTGAATTGAACCGGTGAGCCGCTCGACGGCGCTGCCCACAGGGTGAATCGTGATCGTCACCTTCGCCCGTCGGCCAACGGCAAGGCTTGCGGCAACTTCAATGTGCCTTGTTTGTAGATCGCTTCAATGTCGAGTTGGCTCATCGTTATTCTCCTTTCCCAACATCATACCCCATACCGCTTCATCGCCTCCCGATTCAGCTCAATCCCCAACCCCGGCTTCTCCGGGATGCGCAGGAACCCCTCCGCGTCCGGCTTGAATGGGACCGTGATCAACTCGTCGATATACGGCGTCGGCGTCAAATACTCGACGTAGCGCGCCACGGGCACTGCGGCGACTAACTGCAAATCGGCGGCCAAACCGATCGCGGTGTTCCAGCCATGAGGGACGTACCAGATATTGTTTTCATACGCCATCCAGGCGATGCGGATCGCCTCCGAGATGCCGCCGCACTTGGTGCAATCGGGCTGGATGACATCGACGGCGTGCCGTTCCAGAAACGGGCGGAAGCTCTGCCGGCGCGTCAGGCACTCGCCGGTCGCGATCGGCAAGGGCGCGTGGCGGCGCAGCTCGATGAAGCCTTCGATGTCATCGGGCGGCAACGCTTCCTCGAACCAGACGATGTCGTAATTTGCCAGCATCTTCGCCGTTTGCAGCGCCCACTTGTAGCCGTGCGGCCAAAACTGTTCGCTGCCACCGGCATCGACCATGATCTCGACGTTCGGGCCGACGGTGTCGCGCGCGGTCTGGATGAGCAGCTCGTCGGTCTTGGCATCATGCCGTCCAAAAGGCCGCCAGCCGAGCTTGATCGCCTTGAAGCCGCGCGCGACGGTTGCTTGCAGCTTGTCGCGCAGCTTGGCCGGCTCGTCAAAGAGGATGGAGCCGTAGGGCTTGATCTTGTCGCGATAGCAGCCCCCCAGCAGGCGCGATACGGGCTGATTGCAGATCTTGCCGAACAGGTCCCAGAGGGCGATGTCGATGCCGCTGATGGCGTGCTCGACCGACCCGCCGCGGCCTTGCCAGAACGTCGATTGCCGCAGGCGCTCGGTGACCCGCATCGGTTCGTCGGCCCGTTCGCCGATGAGGAACGGGTTGAGCAGTTTGACGGCGCCCTGGACGAGTGCCTTCGACGTGAAGACGCTGCCGACGCCGGTGAGTCCTTCGTCGGTGAGGACTTCGACGATGGTGTGAACGTCGTCCTCGGGCTTGAGTTCGTCGGCCCAGCCGCCTTCGACCGTGCCGCCGGCAAGGCCGGTGATTTTGATGGAGGTGATTTTCATGAACGTGTTCTACGCCGCTGGCAGTGTCCCGGCGAGCCGAGCCCCGTAAGGGGCCGGGTTGCGCATTCGGCTCGCCTGGCTGCATTGGCATTTGACGCAGGTTACGGTTGATCGAAGGGTGTGTTGCTGAATTCATCCGAGGCCAAGAATTCCTCGTAGGTTTGCGTTGGCCAGGCGTATGCATCGATGTGGAAAGTGAAGTGCAGCTCGAACCCACAAAAGGTGATGCGGTCTCCGTCGTTCAAGATCGCTGGAATGTAGGATTCCAATCGCTGCCCATTGAGCCGGGTGCCACCTAGGCTGCCGACATCGGTGATTTCCCAGAGGTACCGTTCGTTTAATTCAATGTGCGCATGGCGGCGAGACACGGCAGGATGTGAATTGTTTCACCCGATCTGGCACAAAACAGCCTCAATCGGAAGCAACCTTCTCCCCCGCCTCAAACGGTAATGTTCCTTGCTCCAAGCCGAGATTCCTTTCCCTCCGGCGGTGCCTTGCCTCCACGAGCTTGTGCCGGCGCTCGG
>SHZY01000240.1 GCA_009692065.1 Gemmataceae bacterium
CACGCCAAATCGGTGCCGTTCCGTTCATCGACGGCATCACCGGACTATCGATCCGAGTTTTCATCGCCGAGTCAGCGATCGTTATGCGCGCCGTACTCCCGGAAACATGCAAAAAGCCCAACGCTGGTTCTTGCGTCGGGCCTTTGCCGTCGATGTGAGCACATCGGTACTTTTCCGTCGTCTACTTATTGTCGGGGTCCTTTTTCTTCTCTGGTTCCTTTTTCTTGTCCTTCGGCGCGTCCTTCTTTTTCTTGGCGGCGGCCACCGCGCTTTCATACGCCTTCTTCTGGTCGTCCGTCAATACGCCGAACACGCCTTGCTGTTCTTGCTTCTTGAGTTCCTGAATCTGCTTGTTCAGCTCGCCAATCTTCTTCTGCAACTCGCCAACCTTCGGCGCGACCCCCTTTTGGACTTCGGCAATTTTCGCTTTCTGATCGTCGCTCAATTCCAGACCCTTGAAAAACGGCGGCAGTGTGTCCTTTGCTTTCTCCTTGTCCTTTGCCTTCTCCGTTTTCTTCTCATCCTTCTTGGCGTCCTGTGAGGTCCCGACCCCGACAATCAAGGCGAGGCCAAGAATCACCATACCAAACATTCGCGGCAAAAACATGAATGCACCCCCTAAAAAGTATGCGACCCCGGTTCACTGCGCTGGAAGATGCGATTCTCGCACCAAACCTCATCAGACTCAATCACTTTTTTTTTCTTTTTCCACGATATTCCTATGACTTGTCCTTTCGGAACGCTGGAACCCCAAGCTTCCGCCGGTGATTGACCACGGAGACCGGCGCGCATCGCGACGATTAGTAGCGTGCGGTTCACTTCTTCCTCGCCTCGTCAAGCCACATTCGGAGTAACACACGAGCCGGGCCTGGTAGCTTGCGCGTCCCCTTCACCCAGCGGGAAATGTAGTGTTTCAGCCCAAATGGCACACCAGCTAAAGTAGCCGACCTACTCCTGCGGGTGTAGTGAAAACCAGAACCCGTGGAGAAAAAGACATGAGCAAGCGACGAAAGTGGTCGGCCGATTAGAAGCTGCGAACCGTGCTGGTGGGCATGCAGCCTGGCGTGGAAGTCTCCGACCTGTGCCGCCAGGAAGGGATCAATGCGACGATGTTCTACTACTGGAAGAAAAAACTGCTGTCGTCGGCCATGCTGGTGTTCGATGAGAAAGCAGGTCGGCCGAGCGCCCAAGAGGAGAAGAAGGCGGCGGAGCTGACACGGATGAAGGATGTGATCGCGAAAATCGCGGCCGAGAACCTCGACCTAAAAAAAGGGCTCTCGGATTAGAGGATCATGGGAAGGTTCCGCCGCCGTTGCAGAAGCGTGTCCATGAGGAGGTGGAGTTGACGCCGACGTGCCAGACGTAAACGCCTATTCCGCCGGCCAGCGGACCGAGGACGAACATGGCAGCCAAAATCCCGCTGCGACGCGCGCAGACCAAGGCAAACGCCTCTGGGCAAGGACAGGTGCTTGGCGACTGCTGTCAGCGTAGCGAATGACTCGGCCGAGGCGCAACAAAAACGCCCTGCCAACCGTTGTCGATTGGCAGGGCCCTCGCGTCGCATGAAGCGCGCGACAGGCTCGACTTACCACTTCAGCTCGAGGCCGGCGAAGAACCCGTGCAGGAACAGGCCGCCGCTCGTGCCAATGCTGGAGTTTGGTCCGCCCAGGCATTCGAGCTGATCGGGGATCAGGGCCACGCCCTCGATCCACAGGGTCTGGTAGCCGCCGCGCACGGACAGGTGCTTGCCCAGGCAATAGGAAGCGCCCACGTTGACGCCGCCAATGAAGGCGGTCTGATCGGCTTGCGCCGACACTGGCGGGATCGGCTGCCCATTTACATCCCCTGCGGCGTTGCCGGTGGCGTGGTTGTAATAAACGCCAGCCTTGCCGAGCAACGCACCGATTGACGCCGATCGACACTGCCGACAGTGTTTGTAAACGGCGGTCGAAAAGTGCGGCAGCCGGTCGGTGACCGGTGGTCGCACTTTTCGACCGACGTTTACAATTTGCAATGCCAATCCAACTCGGAGTCAATGTCAGCCACGCGAGCATTTTTAGGTTCGAATCCTAGTACCACAGCTCCCGTATCATATTACGACGGAGGGGCTTGCGGCGATGGTCGCAAGCCCCTCCATGCGTTTGGGCGAACAATTCGAGATTGGGCGCGGCTTTGGGTCGCTGGCCTCGGATATCAGGCTGCGACTCGGGATAAGTTGTCGCACCAGCGAGCCAACTCTTCCAATTCTTGAATGGCGGTCGGGATAGTTGTGGACGGGGTCGGGCGCGCGATGTGTTCCTTCTTCATGCGGTCGGCCACGCGGTCAGCCCAACGATAGGCTTTCGCCAGCAGGTGAGTCGGACAATGCGCCTGAGGGTCATGCTGGACCTGGCGCACCAAATCCCGCATGTCCCAGCACCATTTGCCCAGGCGAGACGCGTTGTTCAGCAACAACTCGGCGACATGCGCGGGCTTGTGCGCTTTGTTGTATGTCCCCAGTTTGGCGAAAAAGGCTTCATAGGCTTTCTGCTTCTGACTCAACTCCTTGAGCGTGGACGTCATTCCCACCGTGTCTGGCTGGTAGGTCCGCAGATTTTCCCAGCGGGCCTCCAGGTCGACGAGCAGGGACAGTTCAACCGCCTGCGCGAAAGGAAGGTGATGAACGGGAGCGTCTAGCGTTGTCAACATGCGAGGTCTGCTTTCAATTGAGAATGCACAAGATGCGCATTCTATCGGTTCTTCGGGCCTGCCCACTTGAGGACAATCGGGGAAGCAGGACAAAACAGGCGATCTGAACCCTGTCCATGCTCCCGGCAAGTGAAGACAGTATCCGATTGCCTGCAAAAGAACTACCCACGTTTACCTGTCGCGAGCAAATCCCGCGCGGGAGCTTCCAGAAAAAAGCGGCCATTCTCATGCCAATACGCAGCCAGGCCTGCCTGGAGATGCTGACCTGTATTGCAACGCGAAAGCCCGCGGGGCGCAACCCGCGGGCTTTCACTTTATTGCCATGCCTGAACGGCTTCACTTGGGCAGCACGTTGGCGAGGGCCGCGATGATTTCGTCGCACTTCACGCCATCCAACTCACCGCGCCGCAGGGCGAAATTGGCCGCCACGCGGTTCTGACCAGGCCGGCCGGGGATGTAAATCACCACGGTCACATCGGCTTCCTCGGCGACCTGGTAGCGCGGCGGCGCGGCGCCGACACAGAGATTCACACGCTGCAAGCCGTACGACTGTGCCATGCCGCGAAGTTGCTCGACGCGCCCTTCGGCATCGCCGATGATCACAAAGGTGCCCAGCCGTCGGCCATTCGTATATTTGGGGGACGCCGCGTTGACGGTTTCATCCATTTTCTTGACCAGACTGGTCAAGGAGTCGCTGACTTCGCGAACGAAGATCAAAGCGACCAGGTCGGTGTCCGGCGTTCAGACCGGGCAACGGCGTTCACCGGCGCCGGGCCCCGTCACGAGGTTCGGAAAGAACGCCCCGCGATTATTGCGTTCCCCGACCGGCGGGCCCGATTTCAGCAATTCTTCGGTCAATCCGTTGCCGGCGATGAATAGGGCTGCGATTAGGGTGCTGGCGAGAAGTCTTGTGTTCATGGATAGGTCCTCGTGGGAGGGGAGGCGAACACCCGTCCGCCTTGCCTCTACCTATCCAAGCGGGAGGCGAGGAGGGGACCCGCCAATTTAGTCCGACAATTCCAGGAAATGAGAATGACTTGCCTTGCGCCTGCGAGTTTCACGCACACACACGCAGCCTCCCCACTCTGGTGCGTCACTTCCCGTTGCGCTGTTCGAGCTGCCACCAGCGCCGCCATTCCGCCGCGGTGCTGAAGTACTGACCCGTCAGGTCTTCCAGAAATTTCAGCGGCGAGTAGGTGGAGTTGGATAGGGTGCCGCGCGCCACCTCCTGAAACAGCGACTCGATGGCCTTCTTGTGGCCGAGCCGAACGAGCACTTCCGCCGCCCGGCAGCGATAAAAGCCGGTCGGTTCATCATTAGAATCGGTAATCTTGTACAGCGCATCCACCCCCTCCTTCACCTCGCCGAGTTGCACCAGCAGCATGGCAGCGCTGAATCGCGTAAACACATTCTTGCTTGATAGCAGGTTCTTGGCCAACGGAATCGACTCCTTGTCGCCGACGATGCCGAGCGCGTGAATGGCCCAGCCGCCGTCCGCATCCGGCGATCGCGCCGCGCTCCGAAACCGCTCCAGGTGCTTGGGGTCCTGCCAGGCAAACTCGCCCATCAGAGGCACGTCCAGAATTGCAGGCAGATCCTTCTTGTCGACAAAGTGATTGTGTTCCCAGAGCTGATGCACGGCCTGCCAGCGCAGAGCGGGCGAAGAATCCTTGAGAAGCGCACGCAGGAACGGCGGATAGTGCTTGCTATCCCGCGGTTGATAAGAGGTGAGCTCGTTCAGCACCCGCTTCCGGACGTATTCCTCCGGACTGTTCATGCGCTCGTCCAGATGCTTGATGCGCACGGCAATCGCAGGAAACTTCTTGGCCCACGAATCCTTGGCGTCCTGAACATGGGCGTGCGGAGCGACCAGCAGGCCCGCTGCCAGGAGGAGAAGGACGTGGGCCGTTCGCAGAGAGTGGGTGTGGTGGACGGCCTTCATGGGGTTCGTCTCCTTGGGTGGCGAGGGCCCTGAGGTTTCGGGAGGGCGAGGCTCCTGCCGAGCCACAGCGCCGCGGAAAGCTCAAGGCTCGGCAGGAGCCTCGCCCTCCCAACCACCAGAACATTTGGGTGTGACAATACCCTAGAGAAGACGAGGAGTACGGCCCGTCGGTTTGAAAAGAGCGAAGAGCGCATGGAAGAAAAGTGTCATCAAGGGAGATTCCTTGGCTCAAGGGGGAGTCCTCGTTCGCCAACTCGACGTCTCTCTTCGCTTGCTTCCATTTCAATCAACTCACGATTTTCCGCGTGATATGCCAAGGCTTCGTTGATGGCGGCCAGCGGCAGTTCCAGCTCCGCGCTCGCCTGTTCCGGCGTGTAGCGGTTAGCGTAGATCGTGCTCACGAGTTGCCCAACGGTCAGATTGCGCCCCTTGATGCTCAACTGCCGCCGCCAGCGATGCGGCCGCGCAATGAGATACTGCCAGCGCGGCAATTCCTTGCCGTTGCTGATTTCCTCTTCCAGATGCCGGATGCGGCCCAACGCTTCGTTGAGTTGGTTCTGCATCTGTTGGATTTCGGTCATGGTGGGTGCCTCGGTCGGGAAAAGGGCCTTGGAATGTCCCCGTTCAACTTTCAGTTTCACTCCTCATCACTTTCGATCGCTGCGGGCACATATACCCGGCGTAACGGCAGCAGACCCTTGTAGCGGGAATCGAACTGGTCGTAGTGCTCGAAAACCAGTTGCACCAGTTCATCGCCGTCAATTAGACCTTAAACAAGCGAAGAATCGGGCGTTTTCAGCGAGGTTGAAATCTGCGGGCGGGGACGGAGGATCTCCATAGCCTCTTGCGAGAAGATTCGTGCGTCGGTTTGGGGTTTTGCATCGTCACCTCGTTTTCTGGTCTGTTGACCTT
>SHZY01000241.1 GCA_009692065.1 Gemmataceae bacterium
TGTAAACGTCGCTCGAATAGTGCGCCAGCCGGTCGGCCGAAAAGTGAGTCACCTGAAGTGGTATTTCTCCTTATCGGCTGCATGAGGCGACCGCGCTGACTATTTCTCCGATGGCGGCGGCTCCGTTGGCGGCAACAAGGTTCGACCGTGCCGGCGACGCTTGGCGTCCTTCAGCCGATAACTCTCGCCGTTCATCTCCAGGATGTGACAGCGGTGGGTGAGCCGGTCGAGCACCGCTCCCGTCAAGCGTTCGTTGCCGAGTCGTCGCAAAACTCCATTGACTATGGGTAACACCTCATCTAGAATCATTCTAAAGTCCGATAATCCAATGGGACCACCCAGAGGCTGGGGGCATCTCGATGATGCACCTCATGAACCAAGCGATCGCGTTCGGTATCGGCGGCTTTAACGCCGGTTTGATGGGCGAATCCGTGATCGGCGCGGTCTCCTGCCGGGATTGATTTCACTCGCCTTCCCTCCTACCTTCCTACCTTCTCCGCGGAGTTCCCGATGCTTTCGATGCTGAGCAAGCAACCCTCATCCTTTTGTGACCATGGCTCGCGCCGTCATTTCCTGAAAATCGGCGGGCTCGCACTGGGCGGATTGGCATTGCCCGATCTTCTGCGTGCTGAAGCTTCGGCTCCGCGCGGAGGCGCGACGTCATCGCACAAGTCGATCATCATGATCTACTTGTCCGGCGGGCCATCGCACCAGGACATGTACGACCTCAAGATGGACGCCCCGATGGAGATTCGCGGCTCCTTCCGTCCCATCGCCACGAATGTCACGGGGATTCAGATTTGCGAACACATGCCGCGTCTGGCCCGCATGATGGATAAGTTCGCCATCATTCGTTCGCTCTACGGCTCGGTGGATCAACATGCTTCGGACATGTGTTTGAGCGGTTATCCGATCGGCCCGCTGGGGCGGCAGAATGGCCATCCCTCGCTGGGTTCGGCGGTCTCGCGCCTGCAAGGTCCTGTTGATGTCACGGTTCCACCTTTTGTCGGTCTGACCACACGCACCGGACACGCCCCCTATTCGAATCCTGGGGTGCCAGGCTTTCTCGGATTGGCACACGCCCCGTTCCAACCCAGCGGCGAAGCCATGACCAATATGCGGTTGAGCGGAGTAACGCTCGATCAACTCCGCGACCGTCGGGCGTTGCTTTCCAGCTTCGATGGCTTCCGTCGCCAGGCAGACATCGATCCCGCCATGAAAGCCGTGGGCGCCTTCACCCAGCAAGGGCTCAACGTGTTGACTTCCAGCCGGCTCGTCGAAGCACTGGACCTGGATCGCGAACCGGCGTCGATCCGCGATCGCTACGGCCGAGGGAGCGCCAACCCTGCCTTCGGCGAAGACGCCGGCCCGCACTGGATGGATCAGTTCCTGATGGCTCGGCGCCTGGTGGAGGCCGGCGTGCGCTGCGTCACCCTCTCATTCGGAAGTTGGGACCGGCACGGCGCAAACTTTGAGCGGCTGCCCGAACAATTGGGAAAACTTGATCAAGGCATCACGGCCCTCGTTGAAGATCTGCACGAACGCGGTCTGGATCAGGATGTCAGCGTCATCGCCTGGGGCGAGTTCGGGCGTACGCCGCGCATCAACCCCGGCGGCGGCCGCGATCATTGGCCGCAGGCTTCGTGCGCGCTCCTCGCTGGCGGCGGCATGCGCATGGGCCAGGTCATCGGCTCCACGAACCGCCTGGGCGAAGTGCCCCAGGATCGCCCGATCCATTACCAGGACGTCTTTGCCACGCTGTATCACCAGCTGGGCATCGACGTGCGCACGGCAACCATCCCGGACCACAGTGGCCGACCGCAGTATCTGCTCGATCGCCACGAGCCGATCCGCGAGTTGATTTGATTCGGCCTCCTTGTCGAGGTCACCCCTTTAGCGAGCACACCATGACCACGTTTCCTTCGTTCAAGTTCCGGTTCGTTCTCCTGGCCGTGGGGACCATCGCTGCGGTCTTGAGCCTGTTCTTCGGAAATGAATTCGATTCCCCCGCGATTGCTGTTGCAGGGGAGCCGAATAAGGCTTTCATCGATGTTACCGAAGCCATGGGATTGAAAGGGATGAGCGGCGGAACCGCTGCCTGGGGCGATTTCGATAATGATGGCTGGGTCGATCTCTGTGTAGGCGGCCAAGTGTGGCGTAACGAGAAGGGGAAGAAGTTCGTGAAGGTTGCCGATGTGGCCGGCGAAGCAATCTGGGGCGACTTCGATAACGACGGCTATCTCGACCTTTTCTGTTACGGGAGCGGCAGGCTGTTTCGTAATATCAAAGGCACCAAGTTCGAGGAGGTGAAAATCCTGCCGAAGCTGCCGGAGCGAGTTTGCCTGGGGGCCACCTGGGGCGATTTCAACGGCGACGGCTTCCTCGATCTCTACCTCGGCGGCTATGAGATTTGGCCCGACAAAGAGTATCCCGATATCATCCTCATGAGTGACAAGGGGGAAAAGTTCACCGAAACCTGGCGCCAGACCAAGATCTATCGCGCCCGTGGCGTCACCGGCGCCGATTTCGACGAGGACGGCCACCTCGACGTTTTTGTCTCCAATTATCGGATTCAGCAGAACCTTCTCTGGAAAAATGACGGTAAGGGCAAGTTCACCGACGTCGCTATCGCCTATGGCGCTGCCGGAAACGAGACTAAAGGCCAGGGGGGCTGGCACGGGCAGGGCTGGTTCGGACACACCATCGGCTCGGCCTGGGGCGATCTCGATAACGACGGCCATCTCGATTTGTTCGTCGGCAACTTCAGCCATCCGCCGGCCTTTCAGGATCGCTCCCAGTTCTTGCGCAACAAGGGACCCAAAGGCAAATGGCAGTTCGAGGACATGACCAAGACCGCCAATCTGCGCTGGCAGGAATCGTACGCCTCGCCGACCCTGGGAGACTACGACAACGATGGCTTGCTGGATCTCTACTTCACCACGGTCTACGCAGGCGACAGGAGCGTACTTTATCGCAACCTCGGCAAGTGGAAGTTCGAGGAGATCAAGGCGAGCGCTGACATCACGCCGGCACTGACCTATCAGGCCGCCTGGGCCGATTTCGACAACGACGGCCAACTCGACCTGGTCACGGGCGGCAGATTGTTCCGCAACCCGGGAACCAAGAACCATTGGCTGAAGGTGCATCTCGAAGGCAGCGGCAAAGTGAACCGCGCGGCCATCGGCGCCCAGGTTCGGCTGCGTCTCGGCGATCAGACACTCACCCGCCAGGTCGAGGGCGCTACCGGCCAGGGCAATCAGAACGATCTGACGTTGCACTTTGGCCTGGGCAATCACAAGGATTCGGTCAAACTGGAAATCCGCTGGACCGATGGCACGCGCCAGGAACTGGAGACTGCGGTGGATCGCACCATCACCGTCAAACTCGCTGAAAGTAAGTAAAGGGCGCGAACGAAAAGAGTTGCGGTTTCTTGGAGACGCTCGCTCCAACCTGACCTGGGGCAACCAGTCGTCTTGCCCGTGCCTAAACCATTCGCGAGTTTTTTTCGCCGGGAAGATCCGATGATTCGCGTCTAACAAATGTCGGCCTCCGCCTACCCCTGGCAGTGTGCTTTTTGCTTGTGTGGATGAACACGCCAGCGCGAGCTCAGGTGCCTAATCCCGTTCTCCATACGGTCTTCCCGGCCGGCGGGCAGGCTGGGACTTCCGTGATCGTGGCGGTGGACGGCACGGGCCTGGACGGACTGCGGGACATTCGTTCTACTATTCCTCGATTGACCGTCAAGAAGATTGACGCGAAGCGATTCAGCCTCGATATTCCCGCGGGCACCCCAACGGGTGTGTACGACCTGCGGGCGGTGGGACTTCATGGCATGAGTTCGCCGCGAGCTTTTTTCGTGGGCAACCATGCGGAAACGGCAGAGCTGGAGCCGAACGACACGTTCGAGACCGCCCAACTGGTCCCCCTCGATGCCGTGATCAACGGACGGATCGAGAAACCGGGGGACGTGGATTGCTACAAGTTCACGGCCAAGGCCGGTCAACGTGTCGTGCTGGAGTGCTGGGCCGAGCGAATGGATTCAAATCTGTGTGCCGTTCTTGAAGTGAATGACGGCGCAGGGAAGCGGTTGGAAGTGAGTCGGGGGTATGCGGGCGTTGACCGCGTCCGCATCGAGATTCAGGATGTCGACGGCAAGCCGATTCCCGGCTCTCGGCTCGGCGATGCCCTGGAGCTTTACGGCGACTCCCTGGAGCAAACCGCCTTTTGGACGGCCGGCAGCGATGTCAGCAAACTCGCGGGCCAAGCCGTGCGTTTGCGGTTTGTGCTTCGAGATGCGGACGTTTATGCTTTCCAATTCCAGGGCCAGAAAGGTCAGAAATGAACTTCCCGTCCGGTGAAGTACATTTCCGATGAGGGGCGGGTTGCCACGGAACGCGGTGCAGTGGCGATGGATTTGGCGGGTCCCGCGATTTGCAACTCGAGACGGAAGGGATCATGGCGCAGGCGCGTTCGGCGCGGACCCGGTGTGGCTGGCCGATTGCCAGCGGTGAGGCAGCAATTCCTCCAGGCGGTCGGTGGGGTGCGTCGGCAGGCGGCTCAGCACGTCGCGCAGGTAGGCGAACGTATCCATGCGTAGGTGCTTGCACGTCGCCGTGAAACTGAACCGCACCGCCGCGGTCTGGCCGCCGTTGTCACTGCCCAGGAACAGCCAGTTGGTCCGGCCCATACCGATCAGCTTCAGCGTGCGCTCGCTGATGTTGTTGTCGATATGCAGGTCGCCGTCGGTGGTGTAGCGGTTGAGGGCCTGCCACTGATTCAGCATGTAGTTGATGGCGGCGGCGATCGGACTCTTCGGCAGCACCTGTTCTTTCTGCTGCAAAATCCATTGACGCAGCGAGGCCAGCAGCGGTACGTCTTTTTACGTACGCAGGCGCAAGCGGACGGCGGCGGCTTCGGCGCCGGTCAACTTCGCCGCGGCGATGATGGCGTTGGCCTCGTCCTCGACATCATAGAGTTTGCGCACCCACGCCTTGGCCGCCAACACACGTTCTGGATCGGTGCTGTCCGCTTCCTTGAATTTGTTCCGAGCGTGGGCCATGCAGCCGACTTCCACAATCGTACCGTTGGAGCCGGTATAGATGCCGTCGTAGCCGCCATAGGCGTCGGCTTGCAAAAAGCCTTTGAAGTCTTTGAGGAACTCGGCCGGTCCATCGCGGGCATGCGTGACGGTGTAATCGAAGACAATGCCCGGATGCGTTTCATCGCCGATGTAGTCCCACAACCGTCCGTAGCGATGGCTGCTCTTGGTCTCGTCGCGCACCGGCACGGTGGTGTCGTCGGTGTGCAGCACCTTCGATTGCAACACCCAGTGCTTGAGCAACTGCCAGAGTGTAAACGTCGCTCGAATAGTGCGCCAGCCGGTCGGCCGAAAAGTGAGTCACCTGAAGTGGTATTTCTCCTTATCGGCTGCATGAGGCGACCGCGCCGACTATTTCTCCGATGGCGGCGGCTCCGTTGGCGGCAACAAGGTTCGACCG
>SHZY01000068.1 GCA_009692065.1 Gemmataceae bacterium
TACCGCCAGCGCATGCGTGCCGAAGTTCTTCTGGACGCCGTCAACGATGTGGTTGGCGCCGAGGAGAGTTTCGCAGCTCTTCCGCCTGGCGCCCGCGCCACGCAGTTGTGGACGCATCGCGTGTCGTCCACTTTCCTCGACACGTTTGGCCGGCCCGATTTGAATCAGGATCCCCCCTGTGAGCGGAGGACCGAATTCACCACGCCGCAGATTTTGCACTTGATGAACTCTCCGGCACTCAATCGTAAGTTGGCACTCGATTCCGCTCGCTCTACAAGACTGGCCGCCAGCAAGGAATCGAATGAGAAGGTCGTGGAAGAGATTTATCTGCTGGCCTACAGCCGCTTGCCAAGCGATCACGAGCAAAAGACCGCGTTGGCAAGCCTATCCGCTCAGGCCAATCGGCGCGGCGCCGTCGAAGACCTGTTCTGGGCGATCTTGAACACTCCCGAGTTCTTTATTGTGGACTGAAAGCGAGAATCAAAATGTCGATCCATCGCAACTGTCAGGGGATGAGCCGGCGCGACTGCCTCAAGCTCGGTCTGGGCGCGATCATGGGCGGAGGCCTCGTTGATGCGCTGCACATACGCTCGATCGCCGGCGACTCGACGGCGCCCCGGACAAGCTGCATCCTGTTTTGGCTGGACGGCGGTCCGAGCCATATCGATTCCTTCGATCCCAAGCCGGACGCGCCAGCGGAGATTCGGGGCGAGTTTCAACCCATCTATACTCGGGTTCCGGGGATGTACTTCTCCGAAAACATGGTTCGGCTGGCTGCGCTCAGCAATAAGCTGTCGATCGTACGCTCGATTCGCCACGATCAGAACAATCACGGCGCCGGCAATCATTACATGACCACCGGCGCGCCGACGCGGATCCCCGTCAGCTGCGGCGCGTTTTCCAGCTACCATCCAAGCATGGGATCGGTCGTGTCCCACGAGCGTGGCGCGACCAATGGGATGCCTCCGTATTTCTCGATCCCTTCCATGGCGCGATCCGGCGGCCCGAACTTTCTCGGCGCTCGCCATGCGCCTTTCGTCGTGAGCGATGATCCGAACCAGGAGGCGTTCCAGGTTCGCGACGTGACGATCCCAAGGGAATTGGCCGATGGCCGTGCCCTTGGCCGCCGAGACTTGCGCAACCGGCTGGACCAGATGGAACGCTATCACGAGCGCGCCGCGGGCGACCCCACGCTGGGAGTCGATGAGAACTTTCAGCAAGCCGTTTCGCTCATGAATTCAGCCGCGGCTCAGCGGGCCTTTGAGATCCAGCGCGAGCCAAGCCGTATCCGCGACGCCTATGGCAGGACCACGTTAGGCCAGCAGGCGCTGCTCGCGCGACGTCTGGTGGAGGCGGGCGTCCCATTCATCACGCTCAACAACGGCGGCTGGGACCACCATTCAAACATCTTCCCGGCGTTCAGGAATCAGGTGAGAAGTTTTGAAGCAGTTGTGGCCACACTGATTGACGATCTCGATCAGCGCGGCCTGTTGGACACGACCCTTGTGTTGGTGCTCGGCGAATTCGGCCGGACTCCGCAGATTTCCACGCTTCCGGGGTCTGCAACTCCGGGGCGAGATCACTGGTCCAACGCCATGTCGGTGCTGGTCGCAGGTTGCGGCACGCCGCCTGGGCAGGTCGTCGGCGCCACGGACCGCCAGGGCTATGCCGCGGTGGAGAGAATCTACGGCCCAGAGAATTTCGTCTCGACCGTCTACACCAAGCTCGGCATTGATCCGGGCAAGATTCTCTACGCGAGCAACGGCCGGCCCACGCACCTGGTCAGCGATCCGCGGCCAATTGCAGAATTGATGTAATCCTCTCGTTTTTCGTGGCGGCAGGCCTTTGGGCTGTCGAAGGGATTTTGACACATTATTACGAGCCGCGACCGTCAGGAAGCGGGGACCTCGGTTTCCCGCTCCCTGACGGTCGCGGCTCGTCGGTGCTTTTCAATGCGCAGCTTACTCTCTTGCAACGTTCTGGCCGCGATGTTGGTCGCCACCAGTTTCTTGATCGTTTCTACGCTGGCGTCGGCGGCGCCGCCGACGCTCACTCATCTATTCCCCGCCGGCGGACAACGAGGTACCAAAGTCACGGTCACCTGCACCGGCGCCTTCGCCTGGCCAGTCAAAGTCTGGGCGCCGGGGCTCGATGTCGTGCCCGGCAAAGAAGCGGGCAAACTCGACATCACGATTCCCAAGGATCTGGCTGCCGATCGCGTCTGGATTCGGCTCTACAACGCGGAAGGAGCTTCTGCGGCGGCGACTTTCCTGATCGACAATCTCAAAGAAATCAACGAGCAGGAGCCGAACGATGATCCTCGCACCGCTCAGGTGCTTGCCGATCCCAATGTCATCGTCAATGGCGTTCTGGCGAAGGCGGCCGATGTCGATTGCTTCGCCGTTCGCCTGACTGCCGGTCAAACGCTGGTCGCGCAAGTTGATGCCAACACCCGGCTTGGCTCCCCCATGGATGCGGTTTTGCAGGTGACCACGGCCGACGGCATCGTGCTGGCGGAAAATAATGACGACGTTCACCTCGACCCGCGCCTGACCTTTGCGCCGACCAAATCCGGCACTTACGTGGTTCGGATCTTCGCGTTCTCGTCTACTCCAAACACTGACATCCGGTTAAGCGGCGGCGCCAATTACATCTATCGTTTGACCCTGACGACGGGGCCATTCATCACGCACGCCGTTCCTTTGTCGGCGCCGCACGACAAGCCCGGCGCCGTGGAGGTGTTCGGCTGGAACCTGCCGCCAAAAACAATTGTCCCCATCGTTCCGTTCGGCGGTCCGAAGTTCGCGGAACATCAGGAATGCGAAATCCTGAATGATCTGCGGCTGCCGACCGAGTCGCGGCTGGGTTTCGCCTTCGCGCCGCAGTTTGCCGGCGCCGCTCGTGTTCGTTTGACTTCTCACGCAGTGGTTTCGGCCAGCGCGCAAACGGATCCCAAAAAGCCGATGGCGCTGGCCCTTCCTTCCTCCGTCACAGGTTGGTTGCGCACTCCGCGTCAGATCGATACATTCCGTGTTCCGCTCAAGAAGGGGCAGCAAGTCGTCGTCTCCGTCGAATCAAATTCGCTCAACTTTCCGTTCGATCCCGCAGCGCAGATGACCGATCCCGGTGGGGCGGTTGTCGCTAAAGCTGCGGACATCGGTCCAAACCGGGAAGCCGTGTTTTCGCTCGCTGCTGCCAAAGATGGGGACTATCTGCTGACGGTAAGTGATCGCTTTCGTCAAGGGGGCGAGCGATTCTTCTACCGTCTGACGGTACATCTGGAAGAGCCTGATTTTGAGCTGTCCGTAGCCACAGACGCCCTCGTGGTGATGCCGGGAAAATCGACCGAGTTACCGATCAAGATACAACGACGAAGCGGACCGGTGGGTCCCATCACCATCCAGGCCGTCGGGTTGCCACCCGGCGTGACGGCCGCTCCTGTCGCCTCTGAACCGACCGGCCCTACAGCCGCGGCCGTCACGCTGAAACTCTCCACGACTGGACCCGCCTTTTCTGGACCAATTCGGATCGTTGGAAAAGCGAGCCAGCCGAAGGCGATCGAACGATTTGCCCGAACGGCGCCAAGGCTAGGCGCTGTATTTGAATCGCTCTGGTTGACTGTTGTTGAAAAAAAGTAGCCGCGGATCGTCTTGTATCCTTTCGAGGTTATTGCCATGCCGCGTCCGAACATCTCGACAGGGCTGGCCAGTCTGTTGTGCGTAGTGATGACGGCTCCCGGCCTGGTTGCCGGCGAACCGCCTGACTTTGACAGGGACGTTCGCCCCATTCTGGCGGCGAATTGCTTTCGCTGCCATGGTGAGGGCAAGCCCAAGGCAGGGCTAGACCTGCGGACGGTGGCCTCGATGCTCCGGGGCGGCGAGACGGGACCGGCCCTCGATCCGCGCCGCCCGGTCCACAGCCTGTTGCTCACCATGGTTACCCAAGGGGAGATGCCGCCCGGCAAGGAAAAGCTCGCCCCCAAACAAATCGAGATTCTCCGACAGTGGTTGGCCAGTGACGCCGTCGCGAAGATGGCGCCAAAGCAAGGGCCCGGGACTTCCGATCCGGACCGCCCGCACTGGGCCTTTCAAAAGCCAATCAAACGGCGGCCTCCTGAAGTCAAGAACACTGGGCGCATCCGTGGCCCTATCGACGCATTCCTCCTGGCCAAACTGGAAGCCAAAGGCCTGACTTTCTCCGCGGATACGAACAAAGTCACGCTGCTGCGCCGAGCGTATCTGGATCTGATCGGTCTTCCCCCCGCGCCTGAGGAAGCCGAGGCATTTCTCAAGGACAACCGTCCCGATGCGTACGAACGGTTGATCGATCGACTCCTGGCCTCGCCACATTACGGGGAGCGCTGGGGCCGCCACTGGCTGGACGCCGCCGGTTACGTCGATAACCGGCTCTTCGATGGCGACTTGGCCACGATCTACCCCAACGAAGGGATTTGGCGTTACCGAGACTATGTGGTTCGGTCCTTCAACGCGGACAAACCCTGGAACCGTTTCATCACGGAGCAGTTAGCGGGTGATGAATTGGCAGACTGGCGGAATGCCGACAAACTCACGCCTCCAATGCGCGAACTGCTGACGGCCACGGGTTACCTTCGCCTGATCGAGGACCACACCAGCGAGCCCCAGTACGGCATCGACAAGCGCTACGATGTGGTTTTTGAGGTGATGGAGATGACTTCGACCAGTCTGCTGGGAGTGACGATGGAGTGCTGCCGATGCCACGATCACAAGTACGATCCCATCTCCCAGCGGGACTACTACCAGTTGATGGCCTGCTTCGAGCCGTCCTACAATGTCCGCGACTGGCGCAAACCTCAAGACCGATTCCTGCCGGATGTTTCACCCAAAGAGAAAGCAGCCATCGACCAACACAATGCCGCGGTCGATCGTCAGATTGGCGAGCTGCAAAAGAACGAGGAGAAGCCGGCCGACCTTCTGAAACGCGTCGCGGAACTGGCGGCAAGCAAGAAATCCTACGGCAAGATTCAAGCACTCTGGGACGTCGGTCCGCCGCCGACCTCTCGCCTAATGCGCCGAGGCAATGTAAACACGCCTGGAGCTGAGTTGAAGCCTGCCTTTGTCAAAGTTCTCAGCCAGTCGGGCACGACTGCGGTGCAAAGACCGGCGGAAACGCAAGGAACGTCAAGCGGCCGCCGCCTGGCGCTGGCCCACTGGTTGACCAGCCCGGAGCATCCGCTCACGGCGAGGGTCATGGTCAACCGTGCCTGGCACCACCACTTTGGGCGTGGAATCGTCGCCACTCTGGGCAACCTTGGCCGTTCGGGCAGCGCACCCAGTCACCCCGAACTTCTCGATTGGCTGGCGGTCGATGTCATGGAAAACGGCTGGAGCCTCAAGCGCTTGCACCGGCAGATCATGACCTCCACTGCGTATCGGCAGTCTTCTCGACGCCCAGCGAATACCGACGCTTTTGCCGAACGCCTCGACCCAGAGAACCACCTGCTGTGGCGGATGAACCTGCGCAGGCTCGAAGCGGAAATCGTCCGCGACTCTGTGCTCGCGGTCGGCGGCAAACTCGACCGAACGATGGGCGGTCCGCCGATCTCCATCACGAACCCGCCGGACGGCGTTTCCGAGGTCAAGCGCGAGCCGACTCCGACCAGCGCTTCCCGGCGGAGCCTATACCTGTTCGCCCGTCGGGTCTATCCGCTCAAAATCCTGGAGGTGTTCGACGCGCCCATCATGCCGGTCAATTGCACCCAGCGAACGAATTCGGCCACGGTTCTACAGTCGCTCACTTTCTTGAACAGTACCTTCGTGATCGAGCAGGCGAGCCTTGTCGCCTCGCGAGTTCGGGCGCAGGCAGGGGAGAATGGTGCCAGGCAGGTGGATGCCGCCTATCAGTTCGTCTTGACGCGTCCCCCGTCCAAAGGCGAGCAAGAAAAATGCCAAGCGTTCCTTCGAGAGCAGAATGCAACCTACAAAAAAAATGGCCGTTCGCCGGATAGAGCGGAGGGAGATTCGCTGACAGACCTCTGTCACATGTTGCTGTGTTCGAATGAATTTCTTTATGTCGAGTGAACGAGGGGATAGGCATGTTTCGTTCTATTTCACGCCGAGACCTGTTGCGGCAAAGCGGACTGGGCTTTGGCAGTCTCGCGCTGGCAGGAATGTTCCAGCAGGCCGGCATGCTCAGCGCCCAGTCCGAACCGGCAGAGCGCCGGGGCGATAACCTCAGACCACGGCCAGGCCATCATCCCGCCAAAGCTAAAGCCGTGATTCAACTTTTTCAAAACGGCGGCCCCTCGCAGATGGATCTGTTCGATCCTAAAACGGAGCTGACAAGGCGAAACGGTCAACCCCATCCCGAACAGGTGGAGACCTTTCAACTCGGTAACCGCAACGTTCTCCTTGGCTCGCCGTTTCGGTTCGCCCGCCGCGGAAGGTGCGGCATGGAATTATCGGAGATCATTCCCCATCTCGGCTCGGTCGCCGATGACCTTTGCCTGGTCCGCTCCATGCACACGGAGAACAACAACCATCCCTTTGCTATCAACATGATGCAAACCGGGAAAACCTTTGCTGGCCGGCCGGCGATTGGGTCCTGGATCTCCTATGCCCTGGGTAGTGAAAATCAGAATCTACCCGGCTACGTCGTGCTGCGCGATCCTGCCGGCTACAACACTTCGGGCCGTATGGCTTGGTCGAATGGCTGGCTGCCGGCGCTGTACCAAGGAACCGAATTCGGCTCCAGCGGCAACGTGGTCCCTCATTTGCGTTCACCGCAACCGTTGCCGGCCGACGCGCAAAACCGACGCCTCCAGTTACTTGCCGATTTGAATGAAGACCATCGCCGGTTGCACCCGCGTGAGCTGGATTTGGACGCGCGTATCTACAATTTCGAGCTGGCCGCGCGGATGCAGTTGGCGGCCTCCGATCTGCTGGACCTGTCCCGCGAAACGGCGGCCACCCGTCGGCTGTACGGCCTGGACAATCCGCCGACCGCAGGCTACGGCCTTCGCTGCCTTATGGCGCGTCGCCTCGTAGAGGCCGGCGTGCGCTTCGTGCAGGTCTTTCCGCCGATCAGCCCCTCGTCTCAGCCGTGGGACAATCACGGCAACCTTCGAGGAGGGTTGCAAACGATCTGCGCGCAGGTGGATCAGCCCAGTGCCGCCCTCATCACGGACCTCAAACAACGCGGTTTGTTTGAAGAAGTGATCGTACTCTGGACGGGTGAATTCGGCCGACTGCCCATTACCGAGGGGAGCGACGGTCGCGACCACAACCGTCACGCTTTCAGCCTGCTGTTGGCGGGCGGCGGTTTTCAGGGCGGGCTGGTTCACGGAGCGACCGATGAATTCGGTTATCAAGCGGTCGAGAACCGTGTCAGCGTACCCGACCTGCACGCAACCCTATTGCACCAGCTCGGCCTCGATCACACCCGACTCAGTTACCTGAACAACGGCCGACCCGAACGCTTGACCGATCCCGAAGTCACTGGAGCACGGGTCATTAGCGCGTTATTGCAGTCGTGACGTAGGTGCTCGTCGCTGTTCCAGTAATTATCGGGCGGGAAGTGCCCCTGAAAGGAGAGGTCATCATCAATCAGGTCGAGGTGTTTATTCGGCGGTGAGGCAACTGGATCCGCGTCCCAGTAGTGGAAACACCTGGCGTTGGGGCACTTGAGCAAGGTGCTGCTGATCGTGCATTGAAAGTCGCACGCCGCTTTGTCGGCACCTAACCACGGACCGGATTCGCCTGGCGCCACGGCGGCGGACAGATCGCGTCCAGCTTCTCTCGATGCTCGGTCGGCAGGTCCACGCCCGCGGCCGCGACGGCGTCCTGCAATTGCTCGATCCGCTTGACTCCCACCACCAGGGAGACCATGGCCGGCTGAGTCAAGGTCCAGGCCAAGGAGTACCGCGAGATCGGGACACCTGCCTCGAGCGCCAGGACTTCGACCGCTTCAAGCCGGCCGAACATCGCGTCATCGGTTCGCAAGATCCAATCAGGTTTCTCGGCTGCCCGCGAGTCGCGTGGCGGCGGTTGGCCACGGCGATATTTACCGGTGAGTAGACCACCTTGCAACACTTGATAGGGTGTTACGCCGATACTGTGCTGGGCGCAGAACGGCAGATCGTGTTGGAATTCGCGCCGCAGCAGGCTGAATGGAATCTGCGAACTGACTGCGCGTGGCCAACCCTGGCGCTCGGCAGCCCACAGCATTTCGGACAATTGCCATGCCGAGTGATTGGAGACGCCGAAATAACGAATCTTCCCCTGGCGAACGGCGATGTCGAGTGCCGACAAAGTCGTCTCGATTGGAACATGCTTGTCCGGCCAATGGATGATGTACAGGTCGATGACGTCGGTTTGCAGACGCCGCAGACTTCGGTCAAGTTCTCTGAGGATGTGGACTGCCGAAAGACCACGGTCCTGCGGTCCCGGCCCAATCGGAGCGCCAACCTTGGTGCCGAGGATCATCTTGTCTCGACGGTCACACAAAGCCTTGCCCACGATCTCTTCGGCCACCCCGCCGGGACTTCCAAGAACGCGACGGTAGCCTTCGTAGACGTTGGCCGTGTCGATGAAGTTGACTCCCATATCGATCGCCTCGTGAACCAGGCGGATCGAATCGGCCTCGGACACCGGCGTGCCAAACGTCATGGTGCCAAGGCAGACAGGTGACACGAGGAGCCCACTGGCGCCCAAAGTACGGTATTGCAAAAGGAACCTCCGTTCTAGCGGTTGGCTTGTTGCCGCTGCTCCCAGCCGGCTAGCCGCGCGGCATAGTCGTGAGCCTGGGCCACGAAATCGACGCCTGCCATGTTTTTCCATGCGTCCTGTAGCCGCCGAAAAACGGGCCCGGGACGCCCGTCGCCGACTGACTGCCCTTCGAAGCTCACGGCGTGAACGAGCGCGTAGGTTGTCGCTGTGCAAAAAATCTCGTCGGCCCGAAGCGTTTCATAGCGTCCGAGATTGGTTTCGCAAACGGCGATGCCTGCTTGCCTCGCTAGTTCGATCGTGGTGGCCCGGCTGACCCCCAGCAAAATGTTGCGCGGCTCCGGGGTATAGATTGCACCATCCTTGACCAGAAAGATGTTCCAGCCAGGGCCTTCGGCAAGGAAACCATCTGGATCGAGCAGCACCGGCCAGCGGCCTTCACCCATCCGCCGGGCCTGTAGGTTGGCTATCTGATAGTGCAGGCGGCTGCGCGTCTTGGCCTTGGCATCGACGAGGTGGGCAGGCAGCGCCTGCTGCGCTGGAATGACAACGTGAACGCCGCTTTCATACGTCGCAGCGAAACGGCCCAAGTGCGTGATCAGCGGCCAACAGTTGATCGAGATCGTCGACCGCAACGGCTCGGAAAAGGCCACGCGATACAGGTCAAGCGGACCGCGGGAGACATCATGCATGATCTGCCAGTCCATGTCCACCGGCTCGGTCGGTAGGTTTCGCTCCAGCGTTTCGAGTGTCGCTCGCTCCATCTCGGCAAGCGACAACCCGCAGTCGATTTCGAGCAGCTTCAACGAACCGTACAGCCGGTCCAGATGCGCGCGCAGTTTGAACGGCCGACGGTTATACGTCCGTGTCATTTCAAAAGCCATGTCGCCGTACATGAGGGCGGAGTCGAAGATCGACACGCGAGCCTCGCACTCCGCCACGAACCGGCCGTTGAAATACACCGTACGCTGTGCCATTACATGCTCCGAATGAATGAGGCTACGCGGCTGATGCCGACGGCTGTGTTGGGCCCAGAGGGAGCAGGCTCACGACGCTGCCGACGACGACTCCCGTTACGAAGGCTGCCGGACCGGTCCAGAGGAACTCCAGGCCGCCGAGTTTGAAGAAGGCAATACCCACGGCGACACCCACGCCGGCTACTGTGGCTGCCACGCCCGCCAATGGCGTGGCCCTCGGCACAAAGAGCGCCAGGAAAAACAACACGAACAGCGGCGCCGTCAGCAGGTTAACAACCTTGATGCACAATTCGAGAAGGTTCGAGGTAAGCTCCCCCACAAACATGCTCAAAAAAACGGCGAGCAAGCCAATGCCGACCGAAGCCCAGCGTGCCACCCGCATTTCTTCGTGCGGGGCCCATTTCTCGCGTCGAAAGCGGCCGATGAAATCGGTCGTGATGACGGCACTGGCCGAGTTCATGCCCGAGGACAGGCTCGACATTGCCGCAGAGAGCATGGCCGCAATAACGAGTCCAGACAGACCGGCGGGAAGGACCGTTACCACGAACCGAGGCAGCAATTCATCCGCTTGCTCAAACAGTGGCCCTCCCACCGCGAGCGTGTCGGGATGAGCCGTGAAGTATGCCAGCACCGCCAGGCCCGCGAGCGCTAGCAAGATTGCAATGACGACGTCGGACAGCAGATTGACCCCAAAAGAGCGGCGGGCTGCCGCGGCATCGCGGGTGGACAGATACCGCTGAATCGCCATCTGGTCGGCGCCGGCCGTACACGTCATCCAGACCACCATATTGAGGAACGCCCCCATGAACGTCACGCGGACATCGGCGCGGAACCAGAAAACCGGTTCCTGCCAATGCTCGGGCCAGACCGTCGGCCACCATGCCGCGACACCGTCCAGTTTTACACTGACGACCACCACGATCACGATGGCGCCGGCGAACATGATGACCGATTGCATGGCGTCGGTGACGACCACAGCCCGCATTCCCCCTTCCGCCGAATAGATGAGCGTGATGATGCCCATCGTTGCCGAAATCACAGGGGACCACATGGGATCGATCTCAAGCAAAGGCACGAGGACCTTGTTGGACGTTGCGTAGAGAATCGCCGCCATCCACACGGTGCGCAGGG
This sequence comes from Gemmataceae bacterium, assembly GCA_009692065.1. Lineage (GTDB taxonomy): Bacteria > Planctomycetota > Planctomycetia > Gemmatales > Gemmataceae > SIAQ01. The sequence continues at coordinate 10,811 of SHZY01000068.1, forward strand.
CCATGAACATGCCCGCACCCAGCAGTCGGCCGACGAGTCCGAGACGCAACTCGAGAAGTTCATAACCGCTGGTGACTTCCTCGCGCATGATGCGTGGAATCAGCACCCAACCGACGATCAGCATCACCACAGGAAACGCCGTGAGCTGGGCAAACATCATGGGCCCGTTCTTGATTATTTCGCCGGGATACGCCAGGTATGACAGCGTACTCGTCAACGTGGCAAATAGCGACAATCCGATCATGAACGGATTCATCCGCCGACCGCCCAGCAGGTAGTCGTCCGCGGTCAACGCTTGCGCCTTGTAGTAGCGCCCTACCGCCAGCATGGCGACGGCATAGCCGCCAATGACCAGATAATCGAGGATATCCATGGTTTACCTGTGCTGATAGCTAGCGACTCTCCGCGTTATTGAGTACGCTCGAAAAATAACTTCCCGATCTGTCTTGAGCAAAGGTCTTAGGGTGAGTCGAACGTAGTGAGACCCACCAAAGCAGTTGCAAGCACCGGTGAGTCTCACTACGTTCGACTCGCCCTACAACGCGCGCCCGAAATCGGGAAGTTTTTTTCCGAGCGTTATTCAGCGGTGACCATTTGTGGAGCGGACCAGAGCAGCGGCAGCGACCGGAACGCCATTTCGGTCGAACCTGGCCAGCGACCGTGCGCGCCATGAGTTGCGTCGCGTGGACAGCGAGTTCGGCCATGTCGATGTGCGGGTAAGTCCGTTCGACGACTAGGGCGTGTTGACAATAACTGGGCACCTTGTTGAAAATGGGCTAACCAATTCTCCGTGGTGCAGGCGGCTCGCCTGCACATCGCACGTGCAGGCGAGCCGCCTGTACCACGGAAATGCGTTAAACATCGCTACCCATTCCTCCTGGTTTATCCTGCTATTGTCGACACGCCCTAGAACATCGGCGGCCTGGGCCATTTCGCTGGTAGGTTGCAATGCAAGTCATGCACAGCCATCACCGGACACTCCCGTCCCACCAACACGCGCACCGCCGCCAGGATGGCGCCATCCGCATCGTCGATCCCGTCAGCCGCGAATGAACCGTGCAGGCTCAAAAGAACGCCATCGACCGGCAGAGCCTGGCGTAGGCGGGCCAACAGCTCGGATGTCACGGTTTCAAAGGTTGCTCGCGACGCCGGCCCGCCCGTGATGGCGTCGACCCACATCAGTGGAACAAGTTGCAAGCCGCACTCGCGCACTCCCTTGACAAAACCATCCACGATGGTGTTCGCCTGACCGAGTCCTTCCAACTCCACTCCGCGTCGCGTCTTTCCCTCAAATTCTGCCAGGGGCGTCGATGCGAGTTCGGCACTGTCGGCCGCAATACCGCAGGTCTCATGCTCGATACCACCCACCGCGATGCGTGCCTGCATCATGCTTCCTTGGGCCGGTGGCATCGTTCCGTCCACCGTAAATGTCCATCGAAATTATCATCATTATTGTTCGTATCAAAACTATTTCTATAAAATTCGATGAAGTTATCCATTCTTGGTACATCCAAGTTCAATCGCGCCGATGAACGATCAAGACTTGGCGGTTGTTGCCTTTCCTCAAAGGGTGTCGTTTATCCGGCTCAAGCTCGTGTTGTACCTGATTTGCTGGCTAACCGACTTTGCCGCGTTCGTCGTGGTGTTTGCAGTGTCGCGCGGTCTGGCGGAAGCGCATGCCGAGCCGTGGTATCTGGGATTGGTCGGGGCTGGCCTGTCTTTTAGCGCTGGCGTCGGCAGTGTGCTGGGAGGCTGGCTGGCGCATCGGTTTGACGGCCGCGTCATATTTGTCACCGGGGCAATGACGATCGGACTGAGTATCGCTGCCTGCGGACTGATCGATCTCCAAAGTTCTTGGTTTCTGCCAGGCTACTGGCTGCTGGGGATCGGGCTGGGATTCTTGTATCCTCCGCTGATCGGCTGGCTGAATCAGGGGGAGGATGCCCACGCCAATTGCCGTGGCGTCAGCCGTACGCTGATCTTGTACTGCGTCGCCTGGAATCTCGGCATGATGTGCGGCCAGTTGACAGGCGGCGCGCTGTTTTCGTGGGGTGCCATCTGGACCTATGGCGCGGCGTTCTCGGTCAGCCTGCCCATCGTTTTTCTTGCCATCGTGGCCGTGCGTCAAGTGGTCCCTCTAGCGGCGGTCGTGATTGACAGGACACGCGCCGAACACGAGGCCGTGGAACTGGCAACCGCCTTCAAGCAACTGAGCTGGATCGCCAATCTGGGCGGAATGTTCGGCGGCAGCATGGTGCTCCATCTGTTGCCCGATCTCGCGGTGATCATTGGCGTGCCGTCGGACAAGCACGGCATGCTCCTGGCGTGCTGGCGCGCCGTCATCATCGCGACCTATCTACTCATGCACAATGTCATCTTCTGGCACTACCGCTTCAGCACGTCTTTGGCGTCGCAGGTACTGGCGGCCCTCGGGTTGGTGGTGATCGCGCGGGCAGAATCTTCGGGGATGCTCTTGATTGGACTGGCCCTCCTGGGCCAACTCGTCGGCTATAACTACTTCTCCGGTTTGTTCTACAGCACCGCCGGCAGCTCCCACGAGCGGCGCGCGCTGGCGGCCGGGATTCACGAGGCCACCTTGGCTGCCGGGATGGCGGTCGGCACCATGGCCGGCGGCATGCTCGGCTCGCTTGTGAACCATCGCGTGCCGTATCTGCTGGCCGCCGTGGTGATCCTGGCGATGATGATCCTGCAAGCAGTGGCCTGGTGGAGTTGGGTCCAGCCGCTCCGCCGCCGCCGGGTCGAGGTTCATGCCGGGCCGCACGCAGTGAGTTCGGAAGTGACCGAAAGAGGGTGATGGGTTACAACAACCCACCGTCCGGGGTAAAAATCTGTGAGCTATGGGAGGCTGCCATGTCGATCCACATCGCTACCATGGATGATGTCCGCGCCGCCGAGCATGTGGTACGCGAGCATGTCTTTTCCGCACCGCTGATCCGTTCGCATGCCTTGGAGAGCGAACTCGGGCTGCCGGCGAATCGGGCGGTCTGGCTCAAGGACTACGGCTGGACGCCTTCGGGTTCCTTCAAACTGCTGGGCGCCTTGAACTGGATGGCGAACAACCTGGAACGGATCGGGGATCGACCGGTTGCGGCCCATTCGTCGGGGAACTTCGCCTCTGGGATAGCGTTCGCTGGGATGCGATTCAAGAAGCGCGTGATCGTCGTCATGCCGGAAACCGCACCACAGGTGAAATTCGAACGGACGCGGTCTTTTGGCGCGGAAATCCGCACCTACAACATCGCCCGCGATCACGCGACCGGTGAGCGAGATAAACTGACGCGGGAGATCGCAGAGGTGGAACACGCTATCCAGGCGTCCCCGTACGACGATCCCCATGTCATCGCGGGCAATGGAGTTGGCGCCCTCGAAATTGTCCGCGACCTACAGCGCGTGGGGCGCGGCGTCTCCCACTTCTTCTGTCCGGTCAGCGGCGGGGGCCTGATGGCCGGCCAGGCGCTCGTGATCGCCGACGGATTCCCGCAAGCCCGAATCATCGGCGTCGAGCCAACCGGAGCGGACGATTTTCGCCAAGCGCTCGCAGCCGGAAAACGCATCCGTCTCGAACGGCCAACCAGCATTTGCGATGGCCTCTTGTCCTACGATGTCGGGGAACACAACTGGCCGATGTTGAAGCGCCTGGTGAACCAGGCGGTTGCGTTGCCGGACTCGGCTACGCAAGCAGCGATGCGCTGGCTGTATGACCGGCATGGTTTGCAAACCGAGCCGTCCGGCGCAATCACCGTCGCGGCTCTGCTCAACCGGCAGGTGGATCTGACCGGGGACGGCGACCTCGTGGTCGTGATCAGTGGTCGAAACGTCGATGATGCCGCGTTTCGGACCTGGATCACCGCGATGTAACGTGGATCGCAACTCCAACCTATTTCGCCTCTCCGAACCAATACGAGAACAGCTTGGTGTTTTGGAGCGTAAACCGCAGTCGTATCGACTGACCCCGCAAGCGTTCGAGCTTCGCGTCACCCCAAGAGACCGCGGCGCCAGTCGTGTCCACAGTGATCTTCTGCGATTCCTCGAATCCCTTGATCGGCCGACCCGTCTCGTCGCACACGGCAACTCGGAGTGTGCCGTCCGCGGCGGCGACGTTGACATGCAGTGGTCCGGCGGGCGGAACGAAGGGCTTCGTCAGGAGCGTGCCGGCTTGCTCGCCTGCATCCAACGACACGAAGCCATCGCGACGCAAGGTCACCAGGCCGATGGCGCCGGGATACTTGCGCTCTACCTTGGGGAGCCTGGCACTGCGGTGCGGCCCATTAACCATTGAGTAGTGCAGGTATATCGTATCCCCCACCACGTTGATGCCACGGCCGGCGCGTGACATGCCGTCGTCCCAGCTACCTTCCTTGGCGTTGGGCAAAAAGGTCTGCCGATCGGCAACGCGCGACCAACGAATCCCGTCGCGACTGACGGCGAGCTGGGTGTCGATGCGCGCGTCAGTCCCTTCACGGTACATCCAGAACATGCCGACGTACAGTCCCTCGTAGAGATCGGTTGGCATGCCGTAAATCTGTCCCCCGGGACCGTCCGTCGCATCGCATGCCAGCACGAGCTTCGGTTGGATCCATTCCAGGCCGTCATCGCTTTCCGTTCGAGCCACGGTGCGGCCGAAGCCCATCCGGCCAAAGCCGACGTACTTCTTGAGTTTGGCGTCGTAGAGAATCGTGTGGGTAGTGTCGCTCCCTTGAGGAAGGACCGGGCCGTGCGTCTTCCACGTGACCCCGTCAGGTGAAAAGGCGACCCACATGCCGCCGGAGCGCTGCTTTTCGGTCAAGCCAGGCGGTTCTTTCGGCACTTGGGCCAGCTTGTCATCCACGCCCGTCGGATCATCGGGCGGCGTCAACCGGCGATCCCAGAAAAAGGCGACAAAACGGCGGGCGGGGTCCTTTTCGAGCGGAGCATGCAGTACGCCAACGCCTTCCGGATTATCGATGCCGATGTCGATGAGGTTGTTTTTCTTGGACCCCTCGAAGCTGAGCTGATTCAATTCGGGTTTGTCCCATTTCACGCCGTCCTTGGAGGTGGCATAGGCCAGCAGCGTGCAGTTCGTGACGCGCCGATAACCGCCAACTTCGACCCACTTGCGGCCGCCCTTGGGAGGTTCCGGACTGCATAGATACCAAAGGCGAAAGATCTTTGCTTTCTCGTCGTAGAACATGGTGCCGTAGACCGATGCCTTCTCCCATGGAAAATCCCCCTTGAGGACAGGATTGCCGGGGTGGCGCTTCGGTTGGTTGACGATCCGCTTCAAGCCTTCGATCTTCTCGACGCCGACATCGTCGAGGAACAATTGGCGTACCCCCGGCTCGACGAGAAAAGACTGTCGCTCTGCTTTCTTCGGTGCTTCGGGCAACTGCCAGCGGATCACCTCCACATGTGTCTTGTCGCTCTTGTCGCGGTAAGAATAGGTCGAAACCAAAGAACCGTCCTTGAGTTGGACGGTGTTGCCAAAGCCGCCGCCGCTGGGCTTGTTGGCCGGCGTCTTCTGATCCAGTACGAGCCGATCGGTCTTGAAATCGAAGGTGAAACCGTCTGCCTTCTCGACGCCAAAGACCGCCTGAAGTCCCAGCGGCGGCCGAAGTCCTCGGACCGTGAAGGTAAACAGCAGGCGTTTATCATTCAGGCGCAGCACGGTCTGATAATGCTCGCCATAGTAGCTGCCCAGTTCAGGCTCCAGCGTCCAATTGCGGCCGATGTCTTTGCTGCGAAAGACGGCCATCCGCTCAACCGAATCATCTCCCTTGGGAATGTCCGTTCCTGCGAGCTTCGGCAGCGCGCCGGAGAAGCAGCGGGCGATCGCCAGGATGTCCCCGTTGCTCGCCTGCCAAAACACCGTCTCCGCGTGCCAGGGGAATCCTTGCGCCTTCACGTCAAAGCCTGATACCTTGCAGGCGAGCGACTTGTCCCAGGTCTTGCCCTTGTCCTTGGACCGCCAGAGGTAGTCCGTACTGCTGCCGGCGGAGACTCCCAGGATCAAGGTGCCGTCCTTTAGTTCGAGCACGTTTCGGCTCGTGTGGGTCCAGGTCTTTTTGGCAACGCCCGGCAAATCCTCCGCGCCGATCCGCAGCGTGATCCAGTTTTTGCCTCCATCCGTCGAGCGATGGACATAGCTGTGAATATAGCCTTCGGTGTTGCGGACATCATCGGCGAGCAGATGCGTCGTGATGAACAATGTCCCGTCGCGCAAGACGCTGAAATACGGCTCGCGCCCGAGCAGAGGCATTAGCTGCCGCTTGCCCCATGTCCGCCCGCCATCGGCGGAGCGATAAAAGAACATGTCCTCCCGGACTTTCCCGCCCCCGACGCTTCGATTCTGGAACATGACAAGCAGCAATTCGCCATTGGGAAGCATGATGAGATCGGGTTTGTAGTCATCGTCTTCGCCAAGTGCGATGCGTTCGCAATCGATCTTGTTGGCAGCCAGCGTCTTGCGGTCCACGACGGTGATGGCATCGCGCATCTGTGCAAAAGCGGGCGTCGGACTGATTAACACAACGGCAATCAGCGCCGTCGTTAGCAGGTCTCTTGGACACAGAAACTCTTTGGGTGAAGTCATGTTAAGGATTCCCTTTCAATGGCCAAAATGCCAGATGGGCCTTCCATGGCCGTTTTTGTCTCCGCAACGACGGATCAACCGGGAGCGACTCCCGGCGTACCGCAGTCGAGCAACATTCGTCGTGCCTTAGCGCGGAATATTTCCCGCACGTCCCGGGTCGGCGGGCGACAGCGGCTGGAGTCGAGGCCGACCAACTCCATGCACAGCTTGTCGAGATACCCGTCGCCGCTGGTGTAGCGCTCCATCTCCGCCCACAGCTTCATGTAAGGTAGAAGCACTCGCACCATCTCCCGCTGCGCCTCCGCGTACTTTCGCTCTTCGAGCAGACGCCACAAGTCTACGCCGAACTGCGGCCAATGATTACAGATGTGTAGCTCAATACTTCGGCCACCGAGAATGTGGCTAGTCACGAAACGGCTTTGATTGTCGATGATGGCAAGGCGATGGCTGAATTGAGCAATCACATCTTCAAACGTCATGAAGACCGGGTTTGGCGTGGCCCACTTGAGTCCAATGATGTTGGGGATTTCGACCAGGCGGCCGACAAGCGACTCGGATACACCTACGCTCGTCCAGTAGGTGTTGTAGACGATGATTCCCACGTCGGGCGCGGCGTCGGCGGCGGCAACCAGGTACTCGAAGAAATCCTCCTCGGTATGCCCAAAGTAAAACGGCGGCGAAACCTGAATGAAGTCCGCTCCGAGCCGTTGAGCGCCGCGGGCCAGTTCGACGAGTTCGCGCGTATTGGTGGTCTGGGCTCCCATGGCTACCGGCACACGGCCAGCCGCTGCGCCGATCACGGTTTCCGCCACCTTGAACCGTTCCGCGAGGGACATCGTGGAGAAATCCCCGGCGGCGCCGCCGGCCAACAGCACCCCGGTCCCGTCCCGGATACCGCTTGCCAACAGAAATTGCACGTGCCGTTGGATGGCCGGCAGATTCAGTTCCATGTCAGCGTCTCGGAACATCGTCGGCACGGTGACATAACAGCCACGCAAGCGACTCTGCATTCGATCACGATTCATCAGGACTCCATTTTCTCAAGAAGACATTGGTGAATGACATCGACGGCCTCCATCGCCGCCTCCGGATCGATGCACAGCGGCGGCGTGAACTTCAGGTATCCTCGGCCGGTAGGGAACATCAGCACGCCGCGACGCACTGCCTCCTCCGCAACCACGTCGGCCAGGGCCACATCCGGATTCTTCTTGCCTGGGCAGCGCAAATGAACCGAGAGGAAGAGGCCGACGCCGCCCACGCAAGACACGCGCTCGGGAAACTCACGCCGCAACGATTGCAGCCGTTCGAGCACTACCGCTCCCGTCCGGGCCGCTGCCTCCACGAGTTGCTCGTCCTGGATCACTTGCAGATTTTCCAGGGCCGCGGCGGCACAGACTGGATTGCCGCCGTGCGTACTTGACATCTCACCCGGTTCCGGGCGGTCCAGAATCTCTCCGCGCCCGATGACCGCCGAGACGGGTAGGCTTGACGACAGCCCCTTGCCCAGCACGATCAGGTCCGGTGCTACGCCCAGATGCTCGCAGCCAAAAAATTTTCCCGTCCGTCCGCAACCGCATTGGATCTCGTCAAAGGCCAGCAAGACATCGTGCTGCTTTGCCCAGCCAGCGGCCGCCTCGGCAAAGTCCGACGGGATGGGGCGCGTGGTCCATCCGGGCACTGGTTCCAGGATGATTCCTGCGATTCGTTCGAGATCAACACCGCGCTGGACCAGTGATTCCAGGCCCTTTTGAAAACATGTCGAGCCGCATCCGTCATATTCTCTCCGTCCCCACGGACATCGGAGGCAATCGGGCGACGGTATCTGAAAGTGGTACACGCGCTCGCGCTCGATCCAGTCGGCCGGCTGCTTTGTCCCACTGGCCAATTGCGCGCCCAGGGTGCGGCCGTGATAGTTTCCCGAAAGGCTCAAGATCCCGACCTTGTCGCGATGGAACTGCTGCCCGTGGCGACGCATGAGCATGATGGCGCACTCGGTGGCTTCAGTGCCTGCCGAAAAGAGAATCGCTTTGGCGTCCGGGATGGGCGCCAGAGCGACCAGTTTCTCCAGGAGCCGCAGCCGCGCCTCCGAGGCGAACGCGTACGTGGCCAGGAGTCGCTGGTCGGTCGCCCGCCGGATCGCTGCGAGGATGCGAGGATGGGAGTGGCCTGCGTTGGCCAAAACGATGCCACTGGTCAAGTCGATCCATTGATTGCCGAACGGATCTCGCACCAGAAACCCTTCGGCGTCGTGCCAGAGGATGGGAGGCATCCCGGCCATGGAACGCGGTTCAGACGCCCGCAACCGCTGGAGCATCGGCACCGACTGCGGCACTGGAATGGGCGTCACGATCCGTCGCCACCGCGAGTTCACGGCGGTCGTCGGTTTCGGAGTCAAGGAAGTCACACCGATGCCCATGGGAATCAATTCTCGGACCTGACAGATGATGGCTCGCTAACAGTCAAAGTCCCTTCGCCAGCCAGCCGCCGTCCACATACAGATCCTGTCCGGTGACGTACCGAGACGCATCCGACGCGAGGAAGATCACCGCGCCCGCCAAGTCGTCCGGCTCGCCCCACCGGCCCAGCAGGGTTCGCCCCTGGCGGGCTTCGCGACGTTCCGGATCGGACCAACTGCCCTTCGACATATCGGTCCGAAAGTAGCCCGGACCGATGTTGTTCACCCGAACGCCGTACGGACCGAGATCGAGAGCCAAGGACTTCGTGAGCTGCTTGAGGGCGCCTTTCGCTGCCTGATAAGCCGGATTGTTGGGAAAGCCCAGCTCAGCGCCGATGCTGGTGATGTTGATGATTGAGCCCGTTCCCTGCTCCTTCATGCGTGGGGCGAAGCCGCGGGCCAGTTGGAAGGGTGCGGTCAAATTGATCTGCAAAGTCTGCTGCCACACTTCGTCGGGGTAGCTACACAGGTCATGCGTGAAGGTCACGCCGGCAGCATTGACGAGAATATCGAGGCGAGACTGCTCCCGGAGGACGAACTCGATGAGCCGCGGGATCTGTTCCGGTTCGCCCAAATTGCAAGGAACGGCGCTTGCCGACAAACCGGCGCCGTGGAACTGTTGCGCCGTTTCGTTCAGCACTGAAGCGTTCGATCCCGTCAACACTACCGTGGCGCCAGCACGCAGCAGAGCCTCGGCCATCGCACGGCCCAGCCCTCGCGTCGCGCCCGTGACCAACGCGACTTTGCCACGCAGCGAAAACAATTCCTCAAGGTAAGGCATGGATGAACCCATGGTGTCAATCGCAAGGGGAAGCCTCTTCAGCAATACAGAAACGGCGACTGTGCAGGCGACCTCAACCTACTTCACGTCCGGTACGCCAATCTCCAGGAGCATGGCGCGCAGCTTGCCGCGCTCGGCCTCGTTCAGCGCGCGGATCGGGAGGCGACTGGGACCACCGCGACGGCCGCAAAGGTCGAGCGAGGCCTTCACTCCCGGCCCCTCAGCGCCGGTCGTCTGGCACATCCGGCCGTAGACCTCGTTCCAGACCCAAGTGACGTCAGTTACTTTTTTCTGGGCGGCGGTGTAATCGCCGGCCTCGAGCAATTTCCAGATCGCCAGCTCGTGCTCGGGCCAGACCGTACAAAGATGGGTGATGAAGCCGACGCCCCCCAGCAGGTGATTCATGACGTACATCCCCTGATTGTCCACGACGGCCATCTGTGAGGCAAAACGGGCAACGCCGCGCGTGTATCTGCCGCTGTCCGGCGTGGACCACTTGAGCGAGCGGCAGCGCGGCAACTCGGCGAGCCGGGCCACCAACTCCAACGGCATGTCGTAGCCTTCCCAGTGCGTGTTGTAGACCATGATGACAATCCGGCGTGTCGCCTCATGCACCGCTTCAAAGACGCGCCAGGTGGTCTCCTCATTGGCTGGGTAATAATAGGTCGGCGCAAGCTGGATGCCGTACGCGCCAATCTCTTCCGCCCACCGGGCCAGCGCAATCGAATAGGTCACGTTGGTGTCCTGCGCCCCGACCACGACCGGCGTTCGGCCGTCGGCGGCTTCGACGACCGTTTTCGCCACCAGCTTGCGTTCGTCCAGCGTGAGCATGGGAAAGTCGCCTCCCGCGCCACCGGCCAGAAGCACCCCCTGTCCTCGCACGAGTCCGCGCCCGACAAGCGTGCGGACGTTGTCGCGAATTGCCGCGAGGTCGAGCGACAGGTCGGCGTTGTAATGCGTCAGCACCGGGACCATTGGCCCGCGCAACGCTTGTTTGACGGCTGCGATATCCATGGTTTGTCAACTCCTTGGGTGGGGCGACCGTTGGCTCGTTGGAATACCAAACCGCATTCCCGCTCGGGACCTGACACCCCTAATCGTACGACTGCAGATAATGTTTGTGACGAATCCCTGGCTCGAAGGAATAGAGCTTGGCATTGTTCAGATGGAATCGCAGCTTGATTGGCCTCGCCTGCAAGAGGTGACAATCCGGGTTCTTTTTCCAGGTCACGACGTGCCGGATGCCGTCGCTGGTAATCGGCTGACAGTCGGCCGCCTGGAAGCCGGGGATCGGCTTTCCTTCGCCATCGAGTGCTTCGACCCGCAACGAACCGCCGGCGGCGTTCGCATTGACGACCAGCGTATCGCCAAGGAACATCAGCGGACGCGTCGTCAACGTCCCTTCGTTCTTGGCTTCGACGGAGACAAAGCCATCGAGACGCAGAGTCGCCAGCCCGATACCGTGATCGGGTTTGTCTTTGTGATAGGTGCTCCAATGCCGGCTGCTGATTCCGGTGTAGTAGAACCTGATTTCGTCGCCGACCACCAATGGAGCGTGATGCGGATAGATTTGTCCCCAGTCCCAGTCTTTCTGATATTCGCCATACGGGATGAAAACGGCTTGTTCGGCGGCCTTCTTCCAGTCGCGCTCGCCGCGCAGTTCCTTGGCGGAAATTGCCCCGTCTTTCCCCACCCGCTGCCAGGTGACGCCGTTCCGGCTGAACACCAGTTGCACGTCCACGCGGTCCATCCACAGCTTGTCCTTGGGAATCGGCTTGATCGTCTCGCCGTGGTAGGTGTTCAACAGGCCGATGGTGACGCCTGCAAAAGGCATGGCGGCCATCGTGTAGTGAACGGTATTAAACGGACCGTCGAGCTTGCTCGTATTGATTACCGTCGCCTTGGGAGACCAGTGGACGAAGTCCTCGCTCTCCGTTCGGCTGATGATCCTGACATTGGGAGGGCCAAATCGAAGATAGGCAACGAATCGCCCCAACCGAGTGTCCCAGTACGGCGCGATCTGGGTGTCGCTATACGGCATCACGGGATTCTTCGGTTCCTGTTTCCAGTGCATCGCGTCGGCGGAGTATGCGACGCAACTTCGCAGGGAACTCGACTTGAGCGTCGGCTTGGCCAGATACATCATCTTGAAACGGCGCTCGGGGTCCTTCTCGGTCGAATCGATGATCACTCCGGCGCCGCCGACCCATGCTTCCTTGGGCTCAAAGACGACGACGTTGTTCCCTGCCTGCTTGTCGATGATCGTTTTTTCCCAGATGATCCCGTCTTTGGAACTGGCGTACCCGATCGTGCCCACGGAATCCTTCGCATCATTCCAGATCCCGTACCACATCTTGTACAAGCCATCGCGTTTGTCATGAACGACGGCGCCATAGCCAATGGCGAATTCCAGGTCCTTGTCCCGGCGGAACAAGGGATTGCGCGGATGCTTGACTGGTTGGTTGAGGACCTTGGCGGCGTCCTTCAGCTCTTCGATCAAATAGTCATCGATGAAAAGTTGCTTGCCGTGAATGAGGATCGCCTTGCCGACGATCTCGTCATCCAGATCGCGGAACATTCCGGGCGGCGTCTTGCGGCCTTGCGCCAGGGCCGGGCTGCCGATCAAGCAGACCGCCAACGCAAGCACAATGAATTTGAGCGAGGTCGTTTTGGCGAGAGCGTTGGGGAAACGATTGGTGCGTGTCATTCTGACTCCCGATGTCAATTGGTTGCCCCGGAAAACAATGGGGCAATGACCTCCCCCTCGTTCAGATGCATCGGCCGATTCAGGCGATCGGCAATCGCCGTCCGCGGATCGACACCCAGGACGCGGTAGATGGTGGCCCCAAGGTTGGAGGGATAATAAGGACTTGCGGCGGGATAGGCAGCGATGCGGTCGGAGCTGCCAATCACCTGGCCGCCGCGCACGCCGGCGCCGGCGAACACGGCGAAGAAAACGCCGGCCCAGTGATCGCGGCCATCGGGCACGTAGCTGGGCGTGCCGACATTGCCGCCAAGTTGAGGCGTGCGGCCAAACTCCCCGACCATCACGATGAGCGTTTCGTCGAGCAGCCCTCGGGTTTCGAGATCGTCGAGGAGAGCGGCCACTCCCTGATCGAGCGGGGGTAGGAGACGATCCTTGAGCTGGGTGAAGTTGCTGTTGTGCGTGTCCCAGTTGTTCATGGTGCCCATGTTGGCCTGAACGATCGGCACTCCCGCCTCGACCAGCCGGCGCGCCAGCAAGAGCGACTGCCCGAACATATGCCGGCCGTAACGGTCGCGAACCGCGGCTGGCTCACGATCGATGGCGAAGGCCCGGCCGATCTCGCTCGTGGTGAGCATGGAAAACGCCTGTTGCTGCTGGCTGGTGTAATCGCCGACGGCTCGGGCGCGATCGAGGCCGGCACGCTGCTGGTCTACCTGCGCCAGGAGCCGACGGCGATTGTCGAGATCGCGGATCGACAGACCCACGGGCAGGTTCAGGTTCTCGACGCGGAAGTTGGGACCGTTCGGATCCTCGCGCACTTGCCACGGATCATGCCGCGCGCCGAGGAAGCCCGCATTTTGGCCGGAGAATCCATAGCCGTTGTTCAAGTACGTGGGAAGCATCACCCCGCTCGGAAAACCGTCCCGGCGTGGGCGAACGTAATTCAGCCCGGAGGCGTAGCACGGCCAATCGTGCCGCGAGGCCATGTGGGTGGACCCGGGCGGCATCGTGTCGATACCCGACAGAACCATGTGCGTGGCATGCTCGTGGCTTGGCAGGCTGTGGGTCATGGAGCGAACGATGGCGAACTTATCGGCCCGAGCCGCGAGCCTGGGCAGGTGCTCGCAGATCTGCACCCCTACCGCGCGTGTGGCGATCGGTCGAAACGTGCCTCGCACCGATTCAGGCGCGTCTGGCTTCAGGTCGAACATGTCGAGCTGACTCGGCGCCCCCGTGAGGAATATCAGGATGACGCTGCGAGCCCGCCGCGCCGTGGTTTCCGCCGCTTGCGCCTGGTTAGCGAGCAGCGCGGGCAGACCCATTCCGACCAGTCCGGAGTAGCCGACCTGCAAGAGTTCGCGGCGTGTCATGCCGGTGGTGTGTCGATGACCATGTGACATTTCGGGTCCTCTTTTCGTTGGACTGGATGAACTCAGTCCGCAGAATTACGCAATCACCCCTCGCACTGGATCGCCGCCGTGGGCGATCGGAATCGGCCGACCGACACGATCGTTCACGGTCATATGCGGGTCGATGCCTAGCAGATGGTAAACCGTGGCGACCAGATCGGCTGGCCGCACCAGATGGGTAATAGGATAGGCAGCATGCTGATCGGTGGCGCCATACACGGTACCGGGACGAATGCCGCCCCCCGTCAACAGACAGAAGCCACACTGCGGCCAGTGATCGCGGCCAGCTTTTCCGTTAATGCGTGGTGTACGCCCCATTTCTCCCATCACGATCACCAGCGTCGAATCGAGCAGGCCGCGCGCCTCCAGGTCTTCAATCAACGCCGGGTACACTTGATCGAGTAACGGCAGATTCAAGTCCTTCAACATGCCGAAGTTGTTCTCGTGCATGTCATAGGCGTGGCCGTAATGGCGGAAAATCTCTTGGTGAACACTGACGAACGGCACCCCGGCTTCGACCAGTCGCCGTGCCACCAGCATACTGGCGCCGACAAGGTTGCGGCCATAACGATCGCGGACGCGGTTGGGTTCCCGGCCTAGGTCGAAGGCATCGCGCGTCTTGCTTGACGTCAACATGGCGAAGGCACGCTGTTGAAAGCGATCCATGCGCTCGATAGCGGGAGAGCGGCGCGATTGGTCGAGCACGTCGTCGAGTTGACGAAGCAGCGTTCGGCGGCCATCGAATCGGTTCACGGTCATGTCGGGCAGGCTGTCCAGTCCAGGCACGCTCGGTTCGCCGATGGGCATGACGGGATCGTAGTGTTGGGTCCGGGGCTCGCGCGCGAAGGTCGGGTTACACAGCGCGAAGAGCGGATCGTATTGGCTGCCGAGGTAACCGCCATACGGCCCACCGCGCCGATAGCCTTCCTGTCCCCAGCCCGGGTAGCATGGCAGGCACACAGCGCCGGGCATGTCGCGCGGGCCAAGGCCGAGGTACTGGCAGATGGCGCCGATGTCGGGCGGATCCGAGGGCTGAGCGGGCAATTGTGGATTGCCGCCGGTGAACCCGGTCATGATCGCCAGCGGGTCGTGGGAGTTGTAGGTGTGCGAGATCGTGCGAATCAAGCAAGCCTGGTGCATCATCCGGGCGGTATTGGGCAGATGCTCGCAGATGCGCAAACCGGTCAGAGACGTGGCGATCGGCCGAAATTCACCCCGGACCTCCGCCGGGGCGTTCGGCTTCATGTCGAACATATCCAGGTGGCTCGGGCCGCCCAGCAGGTTGAACAGAATCGCCGACTTCGCCCGCGCCCTTCGGCCGTCCGATGCTGACTCCGCCGCCCGCAGGAGGCGAGGCACGGTCAGCCCACCGAAGAGCGATAGCCCGCCGACGCGCAGGAACTCCCGGCGGTTCAGGCCATCACACAGAGTCGCACCTCGACCAAGAATGGAAAGCATGCATAAATTCCTTTGCGGGTCAGAATTTCATGCCACTCGACGAATAGGAGAGTATCGGCGTGCAACTCCATTGACTTTAGCAGGCAATGCGATAACATCAAGTTGATTTCTTTCTATCCTATGGAATTTGGAAAAATACGCAATGACAGTGACCACGTCCGATCTTGCCTACCGCGACATTCGCGGCATGCTGACCGGCGGCGAACTGCAACCGGGACAGCGCCTTTCGCAAAGCCGCCTGGCTCGGCAGTTGGGCTGCAGCACGGTTCCGATCGTCGAAGCCCTTCGCCGGCTGGAAAGCGAAGGCTTGCTCGTCAAGCAGGCGCGAAAAATGGCACGCGTGCGGAAACTCTCGTCCAGTGATGTAGAAGGACTCTATCTCCTGCGCGAAGCCTTGGAAACCATCACCGCTCGCCTGTGTGCCCAGCGGATCACCTCCGAGGAAGCACAGACGCTGCAAACCCTGGCCCACGCATATGAAGAAGCCTGGCAAGCGAACGAACTGGAATCTGACGCCGACATCGCCATTCATCGCCACATCGCCGAATGCGCTCGCTGTCCCTTGTTGGTTGAGGAGTTGAATCGGTACCTTCTGATCGAGCGGACCGCCGGGAGATTCCGTTTCAATCCAGCCACCAAGCCCGGCCACCCGCACACGCACCGAGCCGTTGTCCAGGCCATCGTCGATCACGATATCGATGCGGCTGGATATATGATGAAGAAACACATTCAAAACGGCCTGCAGGAAACGCTGCGTGAATTTGCTGGGCAAGAGAAGCGACCGAAACGTAAACCGAAAACCGAAAGCCCAACATGATCTCTTTCATTTTCCGCAGAGGAATTTTCCGAGCGGAGAAAATACACCATGAAAATTCCACGACTCATTTCAGCCGCCATCGCCCTGTCCTTGTTCTTGGGTGTTTTGGCCGCAAGGAAAGAAACCGAGATATTCTCGGACACTTTCCAGTCGTCCAAGATAGCCAAAGAAACCGAGATATTCTCGGACACATTCCAATCGCCCAAGATATCGTCCGCCTGGACCGTCCATGAGGGCAATTGGGCAATTGAAAACGGTGCCTTGACAGTTAACAACGGCGGATTGATCGTCCTGAACACGCCACCCGGCGGCCGTTTCACCATGGAGTTTGAAATCGCTTTCCCGTCCAACTGGATGTCGGTCATTCCGTTCTTCACCGGACCGGAAGACTACGGCACATTGTACTTTGGCGGCGGCTACTGGGAATCGTTTGAGATGGAAGGGAAAAATATAGGCAACTATGTACAGCGCAGAGACCCTGAAATCATCAGAACAGGGGGGTTCCAAAAGATCAAAGTAATCTCCGATTACGGTCTGGTCTCGTTTTCCTACGACGGCAAAGAAAAAGGCCCGGCTACTATCCCCTTCAGGCCAGGGTCGAGGGTAGCATTTCGCTCCTTGCCGAAATCAGGGCCGCTGAGAATCAAAACTTTCCGGTTGGCCACGCTCGGCTCGGCCGGTGCCAGCACCGTTTATCAACTCCCGGTGTCCGCCCTGGTGAAAGGCGTGATTTACAAAGATTATCAGTACGAAGGGAAACCGAGCCCGGCGGACCTACTGACAATAGAAGCCAGTACCGGCGTTGCGGAATTAAAGTACGGTTTTAAGCCCGGCGAGGTGTTTGAAAGCTGTTTTGTCCGAATTCCTGTCGGGGCGGCCAAGAGCAAAACTATTCTCATGGACGTGGAGAGCGACAATTCAAGAAACACCTTTTTCATCATCGTCCATGACGTCTCTGGTGAACAACACTTGGTGTTCAAGACCGGCATGGCGTGGAAGGGGTGGCAGAACGTTGGCGTCAACCTGCAGACTTTTCTTGAAAGCCCGCCAAAGCTGGAAAGATCGATCATCCACTGGGGCGGCGATCAGAACCAGAAGATAGATTTTCCCATCAAAGCCATCGACATCGGCGTCGCAAAACACCACATAAGGGTCAAGGATAGCGGGCAGGTGCGATTCCGAAATGTCCGTTTCACGGAATAGAAAAGCATCGTCGGAATTATTCGTGAATACCCTGAACGAGTTGGGTACAAGAACAAGAGAGGATTAACCCAAGATGAGCAGAATTATCCTTAAGTTGGGATCCTGTTCTGTAGTGATGTTCTTGTTCGTTCCCTGCGCGCCTTGTGGCGAGGTGGTTCCCACCCGTAAAACACCCCCCCTTTTCAAAGAGCCGTCTTTTCAAACCCCAGCGAACTGGCAGGTCCGAGCGCTGCCCAACGGGCAGAAGTTCGTTCCGGTCTTATACCATGGAACCTTCCTTTCGACCGTCGAAACCAAGGACGGCCCAAAGCCTTTCTCCAAAATGCCTTGGGCAAAAGATGCGATTGTCAGGATCCGTTATGACGAATTGAAAGCCCCGGCAGTTTTCAAAGATCTGCTGGAAAACAAGACCAATCCGATCATGTTTTTCGGCGAGGGACATTATTTGGAACCCTACCTGTATCCCGGAAGGAGTCCGGCCCAGGTCGATGAGTATTTTGATTTTGTCCTGAAAACGAAAAAGGCCTTCGGCTCTCGCTTCCTCTGTTTTGACTACGCGGAATGGTGTAGTGGCGGCGTGGGCCAGGACAAGCGGGAAGTGTCTCTATCCTGCAAGCGCATGAATATTGCCCTTCCGACGAATCGCGGCGAAGCGGCGGCATGGTGGGACAAACGCTACGACCTCGTTTTCAAGCGGTATCAGGATGCAGGCATACCCGTTTTCGCGTTCACCGCCAGTAGCATGAACCACTACGAAGCCAGGATGGGAACATCCTATACCGGCAACGAAATTTGCTATTCGAATCCCGCCAAGGACAGCACGCTTTTGGCCTTCAGTCGAGGTGCATCGCGGCAGTTTAATATTCCCTGGGGAAGCTACGCGGCGGGGTTCGGAGGGAATTGGGGCCATAATCATTTTTCTGAAGCTTCTCCTGAAAGACGAATTTGGAAAGGGGGCTCTCTTCATGGCGCTTACAGCTCCGTGCCTTTCCAGGTAGAGCGATGCACGATGTACTCCGTATACATGGGTGGGGGAAATTTTCTGATAAGAGAGAACGATGGTGGTATGACCGCGGGATACGATCCGCTGACGATTGAGCGTACAGACCCCCGAATTATCGCGCTGACGCCCTTCAAACAGCATGCCGGCCCCTATGCGGTTTTGAGTAATGAGCTAAACGAAAAGGTCGAAAAAAAACAGGACCGCGGCACCCCGTTCACGCCGATCGCACTCATGTTTGACAAGAGCCATGGCCTTGCGTTCAGGTACAGCCGAAACCTTGCTATCGGTGCCATTCCCTACACGGCCGCCGAGGAGCAGATGCGTGGCGTGCTCAACACGGTTTTTCCGTATGAAGCCAGCCATGATGCGGCCGGGCCGTTTGGCGAGATTTTTGACGTGATCACAACTGACGCGCCTGCGCCCGTGCTCAACAGTTATCGGGCCATCACGCTGGTCGGGCAGGCGCGGGTGGACGCCCGGTTAGCCGGAGTACTCAAAGAGTACGTCAAGAACGGCGGTTTGCTGTTCATGGCCTGCGAGCAGATGACTCCGGAGTTGTGGAGCCTGGCCGGGATCAGCGACACCGGAAAAATGGGGCAGGACTCCACGTACCTCCGTGCGAGCGATTTCTACGTCTACAACCAGGGGGGCTTTGAATATCACAAGGTCAAACTGGAGGGGGCCGAGCCGCTGTTTGTCGCCGGCAAGTACGAGGAGCGGGTGTGGCCGGTGGCCACGATTAACCGGGTCGGCAAAGGGGCGGTAGTGGTCGGCACGCCGGTGTGGCTGAACGTGAAGGGGGATCCGTCGAAAATGCACAGTTTGTTTTCCGAGATCATGACCATGATTGTCGACGAGCTTGTGCCGGTGAAGGTGTATGGCAGTGAGGTCAAGGTGATGTTCAACCGGAATGAAACCGGATGGGTTGTGACCTTGATGAACAATAAGGGCCTTACAATTGCCTATCCTGGTTACAAGCCGGCGGAGAGGAAATATAGTTCCGCCGGAGTC
>SHZY01000242.1 GCA_009692065.1 Gemmataceae bacterium
AACCGAATCATCATCCGGCCATCCCCAAGGTCGTCCGCTCTTCGTCTGCGCCGCGCCCACTCGGCTGCTCGACCACAAAAGCGACACCGGGTACGCTTATTTAAGGGCTAGCTGACGCAAGACATCCCTACCCAGTCTCCGGACCGCCTTGACTAATTGCTAGCGCTCATCCGGCGTTGTGCGGATCGTTTTTGGCAGCCTGGCCCGCAGGACCTGGTTCTCGGTCTTCAGATAGTGAACCTGGCGGGCAAGTTCCTGCCGGGTCGCGTTGGCGAGAAAGTACAGGAGCGGGTGGAACATTTTGGACACGGTGCTACAGTGCAAAGCACGGTATAGAATCGCGGCCCCTCACAGCCTTGCGGCGCTGTACAAAAACTTTGTCCGCTCCAGAAAACAGACACAAGAATCGCTCCTCCGCGACGTCACAGAGTCGTCCCTACATCACCAACCCGAAACCTCTGAGAAACCCTTACCTCGGCCTCGATCGTCGTGTTCTGGGACGAGGGCGGAACGCCCCATATTGTCAAAATGGAGGCAGAAGTTGAGGCAGAGGTCATTCTCAACCTTTGTCAGGCTAAACAGATGACCTCCTCAAGCTACATCGAAATGTTCGACCAGGGCCCCGGCGGATGGGTGCGCGTGGTGGACAATGTGTCGGCTCCCGCCGCGCTGCCGGTGCGTGACGGGGCTTTGTGGTCCTACGGACCTTGGTGGGTCGATTACAATCATGCACCGCCCGGGGCAGGGTACCTGCAATTGCTGATGTGCCTCAACACCAAAGGACCCTTCGGCGAAACGTTGAAAGAAGTCGCCGGCGAAAACCGCTTCGTCACCTGTGCGTTTTCCCGAAATCTGACCAACGCCACCATTACGGCTCGGCTCAAGTGCGAACTCGAAGCCGCCGGGGCGAAGATCTGCGTCTTGATTCAAGGAGCTCAGGATGGCATGGTCACCGGTTGGATTCATACCGCCAAAACCATGTCCGTGACACCCGACTACACCGAGCAGTCTGTGAAACTTGTCCCGGACGAGTCGCAATGGACGTGCCTGAGGGCGCGCCATGACCGGGTGGATTACTACGGCCACACCCCACTCAATCGCATACTGTCCGACGTGAACGTGAATCTGTATCTGCTTCTGTTTCCCGTCATGCCGCGACCCATGGGACCAATCCACGGCGACCCGCACATTTTGCGGGCGGGCAAGGATTACCCCGTCTGGCCGTCCAGCATCGCTCAGGGCTATGTGGCGGTGGACACCATTCGAATCGATTGGCCGGTATAGTGCACTCGTTCCCCGAGTGTTTTTTTGCACTTACGGTGCATGTGCGCTCCATTGTGTTTCGCCCAACCTGGTTTCAATTCAAGGGATGAGAAGTCATGGTCCGCATAATTTATACCGTCGTGCTGTCGGCAAGTTTCGGAATGCCGTTGCTTGCCCACGCCCAGGATCGGCAGCCAATCCAGATCGGTTCGCGGCGGGAACTCTTCGTCGACGACTTCTTGATCGACAAACTCGAAAACGTCCGGCTGGAGTTGCATCACCCGCAGCCACAGGAAATCGTCTTTGCCTGCGATCAGCCGTGGGAAGGCAACACGTGCATCTATTTCCGCATCATTCCCGACGGCGGCAAGTTCCGCATGTGGTATCAGGGAGCCCACTGGCAACTCGACCCCGCCGATCCGAAGAAAACGCATCCCTACCACATCTGTTACGCCGAAAGTGAGGATGGCATCCACTGGACGAAGCCGAACCTGGGTCTCATTGAGGTGGACGGGTCGAAAGACAATAACATCGTCGTGACCGGCGTCTACGACAACTTTACCCCGCTCCGCGACGACAATCCTCGGTGTCCCCCCGAAGCGAAATACAAAGCGCTCGGACAGGCCAGGGACGGACTGATTGCGTGGCAATCCCCCGACGGCATCCATTGGCAGCGGTTGGGCGACAAGCCGGTGATCACCAAGGGGGCGTTCGATTCGCAGAACGTCGCCTTCTGGGATCCGGTGATCAAGAAGTACCGGGCCTACATCCGCGACTTCCATGACGGGCTGCGCGATATTCGGCTGGCGTTTTCCGACGATTTCTTTACATGGACGACTCCCGAAATGCTGAAGGTCGCGCCGCCGCTGGAGAAGGAGCAGTTTTACGTCAATTGCATCGCCCGGTATGACCGCGCCCCGCATCTGTTCCTCGGCTTCCCTGTGCGGTATGTCGAACGGCCCTGGTCGCCGTCGATGCGGGCCTTGCCCGATCTCGCCCATCGCCAGTTGCGGGCCAATGCCGGCGAACGCATCGGCACCGCTATCACGGACGGTGTGTTCATGTCGAGCCGCGACGGCCAGCATTTTCATCGCTGGACGGAAGCGTTTCTCCGTATCGGACCGGAGCGTCCCGGTTCCTGGGTGTACGGCGACTGTTACCCGGCTCACGGTTTGATCGAGACGGAAAGTAAACTCCCCGGCGCACCGAAAGAGTTCTCGCTGTTCATCGCCGAGCATTACTGGCGGAGCGAAGAGGCGATCCGCCGTTGCACGATTCGGATTGACGGTTTCGTCGGGGTGAAAGCCGCTTTGGACGGTGGAGAACTCTTGACGAAACCGTTCATTTTCTCCGGCAAACGCCTGTCGGTGAATTTTGCCACGTCCGCCGCCGGCAGCCTGCATGTGGAACTGACCGATGCCGCCGGCAAACCGTTACCCGGCTTTTCGCTGGCTGACAGCGACGAACACTTTGGCGACAGCCTAGACCGCACCTTCACGTGGAGAGAGAAGTCCGATACGTCATCTCTCGCGGGCAAACCCGTCCGTTTGCGGTTCAGGTTGCGAGACGCCGAAGTGTATGCGTTTCAATTTACGGAGTGACCCGAATTCCTCCCCACCAAATGTTATTGACCGCATCTTGCGGGGACGGCGATATCGCGATTGCAAAGCGACTGTCCCCGCGATGCACGGCGACACGTTCAATGCTGATACCTTCCGCACCGTGACCGTCCACCATATGCTTCGCACGCACGAAAGGGCACCGCGATGACATTCCCCTTGAATCGACGCAAATTCCTGCTGGCTGCGGTGCTGACCGGTCTGAGCTTGCCGAGTCTTGCGGACGAGCCGCGGCCTGCGGGGTAATGGCCGCTGATCGAGGACGCTCGCGACGTTTCCGGCGGCGGAAATCACGGGACCGCGCAGGGGGTGCGGTTTAGCCGCGAGGGGGCGCTGTTCGACGGGCGCACGGCAAGCATCGAAATTCCGTCGGCGCCGGGTTTGGAGGTGGGGGGCGCGGATTTCACCCTCTCGCTCTGGGTCCGCACCGAGAAGGACCTCGACGACACCTTGGGTGATCTGATCAGCAAATACGACCCCGCGCGGCGCACGGGCCTCAATCTTACGATCCAGCACAACGCGGGCACCGGCAGTCAGTCGAACTATCGCAACCTCCACTTCGGTATCGATCAGGCACGACAGGACGCGGCGTGGACGGACCGTGGTCGTCCCGGAAAGGCGATTTTCATCCACTCGCTGGCGGTGCACGAGGGCCACCTCTACGCGGGCACCGTCGAGGGCCGCACGAATGATGATCACGGCCACGTCTTCCGCTACGCGGACGGCGAGAAATGGGAGGACCTCGGCGCACCATGGAGGAGCAACGGCGTAACCGCCATGGCCAGCTACAACGGCCACCTGTACGTCGGTGTCTCGCGCGTGCTGCTGCACTACTCCGGACTGGAGCCGACGCTGGCACACCACATCGGCGGGAAAGTCTTTCGCTACGAAAACGGGAAGTGGATCGACCTCGGGCAAATCCTGGGGATCGACGGCGTCAACGGCATGGTGGTGTTTCGCGGCAAGCTCTACGTCACCGGCTTCTACCAGCCCGGAATGTTTCGTTACGAGGGCGGCACCGAGTGGGCCTCGCTCGGCACGCCGGAGGGAAAACGTCCGGAAGGTCTGATCGTGCGGGACGGAGCCATTTACGCCACAGGCTATGACGAGGGTGCGGTCTATCGCTTCGACGGCGAGAAATGGACGCACACGGGCCGGCTCGGCGACTCGACGCAGGTCTACGGGCAGGGGATTTACCGAGGGAAGCATTTGGCGGGCACCTGGGCCTTTGGAGAAGTGTTTCGCCACGAGGGGGATGGGCACTGGGAGAGCGCCGGACGACTCCGCGATGCCGAGGAGGTGATGGGCCCTGCCGGCTACAACGGCATGTTCTACGTCGGCACGTTGCCGCTGGCGGAGATCTTCCGTTACGACGGTGACCGTCGTTGGACATCCATGGGCCGAGTGGACACCACGCCCGACGTGAAATACCGCCGCGCCTGGTCGATGGCGGTCTTCGATGGAAAACTCTTCGCCGGCACGCTCCCCTCAGGCCATGTGTGGTCTTTCGAGGCTGGTCGGAGCGCGACGTATGACCGCGAATTGGCGGCCGGCTGGCGGCACATCGCGGCCGTGCGCGAGGGGATTCGGCTGCGCCTTCACGTCGATGGAAAGGTCGTGGCGCAGTCTGCCGAGTTCGATCCCGGCCATTATGACCTGACCAACACTATCCCGTGGCAGATCGGCTTCGGCCAGCACGACTACTTCAACGGCACCGCGCGCGACGTGCGGCTCTACACGCAAGCTCTTTCTGCCGCTGAAGTCATCGCACTAGCCGGAAAACGCTGAATCGCCGAGTCTCCTGGTGATCGGCATGGCATTCTCGGCGGACGCCCTGTCCTGGACTTCGCCACCGACGCCCTTGCGGCCTGCACCGCAAGTCGCTGCTGGACGGGGTGCGAACTGTTACGGTATGCTGCCGGTCAGTTGGATGACCACTGTGCCGATTTTGGGCGAATAGAAAATAGAGTCCGTCGTCCTTCGTCATCTCCTCCCCATCTGGACTGCTCGTCAAGGAGAATCAGTGATGGCCAAGCGTCCCAAGGTGTGCATCGACCGTATTCTGCCGCGCGATGTAATGCGACTGCAACAGACCGAGCGTCAACGAGGAGGGCCGCTCCGAGCCATCAATCCGATCGGAAAAGCGTGGCCCAACGGTTCGATCCTGCATGTGAAGTTTATCGACGGGACGCCCGCCAAGCAGGAGGTCGCGCGCGAGCAGGCGGGATGGTGGGGAAAGGTCGCCAACCTGAAATTCGACTTCAATAACGCCAGCAACGCCGAGATTCGCATCTCGTTCGACGCCAACGACGGCGCCTGGTCCTATGTGGGGACCGACTGCCGCGGCATTCCCCTCGATCAGGCCACGATGAACCTGGGATTTCTCGACGGCGGGACAGCAGGTCATGAATTCGGCCACGCCATTGGCCTGGCGCACGAGCATCAGAACCCCGCCGGCGGAATCCAATGGAATGAAGCGGTGGTCATCCGTGAACTGGCCAAATCTCCCAATTTCTGGGACGAGGCCACGACGCGCCACAACGTCCT
>SHZY01000069.1 GCA_009692065.1 Gemmataceae bacterium
GCATGAACGAAATTCTGCAAATATTGAGCCTCAACCTTTTCGAGAAAACCCCGCTTTTTTCGGCATTATCGGGTAGAATCGACCCGGATCCGGAAGGGCCTCGACATAACCAGTTGTCGCTATTCGACTTTTAACGGGACAGTTGTGTGTTTAGATCAAATGATTGGCGAGTGGAAACGCAAACGAATTCCGCCTGCCCTTGCCGACAGGACCAAGTGTCTTAGCGCGAGATGCGGTAGCGTAGTTGGATGGGTGCTATTTTTTCCGCAGGACAAGCTGGCGTGCACATGCAGCTGCGCCAATAAAGCCGGCGTCGCTTCCCAGCTGCGCATAGCAAATCGTGGTCTTTTCAGCTGGCACAGGAAACGCTAATTCCTTGACAAACTTGCGGATACGTTCAAGGAACGCCGCGCCGGCCGCAATCATGCCGCCACCAAACACGATCATGTCCGGATCAATGGTGTGCATCATATTCATCGCGCCGATCGCAAGATAGTAGGCGGTATCCTCGACAATTTTCTGGGCAACTTTGTCCCCCTGGTTTGCGACATCGAAGACATCGCGAGATGTCAATCCCCCGTCCTTGTTTTGGTACGCCCGAAGCTGCGATTTGACGCCGGCTTGAGAAACCGCCTCGGTCGCGCGTTTCACGACAGATGTAGCGCTCGCGTACGCTTCCAGACAGCCCCATCGACCACAGCCGCACTGGCGCGGGTTGGTCATCTCGATCTTCATGTGGCCCAGTTCTGCGCCGTGGCTGTGTTCGCCTTCGAGGACTAGGTCGCCGATGATGATGCCCCCGCCTACGCCCGTCCCCAGCGTGAACAAGACCAGGCTGTGCGCGTCTTTACCCGCGCCTGCCCAGAACTCCCCAAACGCGGCCGCGTTGGCATCGTTCTGGAAGGCGGTGGGGAGGCTGAAGGTTTTCCGCACATGTTCACGAACGGGCACGTTTTGCCAGGGTTTCAAGTTCGGCGGGTCAAGAATCACGCCGGCGGGGATGTCCATGGTGCCTGGCGTGGCAACGCCGATCGCGGCGATGTCGCCCATCGTCAAGCCTGCGGCAGCGACGGCCTGGCGGATGGCCTCGCACATGCGTTCCAGCCCAAACTCTTGCCCGCGATGGGCTTCCGTGGATAAACTGACCGCCCTCAGCGATTTGCCGGCATCGTCCACGACGCCTGCTTTCATGGTGGTGCCGCCGACATCCAGGCCGACATAGAGGTGTTTTGTCATGGAAGGAGCTGATCCGGGTACGCCAACTTGACCTCGCGGAGATTCGGCATTGTTTTATAATGCACCCGCTGGTTTGCCAACATATAGCCCGCCGTAAACGGCGGGCTATATGAGAAGAAACACCGATAAGGATCAGAGAATGATCGATCGTTTTCATCATCGCGGTTGGCACTATGTGCTGCTGCTCGGCTTCAGCGGGCTGATGTTCTTCCTCAACCTCGGCGGGGCGAGCTTGTGGGACCTCGACGAAGGCCGCAATTTCACGTGCGCCTACGAGATGCTGATCTCGGGCAACTGGATCGTCCCCACCTTTAACGGCGAGCTGCGCGCTCACAAGCCGGTGTTGAACTACTGGCTGCAAGTGATCTCGTTCCTGATTTTCGGCGTCAACGAATTCGCCGGCCGCTTTCCGTCGGCCCTGGCGGCGCTAGGGACCGTGCTGCTGGCGTATGAGCTGGGGCGCTCGATGTTCACACGCACGTCGGGTTTGCTGGCCGGCGTCATCGTCGCGACGATGCCGATGGTGTGCGGCGCGGGACGATTCGCCAACCCGGACGCGCTGTTCAACTTCTTCACCGTGCTAACGTTCGCGGTGTTCTGGTTCGGCCTGGAGGATCGACGCTGGTGGTGGTTTGTCTGCCTGGGCGGCACGATGGGACTGGCCGTGCTGGCGAAGGGGCCCGTCGGCGTGGTGTTGCCCGCGGGGGTCATTGGGTTGTTCATCTTCTGGGAGCGGCGCTGGGCAGTCCTCTTCGATTGGCGCTGGTGTTACGCCTACGGCTCTTTCGCGCTGACTGCCCTCCCCTGGTACGTGCTCGTCAGTCTTGAAACGCACGGCGAATTCGTCCGCGAATTCATCTTCAAGCACAATCTCGACCGCGGCCTGGTGCCGATGGAGAACCACCGTGGCTTCCCCGGCTACTACCTCGTCATCCTGATCGTCGGCACCGCGCCGTGGTCTATCTTTCTCGGCTTCGCGTGGTGGTTCGGGTTCTGGTCGGCGATTCGCAACCCCTGGGCAAAACTGCAAGGCTGGTGGTCCGGCGCAGCCGAGGTGCCGGCTTTCGAGAGTGCCACCGACGTCACGGCGGCCTATCGCTTGCTGGCCTGCTGGATCGCGATCTACGTGCTGTTCTTCAGTGTCGCCGCCACCAAGCTGCCGAATTATGTGCTGCCCGTGGTAGCGCCGTGCGGACTGCTCATCGCGCGTTTCTTGCAGCGCTGGCGCAACCAGTCGGTACGCGTGCCAAGCTGGCTCGGCATGGCGTGCGTCGTCAGCTTGCTGGTTATCGGCGTGGTTCTGGGTGTGGCTTTGGTCGTAGTTGGCGGCGTGGGGGAGTTGTCAGTCATGCGCGGCCGCTTCGTGTACGGGCTAGAAAACTGGGCGATCCTCGGCCTGGTGCCCATTCTCGCTGCGGCGGCGTGCTGGCAGTTCGCGCGAGCGCGGCAGCCGAGCCGACTGATCGCCGCGGTAGCCGTCACCGCCCTGCTGCTCTTCGCCCCGCTCGCCGCGTTCGCCAGCGCCCTGTTCAACCACTACAAGGCGCCGAGCGTTCTCGTCGGCCAGACGGATGTGTTGCGCCTCGATGAGGAAATTCGTATCGGCTGCTTCCAGATGGAGCACCTGCCGAGCCTCAACTTTTACGTCAAACGCAACGTCGAGCATCTGCACGACCACAACTCGCTGCGTAGCTTCCTGCAGTCACGGTTGCCCGTTTACGTTTTCATCCCGCTGCGAGATTGGCAAGGTCTGGAGAATGCAATGGGCCTGTCTCCGCGCATCATCGGCCAGCAGTATGACATGTACCACCATACCGAGATTGTCGTGCTGACGAATCGGTAAGGCTGGCCGCTTGCGGCGTAGCATCTGCTATGCCGCAAGCGGCTGGAAAAACCGACCGCCTCTGTTCGTGCACGCCTCCATTTGCTAAGACAGCAGTTCCTGAAATTCGGCCTGACGACTGAGGATTAAGCCATGGGAATGCGTCGCGTTCGCCGTATGCAGCGGCAAATGGATATGAAAACCTCCCGCCGCAAGAACGGCGTCGTGAAGAAGAAGGAACGGGCCCGCCGTGACCAACGCATGGCCACGCTTCTAAAAACCGGCAAGCTGCCGTACATCCCGTCGGTGATGAGCTGGCTGAGCGAGCAGCTGGACAAGAAGAGCACGCGGATCACGCAGGCGGATGTGGATGGATTGTTGAAACAATAGGTCACGCGGGCTTGTGGTTCTTGCAATAGCGCAGCCAGCGCGGGAACACCGGCACCTTTTGCATGAGCCGATGCCAGCCCCACCCTTGGGCGACCGCGGGCCTTCGGCAAAGCGAGCACATCTTGGCGGTGCCGTCCGCGTCAAACAAGCATTCCTGTCGACAGATACCTGCATAAGCCGTGATCTGGGCCGCGTTAACGCCGCGCTGGTGAAGTTCGCGTTCGATCATCTCGATAGCCTGGATTTCGAGAGTCGCGCGGTAGGCGGTGATTCGATCGAGCAAGTCGTCGGTATCAGCCGCACGGATGTTCAGCAGTAGTTTTTTCTCGTCCCATTCCATCTTCGGGAACTCTCCTTCTCGCTGCCGCGTCTCACTCAAGGAGATTGTACGTTTGTCGCGGAAGTTCGCGGATGCCGGCTTTCCGGGGCGATTCTATTTGACACCCTGCGTGCCGGCGTTCTAAGATGTCAACAGATACTTGGCGACGCCAAATCAACGTGGTATTCGAATCCGAGTCTCAACGGGAGTGCGTGAGATGTCAATCAAACGTGTCAGCCGTCCGTGGTTGCTGTGTGGCCTGGTCGGCTTGGTCCTGGTGGGTTTCGTGTGCCTGATGACGCAGCCCAGCGACGCGCAAACGGGCAAGGCCGACCCGAAGGGCAAGAAGGCCAAGGACAAATCCGATCCCTCGGAAGCGAAGAAGGAGCCGAAGATCGAGCCGCCGCCTTCAAACTTCCCCGCCCGGAAGGACTTCATCGACCCGAGCGCCGGTGGCACCGAGCACGTCAACCTGATTGACGAGCACATCACCAAGGGCTGGCGCGACACCAAGGGCAAGGCCATCACCTTCCCGTCCGATCGCTGCACCGATTACGAATTCATCCGCCGGGCCTCGCTCGACATCGTTGGCCGCATCCCGACCGTCGGAGAAATCGGCAAGTACATGCAGCAGACCGAATCGAAGCGCCGCTCGTGGCTCATCAATGAAATGCTCGACGGCCCAGCCTACGGCAACGGCGCCCAGTACGCGCAGAACTTCGCCAACCTCTGGACCATCCTGCTGATGACCCGCAGCGGATCCAATCAGCACCATAAAGACCAGATGAACGATTGGCTCTACACCCAGCTCAAAGGCGAAGATAAAACCAAGGCCCCCAACTGGGCGCTCACGGTCAAGGAACTGATCGCCGGCGAAGGCGACACCAATACCAATCAGGCCGTCAACTATCTCTTGCACAACCTCGGCGAGCTGATCACCAAGGACACCGACAAGAACGGCAAATGGGACATGATCCCCGCCACGTCGCGGACCACCAAGCTCTTCCTCGGCATCCGCACCCAGTGCGTGCAATGCCATGACCACCCGTTCAACGGCGAGTGGGGCCAGCACCACTTCTGGGGCATCAACGCCTTCCTGCGCCAGAGCGACTCCAACGGCCGGCCCAATCCGGAACTCGTCAAGAAGAAAAAGAAGGGCGTGATGGGCAACCAGGAGTTCTCGCTCAAGGACAACAAGAACTACAACTCCAACAACTTGACCCCCTTCGAACGCCGCAACAACGTCGTGCTCTTTACCGACCCGTCCTTCCTCGACGGCAAGAAGATCCCCAAGACCTTCAAGGGCACGCGCCGCGAGAAACTGGCTGATTACGTGATCTCCAGTCCGTACTTCTCCAAGGCGTTCGTCAATCGCACCTGGGGCCATTTCTTCGGCAAGAGCTTCACCAAGGACAACGTCGATGACTTCGGCGAGCACAACCCAGTCTCGCATCCGGAATTGTTCGACAAGCTCTCGGAAGATTGGGCGACGAACTACGGCTACAATCCGAAAGTGCTGATCCGCTGGATCTGCAACAGCCAGGCGTACGGCCTGTCGAGCCGGGCGAACAAGTGGAACGACAAGCCCGACGATGAAACGCTGTTCGCCCGCATGCTCCTCAAGCCGATGACGCCGGAGCAAATGTTCGAATCGATGGTGATGGCCACCACGATCGACCTCAGGAAAAAGGAAGAAAAGCTGGCCGCCAAGGAAGCGTGGCTGAACAAGCTGGTCGTCAACTTCGGCAATGACGAAGGCGAAGAAGGCGTGTTCACCGGCACGGTGGTGCAAGCGCTCTTGCTGATGAATGGCGCGGACGTCAACGACGCCATCACCGCGAAGGACGGGGCCGTCGCGGCGATCATCACCAAGCACGGGGCATCGCAGAAGTCGCTGCCGTTCGCCATCCAGGCCATGTACATGCACGTTCTGGGCCGGCCGGCGTCGCCCAAGGAGATGGCCGACTTGCAGCACCCGGACCGCTTCATGTTCGTGCGCAAGGGCAGCCCGACGCCCAACGCGAACCAGACGCAGTTCTGGACCAACTACTACCAGGACATCATGTGGGCGCTGTTGAATAGCAATGAGTTCATCTTGAACCATTGAGAAGTGACTGACCATTCCAATTCCCGGTTTACGTTTAGCGCTCGCGCGGCCCTGCGAGCGCTAAACGTAAACCGGTTTTTATTACGGCACCGCCACGTGCGACGCCACCACGTACTGCAACCGCACTGCGCTGTCCGGGCGATACATCGTCGGCCCATACACCGACACCACCATGCCGAGATACGTTTGCAGCGACTTGCCAGGATTGGTGGTGATGTACGCCAGCACCTTGCCTTGCGAATCTTCGAGCGAATAAATCGATTGGCCGTCCTCGCGCGTCATGCGCGTATCACGCAGCCGGCCGTAGGTGGTCCATTGCGCTTGCTTCAACTCGACCAGGTTCAAGGCCGCCGGCGAAGACCCAACCCGTGTGTCCTGCGGCTTGGTGTTCGAGGCCACCTGCCCCGGCGTCGGACTTTGCGGCAAGCTGGCGAGCCGATTCATCGCATAGACTTTCTGATTCTGGTCGGTCGAGTTGGTGGCGATCTGCTGGAAGAGATAGCGAGCGCGATTGACGTCGTTCGCCTTGACCGCCTGCTCCGCCTCCGCCAGCACGCTGTTGGCCGCGAAGCCGTCGGGCGTGCGGTTCCAGTTCGCTGGCCCGCTATTCGTGGCCACGACGGCCGCCGGTTTCACCGAGTCGCTGGGGATGTAGCGGACTTCTTGGGCATGCGGCTGGATCGGCAGCCAGGTTTGGCCGTTCACGGTCAGCGGGCGATCGACGATCACGACGATGGTTCCCGTGCTCAGCTTCATGCTCTCGCGGTTCGGCTCCTGATTGACGAGCGTGCTGCCTGGCAAGATCGACACGGGTCGGGCCGGATCGCAATCGACGACGGCGTGTCGAGCGTCCACCTGCTTGACGTTCTTGCCGTTGATCCAGCTGAACGAGCCGACGGGCGGTTTGATCTCAAGCCAGCCTTGCGCTTCCTTGGATTCGCGCAGCACAACAACTTTTTCGTTCTTGTTGAGCTTCGACGTCGGGTAGAAGGTCTTGCTCGGCCCGCTGCGGACCTCGACCTCGCTCTGGAAGATGATCGCTTCCGCGGGATACGATTGGCCAAAAGCGGTGGAGCCGGCCAGCAAGCCGATGATCGCCGTGAGCAGCATGGTTTGGCGCATGGATGAAACCTCCTGGAACATGCAGGAATGAGCCGCGTGCTTATAATCAAATCGACCATTGAATCAAGAGCGCATGAGCAATTTGGCGTCAGTTCCGGCGAGCCGAGCTCCGTAAGGAGCCGGGTTAGGCGTTCGGCGGCTTGGCGCCTTAACCCGGCCACTTACACGGCTCGGCTCGCCAATATAACACTCTCTACCGCCCCCGGAGACTCCGCATGATGCCCAACTTTACGCTTGCCCAGATTGCCAAGATGATCGATCACTCGCTGCTCCAGCCGCATTTGACCGATGCCGAGCTGGAACTGGGCTGCAAGTTGGCCCGCGAGTGCAACGTCGCGTCGGTCTGCATCAAGCCCTACGCCGTTGCCCAGGCGAAGCAGATCCTCGCCGGCTCCACCGTTGCCGCTAGCACCACCATCGGCTTTCCGCACGGCGGGCATGCGACCACCATCAAGCTGGCCGAGGCGATCCAGGCGATCCAGGACGGCGCGACCGAACTCGACATGGTCGTCAACATCGGCAAGGTGCTCAGCAAGGACTGGAGCTATGTTGCCGACGATATTCGTGCGGTCGTTGAAATCGCTCATGGCCACAACGCGATGGTCAAAGTCATCTTCGAGAACTGCTTCCTTCAGGACGAGCACAAGGAAAGGCTGTGCCGACTCTGCGGCGAGGCACGGGCCGACTTCGTGAAGACCTCCACGGGCTACGGCAGCAGCGGCGCGACCGATGACGACCTGAAGCTGATGCGTCGCTGCGCGCCGCCGTCGGTCCAAGTGAAGGCAGCCGGCGGCGTACGCACCTTCGAGCGGTTGTTGGCCGTGCGCGCCCTCGGCGTGACCCGCGTCGGCGCGACGGCGACCAGGGCGATTCTTGAGGAGTGCAAGGCGTACTTGGCAGCGCACCAATAGGCGAGCGCCGCTTTGAGCCCGTTGTGGCACGGTCTCCTGACCGTGCCACTCGCCCGGTCTCCCGGCGCTTCAGGAGACCTTCGGTCCGGTCCGTGGCACGGTCGGGAGACCGTGCCACAACGGGGATCGCCCTGCGAACGCTAAACGCAAACCAGCGTGGCCCTGAGTTTTCAGCGGAACAATCCATGCTACTACGTTATTTTGTGTATATACCGTTTTTCGCCATCGCCACTACCGCCCACACCGGCGAAAACTGGCCAGCTTGGCGAGGCCCCACCGGCGACGGGCTGTCCGACGAGAAGAACCTGCCCCTCACCTGGGGCGGCAAGAATCAGGAAAACGTCCTCTGGAAGACGCCCCTCTTTCCGTCGGACAAACTCAAACGCGATCAGAATCAATCCAGCCCGATCGTCTGGGGCGATCGGGTCTTCGTCACCCTCTCCTTCTGGCCCGAGGGAACTACCGACAAGGACTTCCCCGAACATCACGTGATCTGCTTCAGCACCAAGGACGGCAAAAAACTCTGGGACATCATCATCCCGCCCGGACCCTGGAAGCTGACCGATCTCCGCGGCGGCTACACCGCGCCGACCCCCGCAACGGACGGTCAAAACGTCTACGCCGTCTTCGGCTCCTCCGTGGTGGCCGCGGTCGATTTCCATGGCAAGATCGCCTGGCGCAAGGAGATCAAGCCCCACAGCTTCGACGTCGCCTGGGGGGCCAGCCCGATCCTCTATCAAGGCACTGCCTTGGTGGTCTGTGATCAGTTGAATAAATCGTCGATCATCTACGCGTTCGACGGAAAAACGGGCGAAACTCGCTGGGAGAAGAAACGGCCCGCTGTCAACTGGGCCCACAGCACGCCGCTGCTGGCCAAGATCAACGGCAAAATGCAACTCCTGACGGCGACGCACAATGGCCCCCACGGGCTCGATCCCGCCAACGGCGAAACCCTCTGGTCCTACCACACCGGTCAGCATATCGGCGACACAGTCACGCCAACCTATCGCGACGGCCAACTCTACATCGATTCCGGCCGCGGCGGGATGGGTATCGCCATCGATGCAACCGGCAGCGGCGATGTTTCGAAGACGCCTCTGAAGTGGAAGGTCGCGTCGGTAGCGTCCGGCTTGTCGTCCCCGGTGCTGGTCGGTGACTATCTCTACCGCCTGCACGGCAACGACACGCTGACCTGCTGGAAGTGGAGCACTGGCGCCGAAGTCTTCAAGGAACGTCTGGAAGGGGCCGATTCTGCCGTCAGCCCCTTCGCAACCGCCGATGGCCGGATCTATTGCGCGAGCGCGGGCCGCGGCTATGTGCTGAAGGCGGGTCCAAAGTTCGAGGTGCTGGCGCGCAATGATCTGGGCGATTCGAGTCGGGCGTCGCCGGCGGTGGCGGCGGGGCGAATTTACTTGAAGGGGGGGCGGTACCTTTATTGCATTCGCGTGCCTGATTAGCGACGCTGAACTTCGCGTTGATTCCTAAATCGCGGGATGGTATCAACAAACCACATCCTGAACCGCTGCATGGATGGCAGCGACACCACGCACTTTCAAGGAAGAAAGGTCCGCCATGCAATCCAGCTATTTCGTCCATCCCTCCTCGTTTATCGACATCCCCTGTGAAATAGGCGAAGGCACAAAGATCTGGCACTTTAGCCATGTGATGCCCCACGCCAAGATCGGCAAGAACTGCAACCTCGGCCAGAACGTGGTAGTGTCGAGCCATGTCGAGATCGGCGACAACGTCAAGATTCAGAACAACGTCTCGCTCTACACCGGCGCCGTCCTCGAGGACGACGTCTTCCTCGGCCCGTCCTGCGTCCTGACCAACATCGTCAACCCGCGCAGTGAGATCGTGCGCCGGCATATGTACGAGAAAACCATTATACGCAAGGGCGCCTCGGTCGGCGCCAACGCGACCATCGTGTGTGGATCGACCATCGGCCGCTACGCCTTCATTGCCGCGGGCGCCGTCGTGACCAAGGACGTGCCCGAATATGCGCTGATGATCGGCGTTCCCGCCCGCCGCGCCGGCTGGATGAGCCGACACGGTTACCGCCTGGGCGCGCCGGACGCGAGCGGCATCCTGACGTGCCCGTTCAGCGGCATGCGCTATCAGGAAGTCGGCACGGACGCGTTGCGCTGCCTGGACCTGGATGAAGCGGCGCCGCTACCCAAGGCGGCATGAGGACGCACGGAACAACCCAAGGAATGGATTCCATGACAACCGTCGGCATGATCGGGGCCGGACGCTGGGGAGGCAACTGGATCCGCACGCTCGCTCAACTGCCTGGAACGCAGTTGCGCTGGGTGTGCGACGTCAGTCCCGCTTCGCTCGACAAGATCCGCCACCAGTTCCCGCAGGTGCAAACCACCACGCGCCTGGAGGATCTACTTGAAGATCCGACGCTCGATGGCATCGTCATCGCCACCATCGCGCCGACCCATTTCGACGTGGCACGGCGCGGACTCCAGGCGGGCAAGCATGTCATGGTCGAAAAGCCCATGACGCTCACCACCAAGGACGCCGTCGAGTTGACCGATCTCGCGCAGCGGCTGCACCGTGTGCTGATGGTCGGGCATCTGCTCGAAT
Source organism: Gemmataceae bacterium (assembly GCA_009692065.1). GTDB lineage: Bacteria > Planctomycetota > Planctomycetia > Gemmatales > Gemmataceae > SIAQ01. The sequence continues at coordinate 10,503 of SHZY01000069.1, forward strand.
ATCATCCGATCATTCGCCACATCCGCAAGATGGTGGAAAGCGGCGAACTGGGAGATGTGCACTACCTGTATCAACAAAGGCTCAACCTCGGCACCATCCGTGCCGATGAAAATGCCTGGTGGTCGCTCGCGCCGCACGACATCTCTGTTGCCAATCGAATTTTCGGCGAGGCCCCGATCTCGGTTCAATGCCGAGGCCAAAACATCGTCAACGCCAGCATCGCCGATGTGGTCTTCGCCACCCTCGAATATCCCGGCGGCCGACTGGCTCATGTCCACGTGAGCTGGCTTGATCCGAACAAGAGCCGCAAGTTGGTCGTGATCGGCTCGCGCAAGATGGTAATCTTCGACGACACGGCGGCAACCAAGCTGGTCGTGCTCGACAAGGGCTTCGAAAAGTCGGGCGACCTCATCACGCTGCGTCAAGGCGAGACGACAACGCCGACGTGGGATCACGGCGAACCGCTGGCGCTCGAAGCGCAGCATTTCGTCGATTGCATTCGGACCGGCGCGCGGCCGATCTCGGACGGCGAAGCCGGCACGCTCGTGGTGTCGGTGCTCGAATACGGTCAACGCTCGCTGGAACAGGGCGGCGCGGTCGTCGCAATCCCGGCGTTTAATGCGGCGTTGCGGAAGTCGGCATAAGTCTTTCTTCGTTTAGCGCCCGCGCGGCGCCACGCGAACGCTAAACGTAAACCCGGAAACTCACGGAGGAGGCCATGGACAACAGCAATATCCCGATGCTCGATTTGAAAGTGCAGTACCTCGCACTCAAGCCAGAACTCGATGCGGCAGTAATGCGCGTGGTCGAGTCGATGCAGTACATCAACGGCCCCGATGTCGAGGCGATGGAGCAAGAAGTCGCCGAGTATTGCGAGGCGAATCACTGCATCGCTGTGTCGTCGGGCTCCGACGCGCTACTGGTATCGCTGATGGCTCTCGATATCGGCTGGGGCGACGAGGTTATCACGACGCCGTACACGTTCTTCGCCACCGCGGGCGCGATTGTCCGCGTCGGGGCGAAGCCAGTGTTCGTGGATATCGATCCGGTAACGTTCAACATCGATCCGAAAGCGATCGAAGCCAAGATCACGCCGCGCACCAAGGCGATCATGCCCGTGCACCTCTATGGCCAATGTGCCGAGATGGACTCGATCATGCACGTGGCCAACAAGCACAAGTTGGCCGTCATCGAGGACGCCGCCCAGGCGATCGGTTCGGAATACAAAGGCCGGCGCGCCGGTTCGATCGGCACCGTCGGCTGCTACTCGTTCTTCCCGTCCAAGAACCTCGGCTGCATGGGGGACGGCGGCGCCGTCGTCACCCAGGACAAGGCTCTCGCCGACAAGATTCGCCTCTTGCGCGGCCACGGCTCGCACCCGAAATACTATCACAAGCTCGTCGGCGGGAACTTTCGGCTCGACTCGATCCACGCCGCCGTTCTGCGCGTCAAGCTCAAGCACCTCGACTCCTGGTCGCAACTTCGCCAGCAGGGCGCAGCGTTCTACACGACGGCCCTCGCGAAATACGGCCTGACCGGGTTGATCCAGGCGCCGCGCATCATGCAATCGCGGCACATCTTCAATCAATACGTCGTCCGCTGCGACGACCGCGAAGCCGTGCGCGAACATCTGAAAAACGACAATATCACGACCGAGGTCTACTACCCGGTGCCGATGCATCTGCAGGAATGCTTCGCAAACCTTGGCCATAAGAAGGGCGATTTCCCCGAAAGCGAACGCGCCGCCCTGACGACGCTGGCGCTGCCGATGTATCCCGAGTTGCCCAACACGCAGCGCGACCGTGTCGTGCGCAGCATAGCCGCGTACTACGAGGCGGCAGGCAAGATGTCGCGCCGAGCGGCAGCGTAATTTCGATGGTTAGCCGCGCCGCGCAGCGGAGCGATTTCACCCGCGCGGCGCGGCTAACCGATTTTCGAAGCGACAGGGTTACCCCCATGATCGGCAACAACGACGCCAAGAAGAACATCCTGATCCTCTACGATCATCACGAAACGCACGTCAAGACGATCGCCGATTATCTTGAGAGCTTCCAGCGATTCTCGCGTCACAACGCCTCGTATGTCTCGTCGTTCTCCAAATGCCGCTTCGATCTCAACTACTTCGACGCAGTCGTGTTGCATTACTCGGTGCGCGTCTGTTATCCGGGCCCGCTCTCGGCATCGTTCGCGGCGGCACTCAAGCAATACCGTGGACTGAAGGTCCTGTTCATTCAGGATGAATACGAGAACACCCACTTCGCGCAAGAAACCATGCGTGACCTCGGCATCGGGCTGGTTTTCACGTGCGTGCCGGACGAATCGATTGCCAAGGTTTATCCACCCGATCAGTTCGCCAACGTCAAGTTCGTAAACGTCCTGACCGGCTATGTCCCGATCGAGCTGAGTCAAATGAAAGCCTTCGCGCCGCTGCGGGAGCGTTCGACATTGATCGGTTACCGTGGCCGCAACCTCGGCTACTGGTATGGCGATCTTGGCCAGGAAAAGCAGCACATCGGCGCCCGCATGAAAGAGATCTGCGCCGGCCGCGGCCTCAACACCGACATCGCCTGGGATGAGAAGGATCGCATCTACGGCGCCGGTTGGTTCGACTTTCTGGGCCGATGTAAGGCTACCCTCGGCACCGAGAGCGGCGCCAACGTCTTCGACTTTGACGGCACGCTCGCAACCACCATCAAGCAGGAACTACGCCGCGATCCGAATATCACTTACGAAGAAGTCCGCAAGAAGCATCTGGCAGATCGCGAAGGCGCGATCGTGATGAACCAGATTTCGCCGAAGGTGTTCGAGGCCATCGCTTGCCGCACGGCGCTGGTGCTCTTCGAGGGGCGCTACAGCCGTGTGCTGGAGCCCGATCAGCATTTTATCGCCTTGAAAAAGGACTTCAGCAACGTGGACGAAGTGCTGGCAAGACTGCACGATGACACGTTTCTGGAAGCCCTCACCGAGAGGGCCTACGCCGACATCATCGGCAGCGGTAGTTTTACCTACGAGGCATTCGTGACACGGGTCGATGCCGTGCTCGAGCAGACCTGGCTGCCCATCGCGCGGGAGCAAGCCGCATGGCTGCCCCTGCCGCCGTGTGATGCCTTGGCGGACTTTCATGCAACGTATCGGAAGAATTTCGAGCCGTCGTCGGCCAAGCGCCTCTGGCAAGCGATGCCGGGCGGGATGCGCGCACGGATCAAACGCGTCTATGCGGCGTTCCCGTCGCCGATTCGCAGCTTGTGCCGGCCGATTCTGGCCGGCCTTCGCGCGTGGATGAAGCCGGCGCATTGAATATGTAGCAAGCCCTGGGATGAGGTACTCCGAATCCCAGGGCTTCAGATCACGCCGCCAGTTTAGCGGCGAGATCATCCCACGACAAAACTGACGCGGTCGAGATTTGCTTGCGGTCATATCCCTGCGCGGCGAGCATGGCCGTGCTAATGCTGGCATCATCGCCCGGCTCGTAGTAAAAGACATGCGGCCGATCGTGCTTCAGATAACTCGGCGCCACGATCGGCAGTCGGCAGTACGTGTACTGAAACATCTTCAAGCTATCCGTGAACCATTCGGCCCCCGGTGTGTAGGCCAAATTCTGCAGGCCAATGTCCGCGTGCTGGAGGTAGGGTACCAATTCCGCGAATGGCCGTTCGCCGTGGTGCGCTACATTCGGCGTCGCTGGCAAGGGACCCACCGCGCCGAAGACGTGAAACGACCAGTGCGGGAACAGACGCACTGCCCGCGCCAGGAAATCCGCGTCGAAATAGTGCTTGCCCACATAGACCACGTTCGGCCGCGGCGTTTGGTACGGGGCGGCGTGCGGACGATCAAACAGGTCCTTCTCCAGACCGTGATTGTGAAAGAACACGTTCGACAGATGCGCAAAACGACGCGAAAACACCGACGACGCAGCACTAATCAAATCGAACTGGGCGAGAATCCGCTCCTCCTGGACCGGCACCGACGGATGATGCTGCATCATGCGTATGTCGTCGGAGACACGATAAACGTAACGCGCACGCGGGTTCAGCTCCTTGAAGCGATCGAACAGGAACAGGCCGTGGTCGCTGTCGAAGACGATCAGGTCGGCTTGTGCGATTTCCGGTTCCGCTTCACCGAGCGAAAAACGCGGATACAGTTTGAGCACCGGAGCGCTCAGGCGATTGAGCGCGCCGACACGCAGGTTGATCGGATGAAACGGCGTGAGCCAAACGTAGCTGTCCATGCGTTCGCGCACCGGGCAGAGTCGGTTCGCTTCGTGGACGATTGGATGCTGGCAGCGTGGGTCGCGGCGGCGCAGGAGTGAAAGCCAGCTGATAGATTCGGTGAAGAAGAGCACCTGCCAGCCAGCGCGCCAGAACGATTCGGCAAGCCAGTGGAAGCCGGCCTTGCGGTCGGAGTTCAGGTAGTGACTGGTGACGAAGACGACGCGTTTCATGGTTTTTTCGTTCGCGCCCCTGGCTAATCGATTGTGACGTCAAAGCGATCCGCCCAGCGAATCAGATTCACCCAGCGCCAGATGCGAAAATCGAACCGTGCTCGCCCCGCCAGCACGGCTTGCCAATCGTGCAGCATCGCCGGCACGTTGAGGGCGCCGATGCTGCGGGCCCGGGCGCTCGATAAAGTCTCCTCGACCCATGGACGCAGCGTCTTCAACCAGCGCTGCTCCGGAGTCGCGAAGCCGATCTTGTCGCGGCGATCCAGAATCGGGTCCGGCACGATGCCGCGCATCGCCTGGCGGAAGACGTTCTTGCTGGTACCATCCCGTCCCAGGATGTATTCCTCCGGCAAACGCAGCAGCAACTCGGCGAAGTCTGGCGTCAGAAACGGCAGCCGGCTTTCGATCGACGACGCCATCGAGTTGCGATCCTCGTAGCGCAGCAACATCGGCAGGCTGGTGGCCGAGACGGTTTGCCGCAGCTCTTCGCGCATCATGTCGCGCTGGCCTGGATTCGAGATCGGGCCAAAAGTCACGCCGCGATCCTGGAACCAGCGGGCGTTGAGCCAGGCGGGCATCAGCCAGCGGCTGGCAAGCTTCGCGCCGAACGCCGGCAACAGCAGCCGGCCAGCCTGTAGCCAGAGGCGCATGTAGCCGCGCATGCCTGGCAACTGACTGGCGCGGCGAGCGAATCGGCACGCCTCGATCCAGCGCCCTTGCCGCATGAGCGTGCTGAGCCGGGCCGGCAGAAACAGGTGATAGCCCGCCAGCATCTCGTCCGCACCTTGGCCGTCGAGCATCACCTTGATGCCGTTCTCCTTGGCGTGGCGAAAAACACAATACTGGGCATACATGCTGGTGCTGCCGAAGGGCTCATCCTGCGTGTAGATCAAGTGATCGAAATCCGCGAGCAACGTGTCGGGATTGGCGCGCACCTTGTGAACAATCGCTCCAGCGTGCTGGCCGACGAGATCAACCCAGTGCTCTTCGCTGACAGCCGGATCGTCCGCAATGAAGCTGACCGCGTGCAACTCGGCCTGCGGCGCTACGAGGCGCATGGCTGCCACGATGGCCGACGAATCGACGCCCCCTGAGAGTGCCGCGCCGACTGGCACATCGCTGCGCAGGTGCAACCGGATGTTTTGCAGGAATTTCTCCCGCACCGCCGCGGTAGCTTCTTCAAACGACAGATCGAGCGGTTGGTCGTCCGGCAGGTTCCAGTAACGCACCGGCTCGGGGACGCCGGGCCGATCGAGCGGCACCTCCAAATAATGCGCCGCCGGCACCTGCCGAATGTCGCGCCAGAGGGTGTCGGCGCCATGATCCGTGCGGCCGAAGCGCAGATATTCGTAGAGCCGCTGCGGTTGCGCCGTGCGTTTGAGGGGTAGCCAATCGAGGAGGGCTTTGATTTCGGAGGCGAAGGCGAAGGACTGGCCCGCGGTATTCTGCACATAGTAAAGCGGCTTCATGCCGAAGAAATCGCGGGCCAGGAACAGCACGCGGCGGCGTTCATCGCGGATCGCAAACGCGAACATGCCGATGAACCGGCGCAAACATCCGGGGCCCCAGGTCACGTAAGCTTGCAGCAGCACCTCGGTGTCGGTCTGCGTGTGGAACGCACAACCGAGCTTTTGCAGTTCGTCACGCAGCTCGCGATAGTTGTAGATTTCGCCGTTGAAGACGATGGTGTGCGCGCCATCGGCGGTTTTCATCGGCTGATGGCCCGCGGCGGTGAGATCGAGAATCGACAGCCGACGATGCAAGAGGAGAGTGCCCGAGGGGTGTGCCGAGTCGGCGCGGTGGGCGATCCAGCCGGAGTCGTCAGGCCCGCGGTGCGCGAGCGTTCGTAGCGGGGTGGCCGCTGAAGCACCGCCATCCGTCGAATGCCCAAGAAACCCGGCGATGCCGCACATCTCAGCCTCCGTGCTCTTGCCTGCAATCCGGCGGACGCCCAGGGGTGAGGTACACCGAACCCTGGGATTCCGAGTACCTCATCCCAGGGCTTGCCTGAAATCTACGCACCAGAGCAGATTGGATTCTAAGCAGTACCTCGCTCGGTCGCAAGCTCAAGTGAGACCGCCTACTTTGCCGATTCAGCTAGTAGAATCGCGCCCATCGTGCGAAACCTCCCAGCTTGCCTTGATTTCTGGCCTTGAGGGAAAAGCGGAGTTTCTTTACGATGTGCGGGATTGCACATGAGGCCCTCGGATGGGCCCGGCCGATTTCCATGGAAGGAGACTCTCGATGTTGCAACCGACGCAACGACGCACCAACGCGCACGTCCCCAACGCTCGCCTCGGGCATAAATATCTTGGCGGGCCGCACCTCCGCATTGTCGCCGAGCATTCCGAAGCGGAAGTCCAGAAGCGCGTGGCCGATCTTCTTCAGAAGCTCGAAAACCACAGCGCCGTGGTCGGCGTGGTCGGCATGGGCTATGTCGGCTTGCCGTTCGCTGTCGAGAAGGGCAAGGTCGGCTTCCAGGTCGTCGGCATCGAGCAGAACCCGAGCCGGGCCGCCACCATCAACCGCGGCGAGAATTACATCCCCGACGTCAAGGACGAAGAGCTGCGCGACCTGGTCCAGAGCGGCCATTTGCGCGTCGTCTGCGACTTCCGCGAAGTGCCCAAGATGGACGTCATCGTCATCTGTGTGCCAACGCCGCTCACGAAGAACCTCAATCCCGATTTGCAGTTCGTCGAGGGCGTGACGCGCGAACTCGCCAAATACCTGCGTCCCGGCCAGCTCATCAGCCTCGAATCGACGACCTATCCGGGCACCACTGAAGAAATCATGCTGCCGATCCTCGAAGCGACCGGCCTCAAGGTCGAGGTCGATTTCTTCCTGTCGCATTCCCCCGAGCGCGTCGATCCGGGCAACTCGCGCTACACGACCAAGAACACCTCGAAGGTCGTCGGCGGCATCGGGCCGAATTCGCAGACCGTCGCCGTCACCTTCTATTCGCAGACCATCGAACGCGTCGTGCCGGTCTCCAGCGCCAACGCGGCCGAGATGGTCAAGGTGTTCGAGAATACTTTCCGGGCCGTCAACATCGCGCTCGTAAACGAGCTGGCGCTTTTGTGCGACAAGATGAATCTGAACGTGTGGGAAGTGCTCGATGCCGCGTTCACGAAGCCGTTCGGCATCATGCCGTTCTATCCGGGACCGGGCGTCGGCGGGCACTGCATTCCGCTCGACCCGCACTACCTCGAATGGAAAGCACGCGAGTACAACTTCAACACGCGCTTCATTGCGCTGGCCGGCGAGATCAATCGCCGCATGCCGGAGTTCGTGCGTGAGAAGACGCATCGCGTCCTCAACATGCTCGGCATCTCGCCGTCGAAGTCGAAGATCCTGATGCTCGGCATCTCCTACAAGCGTGACCTGGGCGACTGGCGCGAATCGCCAGCACTCGAAATCATCAAGCTGCTGCAAGCCGATGGCGCCGACGTCGTCTACCACGATCCCTACGTGCCGAACTTCGACGAGCACGGCATCGCCATGGAATGCGTGCCGTTGACCGATGAGATGCTGGAAAGCTGCTCGATGTGCATCATCGCGACGGATCACCAGGCCGTCGATTACGAGCGTGTGGTCGCCAAGGTGCCGCACGTCCTGGACACTCGCAACGCCACCAAGAAGCTGACGGCGAATCGCGACAAGGTGACGCTGCTGTGACCCGCAAGGGGATCTCATCATGAATCGCCGCATTATTGTCACTCTCGGCCTAGCCGTTGTCGCACTCATTGCCTTTTCGTTGGTCGATGCTTCTGAGGGGCGTAGAGACGGGCCGTGTTACACGCTCCGGGAATCGAAACTTCGGGGCTGTTTCGTCTGCTCCGTGACTTTCGCACCGAGCCTTATCAACTGGAACGGAAAGCAAATCGCTATCAAAGAAGCCTGGATCGAGGAGCGATTCGACCGGGGGCCTTTCGGTTTCAAAAGAAAAACGCTCAGCGGCTATCATCTGTGCCTTAACCTTTCTCAAGGGTCGGACGTTGAACACGGGTTTTATTTCGAAGCAAGAGGAGTGTATTTTGGTCAAATTGGGACCGTCGTGGAATATGCTCGTTTAGAGACTATTGATGCAACTGAATACACAGTCCTTTGCCGCTTGGGCTTGGAAACCGAACGTTCCGTGAGAATCAAAGTTACGCCGGACGGTTCCATCAAGATTCGCCAGTGATGTTCGGAATCCAAGCTAATCGAAAGGGGACGCAGCTTTCTCATGAGAAAAGTTGCGCCCGCTTTTTCTGCATCATCATTTCCACTGTCTGCTAGAATATCAGCATGAGAACCGAATCCACCGAGATCGTTGACAGCGGGCGCGTACCGCAGCTTTCGACGAGCCGGATCACCGTGCAGGATTTGGTGCCGTACTACCGTGAGCGCGCGTCCAACGACGAAATCCGCCGCTGGATTCCATCGCTCACCGACGACGAGATCGCCTTGCTCAAGGAGTACATCCGGGACCACTACGAGGAAGTCGTCCAGGCCGAAAAAGAGATCAAGGCATATCACGACCGCATGCGAGCTGCGCAGCCGGCCTGGACGCGAGCCAACGATCACCTTTCGATTGAGGAACGAATGGCGCTTTTGCGGAAAAAACTGGCCAAGAGGCAGGCGGAGAAAAACGGTGCCGACGATACTCCTGGATGAGAACATTGACGGTTACGCGGAGTACCTGTCGCGGTTCATGTTTGCGGCGGAACGGACCGATATCAGTTCTCTCGTCGGTGTGAGCATCGCCACCTTCGATCAGGTTGGTCTCGCCAAAGGAGGGCCCGACGAGCAAGTTTGGGATTTCTGCCAGCAACATGGCTTCTTTCTGCTTACCGACAATCGCAACGATGACAGGCCCGATTCGCTCGAATCCATGATTCGCACACGGACCGTGCCGACCAGCCATCCCGTGTTCACCATCTCGGATATCAATCGCTTTCGCTCGGAACGAGAATACATCGAATTGCTTGCCGCAAAGCTGCTCGAATATCTTTTTGATGCGGAGAATATTCGCGGTGCTGGAAGGTTGTACCTTCCATGAGCGGTTGCCAAACGGGCAAGAGAAAACGCTGCGCCGATTTCACTCGGCGCGGCGTTTTGTTTTTACATCCCAGGGGTTCGGAGTACCTCACCCCTGGGCTTCGCGGGTTTACTTCTTCTTGGCCGGCGCCACGAATAGCCGGTCGATGTCGGCGACGGGGAGCGTCTCGGCGCCGTTGGCGGCGTCGATGATGAGGGCCTTGCCACTGGGCGTGACCCAGATCAAGTAGTTGCCGAGGGTGTAGACGTCCTTGACTTGCGGATGGCGTTCGAGGATCTTGAAGTACGCCTCGGACTGCGCCTTGATGGCTACCGTTTCCATCTTGGGAGTGAAGGCGTCATCGATCCAGACGCCGCCGACTTCGACGACGTTGCGGTTCTGCACATTGCGGGACGCCGTGCGGACCGTCTGGTTCTGGATACGCAGAGCGTTGTTCTGCACGGCGAAATCGACGCCGAGCTTGCCGTTCTGCACGTCGTACAGCTTACGGCTATTGAAGGCCGCCTGTGCCTTTTGCAGGGAACCCTGCCGGTATAGGGCATCTGCAGCGGCCTCTTTGCTCTTCTTATCGCCCTTCTTGCCCTCATCAGTCAAGCGATCGAATTCCTGCTGGATGCGGGTCTCGGCGACATCCTTCTTGCCGAGGTTCTTGGCGAAATCTTCGAGCTTGATGGCCGGGCCGCCGGCGCCGCCGCCCATCCCCCCCATGCCGCCGCCGAGCGCTTGCGGAACAGGCTGCCTCGGATCAATCGGCCCCTTGCCGATACCACGCGGCGCCGGCATCGGACCGTCCGGCACGAGCAGGTAGCTGGTGTACGGCGTCGTGATGCCATAGCGCTTGGCCAACGAGACGACCTCGTCAACCACTTCCTTGGTTTCGCCCTGCACGCGAATCTGGTCGAGCAGGAAGCCGACCTTGCGGCGGGCCCACAGGTCCTCGACGAAGCCTTTGCCGTCCTCGGTCTTGTCGGAGAAGTTGGTTTCGTAAACGAATTCCTTGGTGTCCTTGCCGATCTGGCCGGTCAGGGTGATGGTCGTTGCGCCCTCGCCGGTGTAACGGCCAAAGACGACGAGCTGGGTGCCGTGGAAGAGGTCGGGCAGTTCTTGCGGGTAGACTTCGCTCAAGACGATGCCGTCGCCGACTTTCATTTTGAGGTTGGCGAGCACCGGATTGCTGATCTTGGCGTAAAGGCTCGAGACCTTGGCCTCGATGTCTTCCGATTCGCGGACGTAGCTGCTGATCGCCTTGGTGCTCTCGGACAGCGAATCGAGCAGCACGGTGTTGACGTCATCGCCGACGCCGAAGCTGAAGATGCGCGTGTTGCCCGAGTTCAACTTCTTGACGTTCTCGAGGATCTTGAGCGGGTTGCGTTCGCCCCAGGTTGCCTGGCCATCGGAGAAGAAGACCATGGTGTAGGTTCGGCCCTGGTCGGCGGAGCGCATCTGCATGGCGTCGCGGAGGGCGTCGTCGATGTTGGTGCCGCCGGTCGCTTCGAGGTCATCGACCCAGCGCCGCGCCGCTTCGAGGTTGGACGGGTTGGCGGCTTGCAGATTGTTCGTGTACTTGGTCACGGTCGAGGCGAAGTTGATGATGGCGAAGCGATCGCCCTCGCTCAGATTCTTCAGGCAATATTTGAGAGCGTTCTTCGCCTGCGTGAGCCGTTTGCCTCGCATGCTGCCGGAGGTGTCGATCACATAGACGAAATCGCGCAGCTGCTGCTGAATCTTCGACAGCTCGGCCCGCGGCGACAGGAGCAGCATGAAGTAGCCGGGGCGGTCGGCGATCGGCCGATGCGTGACCGTGGTCATGCCGATGTCCTTCTTGCCGGCTTGATAGAAGAGCCGGAAGTCGCGATCGAGAATCGCCTGGTTCTTCTCGAAGCCGATGATCGCTTCCTTGTCGTTGGGACGGTTGATGGTGATCGGATGGCTCGGCGAGTAGACGTTGGTGATCGAATGCTGCGATTTCAGCTTGATGTCGATGGAGAATTTTTCGAGCGTCTGGGCGGCTTTGCCGTCAGTGCGCATCGGATACATGTACTCGATGAGGCCGTTCGTCGCTGTTGGCGACGCTGGTGTAGGTCAAGGAGATGCGCTGGTCGCCCTTGGCGGGCACCGAGAACACGCGCAGCTTGATGAGGCTGTGGTTCATGTATTCCAGGAGGCCCGGGTCATGGCTGCGCGAGACGATGTCGGTGTAGATCTTGCGGGCCTCTGCGGCGGGGACGATTTCGCCCGGCATTTCGACGCCGTTCACCCACATGGTAAACTTGCGAACGCTGGCGCCCTTGGGCACCGGGAAAAGATAGGTCGCTTCGAGTTCGCGGCCCGTGTGATTGCGGAACGATTGCTCGATCCGCGTCGTCGCCACCTGGTCGTCGATGCTGATCGACACCTTCTGATCGACCAGCGCCAGCGGCGGCAGCTTTTTCTCCGTCGGAATCAGCAAGCCGGTGGCCCGTGCCGAGCTGCCGACCAGCAATAACACCCGCCAAGGCAACCAAAACACGTCGCATGGCAAGACCCCTTTCCTTTTGGAATTGTTTCTTCACCAATAAGACGAACGAGACGGGCGAAAAGATGGTACGTTCGGTATTTTATGGAATGGGCCCGTGGTGCACGTCAGAAACGGTCCGAATCTGTGGGGTGCCGCGTGTTTCCCTTTCGCCATTTGAGCTTCGTTCAACCTTCCCGTATAAAAAGCAACAACCAACCGTACCCGCCCTCTATCCGCGGCGAGCAGGCTCGCCGGCGAAACCCAACGGGACCATCGTCATGAAAAAGTACCTCCTCGCTGCCCTCGCCATCCTCGTCACCGCGAGCCTTGCCCAGGCCCAGCCACTCGTTCTGAAGAAGGGCGATCGCATCAGCATCGTCGGCAACACGCTCGCCGAGCGCATGCAGCATCACGGCTGGCTGGAGACGTACCTTTACACGCGCTTCCCCGATCACGATCTCGTCTTCCGCAACCTCGGTTTCTCCGGCGATGAGATTACCACACGGCTGCGCTCCGCCAATTTCGGCTCCCCCGATGAATGGCTCACGCGCACCAAGACCGACGTCGTCTTCGCCTTCTTCGGCTACAACGAATCGTTCAAGGGCAAGGACGGCGTCGAAAAGTTCAAGAGCGATCTCGACGCTTACGTCAAGAACCTCAAGAGCAAGAAGTACAACGGCGTCAGCGCCCCGCGCGTGGTGCTGATCTCGCCGATCGCGCATGAGGATCTGAAGGACAAGAATCTGCCGGACGGCAAGGAAAACAATACGCGGCTCAAACTTTACTCGGATGCGATGGCCCAAGTTGCCAAGGCCAACGATGTCACCTTCATCGATCTCTTCGCGCCGACCCTTCAGTCGTATCCAATTTCAAAACACTACTGGACGATCAACGGTATTCACCTCAGCGAAATTGGCGATCAATACCTGGCTGACACAATCGATGCCGCGCTCTTCGCCGCTCGGTTGCCCCGCGATGAACAGCGTGTGCGCAAGGTCCACGCCGCCGTTCTCGAACGCAATTTCACCTGGTTCAACCGCTATCGCACGGTGGACGGCTACTCGATCTACGGCGGTCGGGCCGGGCTCAAATTCAACGAATTCGATCCGAAGACTGGCAAGCCGATTCCCGGAAAGATCAATTCCAATTTCGAGGTCGCCCAGCGCGAGATGGAAATCCTCGACGAAATGACCGCCAATCGCGACAAGGCCTGCTGGGCCACCGCTCAGGGCAAGGCGTACAAGGTGGATGATTCCAACACCAAGCCCTTCGTCGAGATCAACACCAACAAGCCGGGCCCGCTGCCGGGCCTCAAGCACCTCTTCCTCGGCGGCGAGGAAGCGATCAAGAAGATGAAGCTGGGCAAGAACCTCAAGATCAATCTCTTTGCCTCCGAGGAGAAGTTCCCCGATCTCGCCAATCCGGTGCAGATGACGTGGGACAACAAGGGTCGCCTATGGGTCGCGGTCATGCCGAGCTATCCGCACTGGAAGCCGAAGGAGGAGATGAACGACAAGATCATCATCCTCGAAGACACCGACGGCGACGGCGTGGCCGACAAGTGTACCGTCTGGGCCGACAAGCTGCACGTGCCGACGGGCCTGGAGTTCTGGAATGGCGGATTGCTCGTCGGCCAGCAGCCGGACTTGATGTTCCTGAAGGACACGGACGGGAAAGGGAAGGCCAACTATCGCGAGCGAGTCTTGCACGGCATCGACTCGGCCGACACGCATCACGCTCTCAACAGTTTCGTGATCGACGGCGGCGGCGCCCTCTATTTCCAGGAGGGGACGTTCCATCACACGCAAGTCGAGACGCCGTGGGGCCCGCCCGTGCGCAACGCCAACGCCGGCGTGTTTCGCTTTGAGCCGAGGACGTTCAAGTTCGAGACGTACGTCAACTACCGCTTCGCCAATCCGCACGGGCACGTCTTCGATCGTTGGGGTCAGGATTTCGTCACCGACGGCACGGGCAACGCCAACTATTTCGCCGCCGCCTTCTCCGGCCGGCTCGACTTCGGCCAAAGCCATGCGGGCCTCAAGGTGTTCTTCCAGCAGCAAAGTCGGCCATGCCCCGGCAATGAAATCCTCTCCAGCCAGCACTTTCCGCCGGAGTACCAAGGCAACTATTTGAACGCCAACGTGATCGGCTTTCAGGGCATCTTCCGCCATCGGGTTGTTGACGAGGGCTCCGGGTTCGGCGCGAAGGTCGAGGAAAACATCGTGTCGTCCACAGACCCGAACTTCCGTCCCTCCGACGTCAAGATGGGCCCCGACGGCGCCATCTACTTCAGCGATTGGCACAACCCGATCATCGGCCACATGCAGCACAATTTGCGCGATCCGAATCGCAATCGCGTTTATGGCCGCGTGTACCGCATCACCTACGACGGTCGGCCCTTGAGCAAGGCGCCAAGAATCGAAGGTGCAACGATCGCGGAATTGCTCGACGCGCTGAAGAATCCGGAAGACAAGGTGCGCTATCGCGCTCGGCTCGAGCTGTCGTCGCGCAAGGCTGAGGAGGTCATCGTTGCCGCGAGCGATTGGCTGGCCAAGCTGGACAAGAAGGATGCCGAGTACGAGCATCATGTGCTGGAAGGCCTGTGGCTGCATCAGAATCACAACGTTGCCAACCGCGATCTCTTGAAAAAGGTGCTGGCGTCGCCGGACCATCGCGCCCGGGCCGCGGCTGCGCGTGTGCTGTGCTATCAGCGCGAGCAGATCTCCGACGCCCTTGAAATCTTCAAGGGCCTGGCCGCGGACAAACATCCGCGCGTCCGACTGGAAGCGGTGCGGGCGGCGAGCTTCTTCACCAACCCCGATGCCATCGAGGTGGTGCTTATCGCGACGGAGCATCCGACGGATTATTACCTCGACTACTGCATGAAGGAAACCCGCCGGCAGATCGACGCGAACTGGAAGGCCGCTGTCGCCAAGGGGCAGACGATCCCAGTTTCGAGCGAGGCCGGTGCGCGATTTTTCCTCCGCAGCCTCAGCAACGAAGCCTTGCTGAAGGCAAAGAAGAACAAGGATGTCTACAACGAGATCCTGCTCCGTCACGGTTTGCAAGACAATGTTCGCCGCGAAGCCGTCACCGAGCTTGCGAAGATCCAGAATCGGGCCGCGATGGGTGTTCTCCTCGAAGCGATCGCCCGCATCGATGATCAGAAGGAAGCACGCGATGAGAACGTCATCTTCGATCTCGTGCGTATGTTGACCTCGCGCGGCCCCGCCGAGTTGGCACAAGCGCGCTCGGAGTTAGAGAAGCTGGCGTTGGCCGCGAAACAGCCGGTTATTCGCCAGATCGGCTATGTGTCGCTGATGAATGTGGACGGTTCACCGGACAAGGCGTGGATGCTGGCCACGAAATCCGTCCCGGCTCTACGCGATTTCCTTGCGGCAATGCCGATGATCTCCGACGCCAGCCTGCGTGCCAGCCTTTATGCGAAGGTCGAGCCTTTGCTCGAAAAGCTGCCCGACAATCTCACGTCGAAGGCTCCGGCAGGTAAGGGACACATCGGCCGCTATGTGCGCATCGAACTGCCGGGCAAGTTTCGCACGCTCACCCTGGCCGAGGTGGAGGTCTACTCCGATGGCAAGAACGTCGCGCGATCGGGCAAGGCATCGCAATCCAGCACGGCCAGCGGCGGCGATGCCAGTCGAGGAATCGACGGCAACAAGAGTGGCGTTTACGGCGACGGTGGCCAAACCAACACCGCCGAAGGAACCACCAATCCCTGGTGGGAAGTCGATCTCGGCAAGGAATTCTCCATCGACGCCATCATCATCTACAATCGCACCGAAGGCAACCTCGGCAGTCGGCTCAATAACTACGCGATCAAGATCCGTGACGCTGCGAAGAAGGACGTTCACGTGCTGGCCAAGCAGCCAACCCCCGTGATCAAGGCTGAGTTCATTTTCGGCGGCGGTCCCGACCCTGCCATCTTGGTGCGCCGCGCTGCCATGACCGCGCTCACCACGGTGCGCGGCCAGGAAGCCAAGACGTTCCAAACGCTTACCAAATACGTGAAAGAAGACATCGAGCGCCTGGCGGCCATTCGCGCTATGCAGCGCATCCCGAAGCAATACTGGCCGAAGGACGACGCGGGCGTCCTCGTCGACCTCATGCTTGGGCACATTCGCAAGATTCCTGTTAAGGAACGTACCGGGCAAGACGCGCTCGACGCCCTGGAATTCGCCGACTCCCTCGCCACGCTGCTGATTCCCGATCGCGCCAAGAAGGTGCGTCAGGAATTAGGCCAGCTCGGCGTCCGCGTCATTCGCATTGGCACTTTGCCCGAGCGGATGGCTTACGACAAGGAAGTGATCGTCGTCGAGAAGGGCAAGGCGGTCGAGTTCCTCTTCGAAAACTTCGACTTGATGCCGCACAACATCGTCTTCGCCAAGCCGGGCTCGATGGAAGAGCTGGGCAAGTTTGCCGAGGCGAATTCGCAGGATCCCGCCTTCCAGGCCAGGCTTTTCGTGCCGAAATCGGACAAGGTGCTGCTCGCCAGCATATTGTTGCAGCCGCGCGAGACGCAGAAGCTGAGCTTCGTCGCACCGACGACGCCGGGCGTCTATCCGTTTGTATGCACCTATCCGGGCCACTGGATGCGCATGCACGGGGCGCTCTATGTGGTGGACAATCTCGACGAGTACCTCGCTGATCCGGAGGCCTATCTCGCCAAGCATCCGCTCAAGATTGAGGATCCGCAGCTCAAGGATCGTCGGCCGCGCACCGAGTGGAAATTCGACGATCTCGCCTCCGAGGTGCAGAATCTGAAGGCCGGCCGCAGCTTTGGCAACGCCAAGGCCATGTTCAAGATCGCCAACTGCATCGCTTGCCACAAGATGGATGGGGAAGGCAACGATTTTGGCCCCGACCTGATGAAGCTCGATCCCAAGATGAAGGCGATCGATATCCTCAAGGACATCGTCGAGCCGTCGTTCAAGATCAACGAAAAGTATCAAACCTGGATTATCGAGACGAAGGCCGGCAAGTCGATCACCTGCCTGATTTTGGAAGAGACGCCCAAGCAGCTCAAGATCATCGAGAACCCGCTGGTGAAGGCGGAGCCGAAGATCTTGCTGGTGAGCGAGATCGACTCGAAGGCGAAGTCGCCAATTTCGGTCATGCCGAAGGGATTGCTGGACAAGCTGACGCGCGAGGAGATTCTCGATCTGGTTGCGTATGTGATTGCGCGGGGCAATCGCCAACATCCGTTGTTCCGTGCGGACGAACATCCGCAAGGGCATTGATCGGCCTTTGTTTAGTAACGTCCAAAAACAACTACCCGATTTGGCAAGGAGGCCGAATCGTAGGGTGGGGCGAACGAAGTGAGGCCCACCATGCAGTTGCAAGCACCGGTGGGCCTCACTTCGTTCGCCCCACCCTACATCCGTGCAGTAACATCGGGAAGTTATTCATCGCACATTACTGAGCGCTCGGGTCGGGCCTACTGCACCCGGCCGGTGAAGACGGACGCTAGACGAATAAGGGCTTTCCCTCGTGTTTTTTTTTGGTAGGATTTACTCGCCGGCGCCGGGACGTGAAGATTGCCCGACCTCCGGTCCGACGTTTGGGGGAAACATATGAGAATTCTCGTTGTGTGGGATGATCCCGAACAGGCAGACTTGCTGAGTCTGTACCTGGGCGCTGAGGGTAACAGCATCAAGGTTTGCCTCACCACCGCGGACTTCGCCGGCGAGAATGTTCTGGGCAAGTGGGATGTCGTGCTGCTGGCGCTGACCTTTCCCAAGACACCGGACGATGGCTACCAGCACTACCTGCAACAGCAAACGCAGATGCCGGGGATTCCGATCGTGATTGCCTGCCGGCAGAACGAGATGATGAGTCTGCCCAAGTTCATGGCCCATGGGTTGAAGGCGTACATCATTCGGGATGATAACGGCGACTTCATCTTCCTGGCGCTGACGAGCCTGGAGTCGGCCGTGGCGGCGCAACGAGCCGAGGAAGGCAAGAAGCTGGCCGCCCTGTTGCGCGACGAAATGGACGGCGTCCGCCGCATGCAGGAATCGATCATTCCCAAGGGGTTAACGCCGCCCCCAGGCTACGCGATGACCGCGCGGTATGAACCCGCCCAGGTGCAAGTCGTCGGCGAAATGCCGGTCGTGATGGCCGGCGGCGATTATTACGATCTCTTTTTGCCCGACAAGAATCTGCTTGCCTTGATGGTCGGCGATGCGTCGGGTCACGGGCTGAAGGCGTGCATGTCGATCATGGCGATGCACACCTTGATCCGCATGTTCACGGGCTCTCGTTATCGCGAGACGGCGAGCTTCGTCGGCGAGATCAATCAGCGGCTATGCGAAAACTCGATCGTGCAATCGGGCGGCGGGTTCATCACCCTGTTTTACGCGGTGATCGACACGGAAAACCACGAGATGCACTGGACCTCCGCGGGCCATCCGTTGGCGCTCATGCAGAATATGAAATCCAACGAAGTTGCCCTGATCGGCACCGACGATGAGACTGGCCTGCCGCTGGGGATTTACCCCGATGTGCTGTACGCCTCCGGCACCATGTTCATTCCGCCCGGCAGCCGTATCTTAGTCTACTCCGACGGCCTAACCGACGCATTGCCGCCGCGAAGCGGGGCGAACAGCGAACTGGCTTTCGGCACACAAGGGATTGTAAAGACGCTGGCGGAATGTCATGATTTGAATATCGAGCAGACGCTCGTCCAGCTGTTCGCGAAGACCTCCGAATATACGGGCGGGATGGGCCGGCATGACGACACCTCGGTGGTGTTGCTGGAGCGATTCAGTATCTAGCCACTCGGAAAGAGTTTCTTGCCAAGTATACAAGGGATGACTCATGGCCACACAACGCCTCAAGATCGAGAACATTGCCGACGTCGCGGTCGTCCATTTCCTGGATAATCGCATCCTGGATGAGCCGACCATCCAGGCGATCGCCGATCAGCTTTTCAGCCTGGTGGACGATGAAAATCGGCACAAGCTTCTCTTGAACTTCGACAAGGTCGAATACATGTCGAGCGCCGCCCTTGGCAAGCTGATCAACTTGCACAAGAAGCTGACGGGCCTGAAGGGCAAGCTGGCGATGTGTGCCGTGATCCCGCAAATCATGGAGGTGTTCACAATCACCAAGCTCGACAAGATATTCAAGATCTTCCCCACTGAGGAAGTAGCTCTCAAAACGTTCAATTGAAACGGGCGTTCACCATCGGGATTTCCGACCGTATACGAAATAAACGACCGTTGCTTGTGTACTGGCGGCTTACATCGTGGGCGGCCCGAAAAATCGCCCCCCCACTTCCGAATACACCTTTTTCTATAGCCGTTCACGGTCGAATACTGCCGACAGCGCGTACCAGTTGCGTTCGAGAATGGCCAACACTACGTTATGAATGGGAGTACCGGCAGGAAGCGGCTCAGGTGGTGTCGGGCAGCAGGCTCGGGCTGGGTTGATCGGCAAAGTAGGCA
>SHZY01000070.1 GCA_009692065.1 Gemmataceae bacterium
CGCCCACAATCGTCTTTGGCGCTCATCCAACGACGAAGCCAGACCTTCGAACCGTTGGCGTATCGCAGCCTCCATGCTTGCGCGTCGCATGGAGCAGGTGTATGAAACATCTGCGAAGTTGTAACACTAATTAACGGACGGCACCTTAGGCAAGAGCGCCCGGCAAAACGAAAACAAGGGATATGAATCCTAGAATCACAGAAACTGGATTGGCGTTTTCGTCTCGAACCAAACGCAACAAGAACCGCAAACCCAAATAGACAAGCGGAACTGGCATCGCAAGATAAATGATTTCATGGGCCGAGTTAATTATGGCGCCTGTTCGACCCTGCGGGTGGGCCTTGTCTTGCTTCCACACCCAGCTAACGGACGCCATGAAAACGCCGGAAAGCAGAATGAGCGCCAGCGCCTGAAACCAGATTGGCAATCGCTCTTTCATGATCGCTTCGTTGAAAAGGTCACCTCGTCGGCGCAATCCACCCCTCCATCGGGCTCGACGCCGTCGCGTACAGCTTCTTCGGGATGCGGCCCGCGAGGAATGCCAGTCGGCCGGCGTCGCAAGCATACTTCATGGCGTAGGCCATTCGCAAGGGGTCCTGGGCCGAGGCGATTCCGGTGTTGAGGAGGACGCCATCGCAACCTAGCTCCATCGCAATCGTGACATCGCTGGCGGTGCCGACGCCGGCGTCGATGATCACTGGGTAGTCGGGATCGCCCTCTTTCAGGTATTCGAGGATGATGCGGATGTTGTTCGGGTTGAGAACGCCCTGCCCCGAGCCGATCGGGCTGCCGGCCGGCATGACGCTGGTCGCACCGGCGTTCTTCAGGCGCTTGGCCATGATCGGGTCGTCGCTTGTGTAAACCAGCACCTGGAAGCCCTCCTTCACCAGCGTTTCGGTCGCTTGCAAGGTCGCGACAGGATCCGGCAGCAGCGTCTTCGTGTCGGCCAGGCATTCGAGCTTGACCCACTCGGCCCCGGGATTGCCCAGGTTCGTCAACAGCTCGCGGGCGATGCGAGCGTGCCGGATGGCGTCCTCCGCGTTGAAGCAGCCGGCCGTATTGGGCAGGATGGTCAGCTTCTTCAGATCGAGGAAGTCAAGGATGCTCTTGCCTTCCTTGTCGATGAGCCGTTCGCGCCGCACGGCCACGGTGGTGACCTCGCAGGCGCTGGCGTCAAGACAGTCGCGCATCAGGTCGTACGTCTTGTACTTGCCGGTGCCGGTGATGAGACGCGACTGGAACGTGAACTTGCCGACCTTGAGAGGTATGTCCGCAGGCGGTTGCGCCCCCCCGCCGACCAGCGTGACGATCTCGACCGCGTCCCCCGTTTGCAGGCGCGTCTCGGGATGTCGAGCTTTCGGCACCACCTCGCGATTGACCTCGACCGCGACCTTGCGCGGATCCAGGCCGATGCGCTCGATCAATTCCTGGATGGACAGCGGTTGCGGCAGCGTATTCCGCTCGCCGTTGAGAAGGATTTCGATCATGGGAAGTCAGTGGTTAGTAGTCAGTAGTCAGTGGCCAATATTCAGTGTACAGTAACCAATAAAGGAAGCGAATACCACTCACCACGGACTACTGACCACGGACTACTGACTACCGACCATGACCTCCCAATACCTGCCACACACGAAAATCCCCACCCTGGTGTTCCCGACCAGCACGCAGGCGTCGCGCCATGTGGCGCTGATGATCGAGAGCCTGATTCGGCAAAACAACTCCGCCAGCCGGCCGACCGTGCTGGGCCTGGCGACGGGTTCGACGCCGGTCGGACTCTACCGCGAGCTGATTCGGCTCCACAAGGACGCGGGGCTCGATTTCTCGCGCGTCGTTACCTTCAACCTCGACGAATACCATCCGATGGCTCCCGACGATGCCCACAGCTATCGGCTCTGGATGCAGGAGACGCTGTTCAAGCACATCAACATCAAGCCGGAGAACATCCACATCCCGGATGGCATGACGCCGACGCACGACATCGAGGAATATTGTGCCCGCTACGAGCAGCAGATACGCCGCGCCGGCGGCATCGACCTGCAAATCCTGGGCATCGGCCGCAGCGGGCATATCGGCTTCAACGAACCGGGCTCGACGCGCCATAGCCGCACGCGCGCGATCACGCTCGACCCGGTGACGCGCCGCGACGCCGCTGCGGACTTCTTCGGCGAGGAAAACGTGCCACACCAGGCTCTGACGATGGGCGTCGGCACCATCATGGAGGCGCGCAAAGTCGTCATTTTGGCCTTCGGCGAGCACAAGGCGCCGATCGTCAGGCGGGCCGTTGAAGAGGACATGACGGAAGTCGTGACGGCCAGCTTCCTGCAAAAGCACAACGACACGACGTTCATCCTCGATGACGCCGCTGCCGGGCATCTGACGCCGATCCGCATGCCGTGGGTCATGGGCTCGGTCAACTGGACGCCGAACCTGATCCGCCGCGCGGTGATCTGGCTCAGCCTGCAGGTGAAAAAGGGACTGCTGCAACTCTCGGACGACGATTTCCGCGAGCACGAGCTTTACGAACTGTTGCGCGAGTACGGCCCCGCCCACACACTAGGCCGGCGCGTTTTTGATGAGATGATGGGCACGATCTGCACCCACCCCGCCGGCGACAACGGGCCGAAGACCGCTCTCGTGTTCAGCCCGCACCCCGATGACGACGTCATCAGCATGGGCGGCACCATCATCCGCCTCGTCGAACAGGGGCATAAGGTTTACATCGCCTACATGACTTCGGGCAACATCGCCGTCTTCGATCACGACGCCTGGCGCTTCACCGATTACGCCTGTGCCTTCAACGATCTCTTTGGCATCAACCCCGAGAAATCCTCCAAGGTGAAGCGGCGCGTGCGCGAGTTCCTCAGTACCAAGAAACCGGGTGAATCGGACTCGAAGGACTTGCTCGACATCAAGCAGCTGATCCGGGCAACGGAAGCCCGCGCCGGCGCGCTGGCCGCGGGGGTGCCGCCTGAGCAACTGATCTTCATGGACCTGCGATTCTACCGCACCGGCACGATCGCCAAGGCGCCGATTCATCCCGACGACATCGAGGACATCGTCCGGCTCTTCAAATCCCTGGAGCCCGACCAGATCTATGTCGCCGGTGAACTCTCGGACCCACACGGCACCCATCGCACGTGCGCCATGGCAATCTATGATGCGGTGCGTCGGGCGCGCGCCGAGCACCAGAAGTTCGAAGTGTGGCTCTACCGCGGCGCCTGGGAGGAGTGGGAGCCGCATGAGATCGAGCGGGCCGTTCCGTTGAGTCCCAGCGATCTGGAACGCAAGAAGAACGCTGTCTTCCGCCATCAATCGCAAAAAGACAAGGCGATGTTTCCTGGCGGATCCGACAAGCGCGAGTTTTGGCAGCGCGCGGAGGATCGCAACCATCATACGGCACAGATCTACGACGACCTCGGTTTGCCGGAGTTTTACGCGCTGGAAGGTTTCGTGCAGTGGCAGGAGTGATCTTAACCACAGAGACACAGTGACATAGCGACACAGTATCACTGTGGTAAGACTTTTTTCTGCGCATTGTCTGCGAGTTGCTGGAGGCCGGCGCGCAGGCGCTGCAGGCCTTGCTCAAACGTTGTGCCGCCGCCCGCGAACGAGACCCGCAAGGTGCCTTCGCCCCCTTCGCCATAGGCGGCGCCGTGGATGACGACGACGCCGGCTTCGCGCAACAGGAACTTACGCACCGCATCGGACGGCATGCCCAGACCGCGCATATCGACCATCACGAACAGTCCGCCTTCGGGAACCAGCGGCACCACACCCGCCAACCCGTTTAGCGCTCGCAGGACCGCATCACGCCGCTCCTGATATTCCACCCGCATCCTGCCCACGCACGCCTGATCTCCCTTGAGGGCCGCGGCAGCAGCGTGCTGCACAAACATCGCCGGCCCGCGGCTGAACTGCTGCCAGACGAGCGACATGGCGCGAATGATCTCCTCTGGGGCCGCGCAGTACCCAACGCGCCAGCCGGTCATGCTGTAGGTTTTCGATAGACTGTTGACCAGCACGGCGCGCGCCCTCGCTTCGGGCGACAACGCCGCGGGCGAGACATGCCGGCAGCCGTCATAGATCAGCGTCTCGTAGATCTCGTCGCTGATGACGTAAAGATTGTGGGCGATGGCGAAGTCGATGAATTCTTGCAGCTCCGCGCGGTTGAACACGGTCCCCGTCGGATTCCATGGCGAGTTGAGGAGCAGCACGCGCGCTTTGGTCGTCCGCGCCGACTCCAGCGCGGCGCGATCGACGACGAATCGGCCGCCCCGAAGGTTACTTCTCACGGGAATCGGCTTGCCTCCCCACAGCGCAATCGGCGACGCATACGCATCGTAAATCGGATCGGGGAGCAGCACCTCGTCGCCCGGTTGCACCAGCACCGCCAGCGCGGCGAAGAGACCGCCCGTCGCCCCGTCGGTGATGAGAATCTCGCGATTTGCATCATACGTCAGGTCGTTGTCGCGCCACAGCTTTTCCGCGACGGCTTGCCGCAAGATCGGCTCGCCTTGATTGTCGGGATAGCCGGTCAAGCCGTCGCGCAGCGCTTTCTCGGCAGCTTCGACAATAGGCAACGGCGTCGGCGTATCGGGCTGGCCGCGCATGAGCGACACCAGCGACTTGCCCTCCGCCTGGAGCTGCCGCGCTTCCTGCAAGACGCGGTTGACCGCGGTCGGGCGCAGGGTCGCAACACGCTCGGCAATCGGGATTAGAGGAACCATCCCTGCATCTCCCTCCGCAACACCTTGCCCATCGCATTGCGCGGCAGCGTATCGACAAACTTCACGGTCTTGGGCCGTTGATAATCAACGAGACGATCACTCAAGAAAGCGCGCAAGCGATCCTCGTCAAGCGTCGGATCGTCACGCACCACGACGGCGACGACGCGCTCCCCCTTGCGTTCATCGGGCACGCCGAGCACCGCCGACTCGCGCACGCCGGAGCATTCATTGATGACGCGCTCAACGACTTGCGGATAGACGTTGAACCCGCTGGTGATGATCAAATCGTTCTTGCGGCCCACCAGCGTCAGGAACCCGGCGGCATCAAGGAAGCCAAGATCGCCGGTGTCGAACCACGCGCCATCTCCCCCCTCTCCCCCCGCGAGAGGGGCCGCCTCACTTCTCCCCTCTCCCCCCCGGGGGAAAGGGGCCGGGGGTGAGGGTGCTTCGCTCATTGCCTGCTTCCAATACCCGCGAAACAGATTCGGCCCGCGTATCTGCACCGCGCCCACCACGCTCCCTGACAGTCGCGGCTCGTCCGTAACGACGCGCACTTCTACCCCGTCCAGCGGCAACCCCACCGATCCGTTGGGCCATGGGCCATCGAGCGGCAAACTGGTAATTACGAACGCCTCGGTCATGCCATAGCGATTGATGACCGGCTTGCCCAGGATCGCCTCCAGCTCCGGCAGCACCTCCGCGCGGATTGGCGCCGACCCGCACGTGAAGAGCCGCGGTTTCTGCCACGTCTTGACAACGTCGCGAAAGTTCGGCTGCTCCAGGAAACGATAATAGATCGTCGGCACCGCCATGAACACGCTGCAATCGCCGATCTGCTGCAAAGTCCGCTGCGGCTCGAAATCGTCGAGAATCAAGCAGCCCCCCGTCAACAGCGTGAGCAGCGTCGCAAAGCAAAGTCCGTGGATATGAAAGAGCGGCAGCACGTTCAAAACGACATCGTCCGGCGTCATGCGCCAGCTTTGTTGCAGGGCCCGCAGACTGGACAGGACGTTGCCGTGCGTATGCACGATCCCCTTTGGCCAGCCGGTGGTGCCGGAGCTGTACATGAGCAGGCAGGGGTCGTCCGGCCCAATTTCGGGTACACGATAACCATCGGTTGGGCCGGTGAGAGGCGAGGCAACGACAGCCAGGTCCGGAAGGTCCTGGCGCACCAATTCGATGACAGCGGCGACCTCATCATCGACCAGAGCAACGCGGGCTCCGCTGTTCTTCAGAAAGAATCGCAACTCCTCGCGCGTGAAACGCGGATTGAGCGGCAATAGGACGGCGCCGGCGTAGAGTACGGCGAGAACATCCGCGAAGACAGCTCGCTTGTTCGGCGTGCAGATCGCGACGCGGTCACCTTTCCTCACGCCCCACGACTGCAGTATAGCCGCGCCCCAGCGCGAGTTGCGGTTAAGTTCGTCATAGCGCAAGGGAACGCCGGACGCGATAATGGCATGCCGTGGGGCCTGTTTGGCGAAGGTCTCTTGCAGTGCGTGGAGAAATGTTTGTGCCATTGCAGCTGCCGTAGGGTGGGTTGAGCGCAGCTTCTGAAAGTGCGCTTTTATTGGAGCACCAAAGGTGCGCTAACAAATCAGCCCAGGGCAACGCCCTGGGTTTGCGGCAGCCAGGCGTATGGTCGCCCGGAAAGGGCACAACAAATTTCGCCAACGCATGTTGTTGCGCCCTTTCAGGGCTAGGTTCCTTGTTGCCCGGGTTTCCCAGGGCGTTGCCGTGGGCTGGTTTGTCCAAGCCCCTTCGGGGCAAGAAATAGCGCAATTATAAGAAATGCAGTGAGGCTCACTCTACGAATTATTTCGCGAGATACTTATCAAACCACTCCAGGTTCCGCTCCATGCAATCGACCAAAAGCCGCGGTTCCTCGATGCCGTGCGGGGTGCGTGGGTAGATGACCATCTTCGTGGTGCAGCCCTGGCGTTTGAGGGCGTTGTACAGCTCCAGGCCTTGCGACAACGGCACGCGTTCGTCGCGCTCGCCGTGCTGGATCAGGGTCGGCGTGGTGACTCCCTTGACGTTGAACATGGCGGAGTGCTTGCGGTAGGCGTCGGGCTTGTCCCAGAACTCGCCGCCGAAGTAATCGGGCAGGAAGCTCGGGATGTCGGCGGTGCCGCTGAAGCTCATCAGGTTGGTGACGCCGGCGCCGACGCTGGCGGCCTTGAAGCGTTTGGTCTGGGTGATGGTCCAGGAGGTCATGAAGCCGCCGTAGCTCCAGCCCATGACGCCGAGGCGGTTCTCGTCGGCGACGCCCAATTTGATGACGTGATCGACGCCGGTCATGAGGTCCTGGAAATCGCCGCCGCCCCAGTCGCCGTAGTTGGCATAGCGGAACTTCTTGCCATAGCCCGAGGAGCCGCGCGGATTGGGCCGAAGGACCGCGTAGCCGCGAGCGCTGAAGCTGGCGATCGGATAAAGCCCCGGCGACGCGACATAGGTCTGCGTGAAGACGCCCGCGGGGCCGCCGTGGACGTTGAGCAAGAGCGGATAGCGCTGGCCTTTCTTGTAGTTTGCGGGATAGGTCAGCAGGCCTTCGATGTCGAGGCCGTCCTTCGATTTCCAGCGGATGACTGCGGTTTCGCCGAGCGGGAGTTTGGGCAAGTCGGCGTTGACTTTGCTCACTGCGGTGGGCGTGACCTTGCTGAGCGATAACGGCTTTTTGCCGTCCAAACGGATGAAATGTGCCTCTGGTGCCTCGTGAAGGTTCTCCCAGCTGAAGCCAATGCGGGTGCGGGATGTATTCAAATGCATGCCGCCTGAGGCAACGCCGATGCTGCCTTGCAAGGTGCACATGGTGCCCCCAATCGAGACAGCACCGAGACGATTGAAAGTGCCTTTGGCTTCCGTGAAGTAGACGCTCTCACCATGGCGCGACCAGCCCAGCAACTCGGAAAATCGTCCAAAGCCGTCGGCGGTATCGGACAGGGCGAACGACTCCCCTTTTCCGACCGGGACGACGAGAATACGTCCGGAGCCTGCCCAGGTCGGCGGATCATCGCTGGCAACGTAGGCGATCCACTTGCCATCCGGCGAAAAGTGCGGTGAATACTCCGCTGCATTGGAGCTGACGAGGGGATGCGCCTTGGCGGTCTCCACGTTCACAAGCGAGATGTCAGCGCTTGGCCAATCGTCGGCGTGCGGCGTCTTGGTGTGTGAGAACGCAATCGTCTTGGAATCGGGCGACCAATCGTAACCGGCGCGGCCCGTGGCATTGACGCTGTAGTTGCCGCTCGTCAAGACCCGCGCCTTCTGTTTGCCCTCGGCTACAAAAGTGACGACGTGAAGGCGGCTCATCTTGATGTTCTCATCCACGACGCGGGCATCGTTCTTGTCCTTTCTCGCTTTCTCCTCCGCCTCGGTCGGCGCGTCTTTCGCCGTGAAGGCAATCTGCAAAGAGTCCGGCGACCATTTGAAGCTTGTCACGTCGGTTTTCATGTCGGTGAGCTGCACCGCGTTCTTGCCATCGGGCGACATGACCCAGAGGTTGCGCTTGGAGGTTTTCCTTGAGCCGAAGGCGATCCAGTTGCCGTCGGGCGACCACTGCGGGTCGTCGCACGATTTGGCGCCGGTGGTGAGCTGGAAGGTGTCGCTGCCATCGGCGTTGAACAGATAGATGTGCGTCAGATATTCGCTCCTGCCGCCGTCGAGCACGGCTTGCTTGACGGCATAGACGACGCGTTTGCCGTCGGGCGAGACCTGGACGCCGCTGATGCGTTTGACCTGCATCATTTGCATCGGCGACCATTCCTTGGCGGGCTGCGCGGCGACCGGCATGGCGATGACCGACAAGACGAGGATGGACGTGATCGATTTCCACATGGCGTGACTCCCGAAAGACGATGGTGGCATCCTCCCTACGGTAACCTGCCGGTGCGGCGGGTCAAGTGTTACCCGCAAAAAAATCTCACGCAAAGGCGCAAAGAGACCAACCATGAAGTTCACAAAACTTGGCAGGGAAATCACTTTGCGCCTTTGCGTGAGATTCTTTTTTTGCCACAATACACTGCATGAACCCCGCCTATCGATTATCGCTTGGCCTGGTGCTGACTTTCCCGATCCTCGCCGTGCTCGGGCTCGCGCAGCCGGTGCGGCCCAAGGCCGACGAGAAGTTCTTCGCCGACAAGATCGCGCCGATCCTCAAGAAGAATTGTCTCACCTGTCACAATCCCGCCAAGGCGCGCGGCGGGCTTGATCTCTCGACGCACGACAGCACGCTTACCGGCGGCGACAAGGGGCCGGTGATTGTCCGCGGCGATCCGGCCAAGAGTCTGCTCGTCAAGCTGATCCGCGGCCCGATGCCCAAGATGCCGCAGAAGGGCACGCCGCTCAGCGATGAGGAAGTCGAGTCGATCGTCCACTGGATCAAGGACGGGGCAGTGTGGCCCAAAAATCTGGCGCTCAGCGACAAGGCGGACAAATCCAAGGACGGCCCGTGGTGGTCGCTGCAACCGATCGCCAAGCCCAAGTCGCCGGAGGTCAAGGACGTCGCCTGGATCAAGAACGAGATCGACCGTTTCATCCTGGCGACGCTCGAAGCGAAGGACATGAAGCCGAGCGCCGAGGCCAATCCGGTCACGTTGATTCGGCGGATGACGTTCGATTTACACGGGCTGCCGCCGACGCCGGGCGAGGTGGAGGAGTTTGTCAAAGCTTGGGATGCGCCGAACGCTAAACGGCAAGCGGTGCTGGAACAACTTGTCGATCGGCTGTTGGCGTCGCCGCGCTACGGCGAGCGCTGGGCCCGGCTTTGGCTCGATCTCGTCCACTACGCCGACACGCATGGTTACGACAAGGACAAGCGGCGTCTGTGGGCCTGGCTCTATCGCGACTGGGTGATCCGCGCGTTCAACAGCGACATGCCGTATCGCCGGTTCATTCGCCACCAGGTCGCCGGCGATGTGCTCTTTCCCGCCGATCCCGATGGGATTATTGCGACGGGATTCATTGTAGCGGGCCCTTGGGATTTCGTCGGTCAGGTCGAATTGCGCGAGGGGACCGTCGATAAAGAAAAGACGCGCGTGCTGGATCGCGACGACATGGTCGCCAACACGCTCTCGACGTTTTGCAGCCTCACCGTCCATTGTGCCCGCTGCCACGATCACAAGTTCGATCCGATCCCGATGAAGGAGTACTACCAGCTGCAAGCCGTCTTCGCCGGTGTTGAAAGAGGCGATCGGCAGGTCGCGGCCAAGGAAACGCAGGCACTGAAAGCAGAGATCGAGAAGAAACGGACTACAACGGCCGACAAGCATGCGGCGCTGCTCAAGAAGATCGCCGGCCTGTCGTCACCGGAGCTGAAGAACCTCAACGAAAAGTTGGCGTTGCTGCGCGGCAAGGTAGAGAAATTGCTTTTCGTCGCAGAAAAAACGTCGAGCCCAACCAATGGTTACCACAGCGGCATCGAGAAATCGCCCGACGCAACCAAATGGGTGCAGATCGATCTCGGCAAACCGACACATCTCGATGCGGTGCGGCTGATCCCCGCGAGGCCGACCGATTTCCCGGATACGCCAGGCTTCGGCTTCCCGTTGCGCTACAAGGTAATGCTCTCGGACGACGAAGACTTCGCAAAATACATTGCGATTGCTGCTTTCACGCAGGCCGACGCGGCGAATCCGGGCGATCAACCGGTAACCCTACCGGCCGTCGCCTTGAGGGCTCGTTACGTCCGCGTGACCGCACAGAAGCTCTGGAAGCGCACCAACGATTACGTCTTCGCGCTCGCCGAGTTGCAGGTCGTTGCGGGCGGGAAGAACGTCGCTCTCGGCGCGAAGGTCACGGCCCTCGATTCCATCGAAGCGGGCCGCTGGAGCACGCGGCATCTCGTCGATGACTTCACGAGCCGAAATCGTCTGCTGAGCGCTGCCGATACCAAAACACGCGTCACGCTCGAGATCGAGTTGCGTCAATCTGAAAGCGAGCGCCGCGAGCTCTTCGACATGCTGATCGACGCCGACACGCGCAGCGAACTCGTTCATCTCGCGAAAGAACTCGAAACCTACAACCTGCAACTCGCCACGCTGAAAGACTCGATGAAGGTCTACGCTGCGCTGCCGATCGCACCGCGGCCGATCCATGTGCTGGCGCGCGGCGACGTCGAGCGGAAGGGGGAGCTGGCGTTGCCGGGGGCGCTTGGTTTGCTCAAGGGGATGAATCGACACTTTGCGAAATTGCAGGCCCGCCCCCTCACCCCCGGCCCCTCTCCCCCGGAGGAGAGAGGGGAGGGAGACAGGCGCGCTGCACTTGCTGACTGGATTGCGGACGATGCCAATGTGCTCTCCTGGCGGAGCATTGTCAATCGTGTTTGGCAGTATCACTTCGGCAAGGGGCTCGTCGATACGCCCAACGACTTTGGCCGCAATGGCAGTCGGCCCACGCATCCCGAGTTGCTCGATTACCTGGCGAGCGAATTTCGCGATGTTGACTCGTTTAAGAAGCTGCACCGGAAGATTCTGCTGAGCGCGACCTATCGGCAGGCGGCCACGCATGACCCGGCGAACGCTAAACGAGATGAGGACAATCGGCTGCTCTGGCGCATGAATCGGCAACGGCTCGATGCGGAATCGATTCGCGACAGTGTGTTGGCCGTCAGCGGCAAGATGGACTTCAAGATGCACGGTCCCGGCTATGACCTGTTCCGCTTCAAGGACGATCATTCGCCGATTTACGATCATCTCGACGTCAACTACATCAACCGGCCTGAGAGCTGGCGGCGCACCGTCTATCGCTTCGTGGTCCGCAGCGTGCCGAACCCGTTCCTGGAGACGCTCGACTGCGCCGACCCGAACATCAACGTGCCGGTGCGCAACAGCACGATGACCGCCCTACAAGCGCTGGCACTCTTGAACAATCCGTTCATGGTGAAGCAAGCCGAGTTTTTCGCCGAGCGCGTGCAAGCCCAGGAGAAGGACCCGTCCCGCCAGGTGGACGCCGTTTACCGTTTAGCGCTCGCGCGGCGGCCGAGGTTGCAAGAGCGCGCCGCGATGGCCACGTACATCCAGCGCCACGGGTTAGCGAATGCGTGCCGGCTGGTGTTCAATGCGAATGAGTTCATGTTTGTTGACTGAGGATTAGGAATGAATCGTCGCGATTTCCTCTGGCACTCCGGCGGCGGCCTCGGCGGCATTGCGCTGGCGGCGATGTTGGGTGACGATGGCTTGCTTGCACAACCCGGCCCCTTACGGGGCTCGGCTCGCCAGGACGGGTTCCACCATCCCGCCAGGGCCAAGCGTGTCGTGCAGCTCTTCATGTCCGGCGCGGCAAGCCAGTGCGATACCTTCGACTACAAGCCGCTGCTGATCCAGCGCAACGGGCAGCCGTTCGATCCCGGCGGGCGCGTCGAGCTGTTTCAATCCAATCCGGGCCATGTCATGCAATCCCCCTGGCGCTGGCGGCAGCACGGGCAGTCGGGCAAGTGGATCAGCGACCTCCTGCCACACATTGCGTCGTGCGTCGATGACATCGCCTTCATCCCGTCGATGGTGGCGCGTTCCAACGTCCATGGCCCCGCGACCTTCATGCAGAACACCGGCTTCGTCCTGCCCGGCTTTCCCGCCATGGGGGCGTGGATCAACTATGGCCTGGGCAGCATGACCGAGAACCTGCCGGCGTTCGTCGTCATCCCCGATTCGCGCGGCTTCGCCCCCAACGGCCCCGCCAACTGGAGTTCCGCGTTCCTCCCAGCAAACGCTCAAGGAACCACGATCCGCCCCAGCGACCGCAATCCGATCTTCGATCTCTTCCCCGGCCCCAACAATTACATCACGCCCGATAGCGAACGCGACGGCCTGCGTCTCTTGCAAGAAATGAATCGCCGCCATGCGGAGTCGCGCCCCGGCGATTCGCGTTTGGAAGGTCGTATCCAGACGTATGAACTGGCAGCCCGCTTGCAGCTCAGCGCGCCGGAAGTGCTAAACATCGCCAACGAGCCGCAGGAAACGCAGCGGCTCTATGGCCTGGATCAACCGATCACCGCCGAGTTCGGCCGGCATTGCCTGATTGCGCGGCGGTTGCTGGAGCGAGACGTTCGCTTCGTGCAGGTCTGGTCCGGCGCCGACAACGGCTTCCCGCGCCGCAACTGGGATTCGCACGAGCACCTCGAACGCGATCACTTCGACATGGGCACGAGCATGGACCGCCCGACCGCCGCGCTCATCAAGGACTTGAAGCGGCGCGGCTTGTTGGACGATACGATCGTGATGTGGACGACGGAGTTTGGCCGCATGCCGTGCAGCCAGGGAAGTTTGGGCCGCGATCACAACCCGTTCACCTTCACGACCTGGCTCGCGGGGGGCGGCATCAAAGGCGGCGTGACATATGGGGCCAGCGACGAGTGGTCGTTCCGCGCTGCCGAGCATCCGACGTATTGCTATAACGTTCATGCCACGATCCTGCATCTCTTGGGCATCGACCACACGCGGCTCACCTTCCGCCACAACGGCATCGACCGCCGGCTCACCGATGTGCATGGGCATGTGATTGAGGAGATTGTGGCGTGACGGAACTACTGGCTTGCGTTTAGCGCCCGCGTGACGCCACGCGGGCGCTAAACGCAAGCTCCACCAAATCCCTAGAATATCCCCTTCGTGGCACGCTCTCCCCCAACCGGCCACCAACCACTAGCCACTGATTCTTCATGACCCAGCGTTCGATCTACTTTTTCGGCAACGGCACAGCGGACGGCAGCGGCGAACTCAAGGACCTCATCGGCGGCAAGGGGGCCAGCCTCGCCGACATGACGCGCGCCGGCCTCAACGTGCCGCCCGGGTTCACCATCTCGGCTGAGTGTTGCGACTACTTCTACCGCCACGAGCGCCGTTGGCCCGACGGCCTCGAAGCCGAGGTACGTGCTAGTCTTCGGCGACTCGAGGAGATGGCGGGGCGCAGCTTCGGCGTCGGCGGGCAGCCGCTGCTGGTCGCCGTGCGTTCGGGGGCGGCCCAGTCGATGCCCGGCATGATGGATACGCTGCTCAACGTCGGCCTCAATCCCGACTGTGTGCGCGCCATGGCCAAGCGCACCGGCAACGCGCGTGGCGCCTGGGAAGCCTATCTCCACTTCATCGACATGTTCGCCCGCACCGTCGCCGGCGTCACTCAACCGGTCGATTTCGCGCGCGCCGAAGGCCTCGACGCGAATCAGCTTGAAGGAGTGTGCACCCAGCTCCGCGACACCTACCGCGCCAAGACCGGCCACGACTTCCCGACCGACCCGTGGACCATGCTGCACGCCGCCATCAATGCCGTCTTCGCGTCGTGGCACAGCGAGCGAGCGCTCACCTATCGCAAGCATCACAAGATTGACGGCCTCCTCGGCACCGCCGTCAACGTGCAGATGATGTGCCCGTCGGAAGTCTCCGGCGTCATGTTCACGGCCAATCCCGTCAATCAGGCGGCTGAGATCATCATCGAATCGGCGTTTGGCCTGGGCGAGGCGATCGTGCTGGGCAAGGTCACGCCGGATCGCTTTGTCCTCGAAAAGAACACGCTCGCGTCCAAGGAGCGAGTCATCGCCAACAAGATGCAGCGCATCGCGACACTGGCCGAGGACGGCAAGGGGCAAACCGGCGGGCAAGGCGACGCCTCGTTGAGCGACGCGCAAGTTCGCGACCTCGGCAAGCTTGGCCAGCGGGTAGAAGCGTTTTTCAATACTCCCTGCGACATCGAATGGGCCCTCTCGTGTGGCCAGTTCTTCTTGCTGCAAGCGCGGGCGATCAAGTTCAAGACGGCGGGCCCCACAATCGATGTGGCGGAGTGCGACAAAGTTCGGCAAGCCGAAATCGACGCCCTGCGTGTCAGGGCCGAGTCGGGCGGCACCGTCTGGAGTCGATTCAACTTGAGCGAGATTCTCCCCGAGCCGTTGCCCATGACGTGGGCCATCGTCCAGCAATTCATGTCGGGCAAGGGAGGCTTCGGGCAGATGTATCGCGACCTTGGTTTCGATCCGGATCCGGCGCTGAACGAGATCGGCATGTTCGATCTCATCTGCGGCCGGCCGTACTGCAACCTGAGTCGGGAGCCGCGGATGCAGTACCAGAACCTGCCGTTCGAGCACAATTTCGGACTGCTCAAGAAAGACCCGAGCAAGGCGCTCTATCCGCAAGCGACGTTCAATCCACGCCGGGCTGGGCTGTTGTTTTTCATCAAGGTGCCGCTCTTATTCTTCAAGATGTGGTGGTCGCAGGTCAAGCAACAGCAGATGCTGCGGACCTTCGCGGAGGATTTCACGAACGTAATCGTGCCGCGCTATCTCGCAAAGATTGAGGAGCTGCAGCAAGAGGATTGGAGCAGATTATCGAGCAAGGAAGTGCTGGCGAAAATGAACGCGTGCCTCTCGCTGACGCTGTTCGATTTCGCGCGACACAGCCTGAAGCCGACGGCGCTGACGGCGCTGCTGCTCGGCAATCTCGAGCGCGCCTTTGCTGCCCGCTTGAAGCCGAGCGACGTCAAGCCCGCGGAGGCGCTGGCCGCTGGCATGCAGAAGGCGCAGGCGGCGCTGCGTGAGCTGATGATGGGGGTGCATCCGGACGAGCATTCCGACCTGCCAGCGGGAGTCCGCGCGTTGCAAGAAAAACGATTGTCGAAGGAGGAGTTTCTGCGCCGATTCGGGCATCGCGGCAGCCAGGAGATGGAGCTGGCGCGGCCACGCTGGGCAGAGGATTCCACTTCACTTGATCGCATGATCGATGTCGGCGCGCCGCCGCCTGTCAAGCAAGACCGAGATGAAGCCTGGCGCATCGCCTGGCTGAAGCTTGCCGACGACGCGCGGCTCCTGCCCGGCCAGCGCCCCGCCGTGGAAGCGGAGCTGCGCCGGTTGCAAACTTACATGGGCTTACGCGAAACCGCCAAGCATCATCTCCTGCGCGGCTACGCGCTGATTCGCCGAGCGCTCCTCGAGCTGGATCGGCGTTATCAGCTCGATGGCGGCATCTTTTTCCTGACGCCCCCGGACTTGACGGAGCTGGTGGTATTGGCCGAGGGCAAAGCGCCGCAGATATACTTCGATCTGATTGAGGAGCGAAGACGCCGCCGGGAGATCGCCCTGAGCCTGCAGGTGCCGACGGTCATCTTCAGCGACGATCTTGACGCGATTGGCCGCGAGGCGGCGCTGCAAGGGGGCGGCGTGATGCAGGGGGTGCCGCTGTCGGCGGGCGTGGTCGAGGCGTCGGCGTGGGTGCTTCAAGACGTCGCCGGCGCCCAAATGCCGCACGAGCCGTACATTCTCGTGTGTCCATCGACGGACCCGGCCTGGGTGCCGTTATTCGTGCAGGCGAAGGGGCTGGTGATGGAGACGGGCGGCATGCTGTCGCACGGCGCGATCGTGGCGCGCGAGTTCGGGCTGCCGGCGGTGGCGGGGATTGCCGACGTGCATCGCCGCATCAAGTCGGGGCAACGCTTGCGCATCGACGGCGCGACGGGGACAGTGCAGGTGGTGGGGTAAACCATCCTCGTTTAGCGCCCGCTCCAAACATTCGGCAACCGATGGTTTCGCGCGGGCGCTAAACGAAGAAGATCAGGTCGATGCCAAAATGTGCATGATATCCCCATCGTTCACGATATACGTCTTCCCTTCGAGCCGATAGACGCCGTGGAGCTTGGCTTCCTTCATGGAGCCGTGCTTCTTGAAGTCATCGTAGCCGACGACCTCGGCACGAACGAAGCCGCGTTCCAGGTCGGTGTGAATCTGGCCCGCGCCCTGCGGCGAGGTGGATCCCTTGGGGAGGGCCCACGATCGGCACTCGTCCTCGCCGACGGTGAAGAAGACGATCTGGCCCATGCCGTGGAAGATTCGCCGCAACGTTTCATCCTTCGAGAATTCAGTCAGGTTCAGATCCTGCATGAACGCCTGGCGATCCTCGGGCGAGAGTTCAGCCAGCTCCATCTCCAGCTTCGCGGGGGCCTGAATCGCCGACGGCGCCACTTTCAGCAACTCCTCCGGCAACGGCTTGCCGATGCGGTCCTCGGCGATGTTTACGAAGATCAATTCCGGCTTCAGGGTCAGCATCTGAAAGCTGCGAATGGCCTTCTCTTCATCGGGCCGAAGGTGCGCGGCTCCGGCGCCTTCGCCTTTTTCAAGGCAGCCGGCGACGCGCTGCAGCAGCGCGGACTCGGCTTCATCGAGTTCGCGCAGCTTGGCTGCCTTGGTTTTTTTGGCTTGATCCTTGAGCTTGTCGATGCGGTTGGTGACGATCTCGAGATCGGCAAAGATCAGCTCGTCACGGAAGCGGCGCAGCTCGTCGGTGAGGCTGCCGCCGGAGAAGCCGTTGAGGATGACCAGCAACCCGCCCGCGTCGCGCAGGATGGCGAGTCGGCGCGGGTTGTCGCGGCGTTCGGTGGGATGAAGGCCCGGCGTGTCCAGCAGCTCCATGCGCGTAGCGGTGGTTTTCTTCGGTTTGAAAAGCGACGAGAGATAATCGAGGCGAGGATCAGGCACCGCCGGGTTGCCGACCTGCCCTTGCTGAGCGCGTGCCGGATCGGGCGCGTCCCCCGTGAGCCAGTGGAATACGGTGCTCTTGCCGGAGCTGGAGAAACCTACGATGCCGATTTTCATGGAAAGTCCTTGTTGCTATCAAATAGCCGTTTGCCGCAATGGTGACCCTGCTATAATAGGACGCGGGAACGCAATCGGACCGTGGACGCTGTCATGCCCGAGCATCCGAACAAGCATATTCGCGCTGCGCTCAAATATGCGGAATCAAAGGGCTGGACGATCAGGAAATCAGGTCCGCGCGCACACGCTTGGGGCGTGATCTATTGTTCGCACGGCCACGGCGAGTGCTGGATGGCGGTTTACTCGACGCCTAAGACTCCCGAGAACCACGCCCGTCGCATCCGCAGGAAGGTTGATCATTGTCCCGGTTTCTAATTGGAGTGCATTTACATGCCAAGTTATGATTTCGCCGTGATCATCGCCAGCGGCAAGATGAGCCACGAAGAGATTCTCGATGCCACGGACACGTTGGGGGAAGCGGGCTGCACCGACGCCTCGTTGGGCGGGCACGCGGAAGGCATGGAGTTGTTGTTCACGCGGTCGGCTCGTTCGTTACAAGCCGCGATCTCGTCTGCGATCAGCGACGTCGAAGGCGCTGGCTTTCGCGTGATCCGCGTAGAAATGCAACGCGCGGCTATTCCGGTATGAGGTGATCGACCTATTTCGGCGCTTCGGCTTCGTCGCGCACCTGAATCGCGTCCGTAACCTTGTCGACGCCGGCCAGCGTTTCCGCCAACTCAACGGCGCGTTGGCGCTGCAAAGCAGTTTTGACGGTGCCCTTGAGTTCCACTTCCTTGTCCTTGACGCTCACTTCGAAGGTGATGTCGGTCAGCGTGTTCTCAAAGCGCAGCCGGTCCTGGATTTTTTCCTGCAGCGTCAACTCGCGCTTGCCGGCCCGAGCGAAATCGAGCTTGCCGCCGGCATCGCCGATGCTGTTCTTGGCATGGGTTGTGACCTTGCGGCCAATGCGCGAAAGGCATTCGTTGTCCTGGCGGTTGCAGCCGCAGGAAAGTGCGGTGAGTGACAAGACCGCGATGGTAGACAGTACCGAGCGGCGCATAGGAGACTCCCGTGGGAGCCGCTTGCGGCGTGGCAGATGCTACGCCGCAAGCGGCTCGGGCGACCTTATGCCAATTGATGAATTTTTCGACAAGTCCAATTCCCCGAATTGACTGGCGCGGCGGGCTGGTTAGAATGGGAGGTGGTAGGGGAAGACGGGCATTTTTTTTTAAGGAGGGCCTGACCATGCGAAATCTGATGTGGGCCACGCTGGCCGCCGGAGCGATTCTGGCGGGGAGCGAGGCAGCCTGGGCGAGTGACACGGTTCGTCTCGGCGGACCGGCGGCGCAAGCCAGCGTTGATGGCGGCACCGACACCTTCCTCGTCCACCGGCGCGGCGGCTATGGCTACGGCGGCGGGTACGGTGGCAGGTCCTACTACGGCGGGTATTACGGTCGGTCGTTCGCGTACTACGGCAGGCCTTACTATTCAGGCTACTATCGCCCGTATTACTACCCGCGAGCGTATAGCTACTACTACCCGACGTACTATCCGGCGTACTACTATCAGCCGTACTACAGCTACAGCGCGGATTATTACTATCCGATAGCAGGCCAAATCCAGCAAGCCGCCACGGTGCAGGGGAACGGATCCTACCAATCGCCTGCGCCGCAGATCTTCGTGCCGCAGGGGAATTCCGACAGCACGTTCCCGTATGACGGCGACCCGCGCAACGTGGTGCCGATGCCGAGCCAAAACAATCGGACGAATCCGGCGCCGGGCGTGTTGCCGATCGACGGCAAGCTAGTGTCGCTGCCGAACGAGATCAGCGGCGGAGTTTTGCCGGTGGGCCTGCCAGCGCCGCCGCGTGTGAGCACGCCGACGGCGCCGCGCGTCACCTATCCTACGTACGGCGATGAGCCGATCGTGCCGGCGCCGCGGAAGGTCAATCGCTGAATGGAAGCCCCGGGGTGAGGTACTCCGAACCCCGGGGCTTCTTGTTGTTGTGTGGGTTGTGCCGACATCGAGGATTTTCCCATGTACCGATCGCTCGCTGCCGTTTTCGTTCTCGGCTTGTTGCACGTGCCGCTCCGCGCCGATGAGGTGCAGGAGAAGGAACCGATTCCGGCGCCGAAGAAGCAGATCGAGCCGACCTATCCGATCCAGCCGCGCCAGGATACGATCGACGTTTGGCAGCACTATGCGGTAGGCACGCGAGGCCGATTTGTGCCGCGGGTCATCGTCACTCCGTTCGGTGCGTTCTATTCGCGTGATCTCAGCCCATTTCCGTGGGTTCATAACCGCACGACGGCGCTCATGCCGAACGCGGTGGATTGAAGCTGCTTGCGGCGTAGCAAGGGCGCGGCGCCTCGCCGCCTTGCTACGCCGCAAGCGGCAAATCAGCGGGTCGTAAACGCGCGCAGTCCGTCAAGAATGTCCGACTCGCTCGGCCGTGCCAGCTGCAACAGCACTTCACCGTCGCGCAAGAACACCAGGTTGGGCCAGAGTTTGACGCGAAACGACCGGCCCAGCGGCCGGCCCTGGGCGTCGTGAATCTTGATGTGCCTGACCTCGGGAAAACGCGACAGCAACTCCGTGAGCGCCGGCTGCAACTCCTGGCAATAGCCGCACCATGGCGCCCCGAATTCCACCAGAAGCGGGCCGGCAATGGCGTCAATCTCGGCCCGCGTCGGCTCCTGGTGTTCGTATGCCGCGACAAAACCCATGACAACCAAGCCTTGTGGACGCCCAGGGGTGAGGTACTCCGAATCCCAGGGCTTGCAACGCTGCTCCCAAGTCATTCTACGCCCTGGGCCTCGTGATCCCTAACCCCTGACCCCTAACTTCGGTATAACTAAGGACAATCCCGACTCCGGATGGCTTCCGACGAGAACGAGTATGCCGGTCCAAGTTTGCCAGCGCTGTAAGCACTTCAATCCTGAGTACGCCGCCTATTGTTATTTTGATGGGGTTGTGTTGCAAGCCCAGCAAAATGCAGCCGTGCTTCGTTTGCCTAGCGATTTCACATTTCCGTCGGGCCGCCGCTGCAAGACCTTCGACGAACTGGCGCAAGGCTGCCAGGAGGAATGGGCGGCCGCGCGCGACCTTTTGATGCGCGGCACGTTCGCGCACTTCTTCACGAACTGCAACCGGGTCGATCTGGTGCGCGCCGCCAATGACGCGAAAGCGCAGGCGAACCCCGATATCGGGTTGACGACGTTCTTGACCGCGCTGCCGGGCACGCGCACGGCGACGCCGAAACTCGACCTGAATCCGCGCCGCATTCTTCTGGGCAAGGTTGTCGGCGGCGACACGAAGACGGTGCCGTTGACGATCACCAATCAAGGCCAGGGGATGCTGCAAGGGACGCTGACGATCAGCGAAGGGCAGGATTGGCTGAGTCTGGGGCCCAAGCCGGGCCTGCATGAAATCGAGATCAGCACGGCCCGCGAACAGAGCGTCAAGCTCACCATCACGACCAAGGGGCAGGCGGCGGGGCAGTCGTATGGCGCGCGTCTGACAGTCGTCACCAACGGCGGCGTCGTCGAGGTGCCGTTGCGCATGGACCTGGTCGCGCAAGCCTATGCGAAAGCGCCGTTCCAGGGCGTGCGTTCGCAGCGGGAGATGGCGGAGAAGATGCGTTCTGCCCCCAAGGCGGCGGTGCCGGTCCTCGAAAGCGGCGACGTGCAGCGCTGGTTCGAACTCAACGGCTGGCTGTATCCGATGCGCGGCACGCCGATCAAGGGGGTTGCCGGCGTGCAGCAGTTCTTCGAAAGCATGGGCGTCTCGAAGCCGCCGGTCGTGCAGCTTTCCAAGAAAGAGATCCGCGTCACCTGCAAGTACAAGGAGACGGCACGGGCGCAGGTCGCCTTGCAAACCGCCGCCAAGAAATGGGTCTACGCGAATCTTTCCAGCGACAGCCCCTGGCTCAAACTGGCCCAGGCGCAGGTGAGTGGGCCGCAACATGCTGCGATCGCGCTGGAGATCGACACGAACCTGTGGACGCTGGGGCCGAGCGGCGAAGGCACGGTAAGCGTCGTTGCCAACGGCGGGCAGAAACTGACGTTGAAAGTCGTGGTGGAGGTGCCTGGCGCGCCGCCGGCAACCCAGCGATCCAAGCCGCCTCCCCCGCCGACGCCGGCGCCAGCGGCCCGCACCGCGCCGACGATGCCGACTGCGGCCCAGGCGCCGGCGAGTCCCGTCATGCCGCTCACCGCTGGATCGGTGAAGTTCATCCCGGCGCTGGCGACGACGCTGCTGGTCTGCCTGGCGTTACGCGTGCTGCTCATTCCGATTGTCGATTGCTGGGGCCGCTCCAGCGTGGTGGCGGCCGCGGCGGAGAAGCTGGATCTGGCGCCGGGCCGCGATAGCCCCTCGGTCGGGCTGGGCGGCTGGCTGCATCTCCCCTGGTTCAAAATCCTCGGTGGCGCGGACGAAAAGTTCTCCGCCAAGGTCTTTGATCCCAACAATGCGTCCGAGGTCGGCATGTCCGAGTTTCGGCATTACTTCGTCAGCTATTTCATCCGCTGGTTCGTGTTGTGGACCGGGTGGATCGGCGCGATCGTCGGCGCCGTGCTGGTCCTCAAACGCGGCGGCGGAACGCTCGACATTCCCTGGGGCGTCATCGCCGGGACCTTCGCTGGATTCGCCGGCAGCGTCACCCTGGCCGCGTGCTTTCTGCTCGCTGAATTGTTGCCTCACGCCCTTTGGCAGTTCACCATGGGCGCGCAAGGCGGCTTCGGGTTCCTGTTGCTCTGGTCGTTGCTCGCGCTGTTTTGCTGGCTGCTCATCGGCACCGGGCTGGGGGTCGTCCTGCCATGGATCGGGCCCTTGCGGCGATTGCTGATCGATCCGTTTCAGGCGCTGATTGCCACGCTCCTGCGAAGTGTCGGCATGAAGGGGCTGGGCGACTATTGGGCGCCGGTGTGATCGCGTTCACTCACCAGCCCCACTCGCAAGCGTGGGGATCGGTTTCGCCGTTTTTTGCCCCGAAGGGGCCAGAATAAATCAGCCCAGGGCAACGCCCTGGGACGCCGGAGCAATTACGAGCGCAGCCCTGTAAGGGCGAAATAACAGGGGCCACCTTTGTTGTGCCCTTTCAGGGCGAAAACACCTTGGGAATGGCACAAACTCAGGGCGTTGCCCTGGGCTGATTTGTTACTGCACCTTCGGTGCTAAAAAATGCGCAACTCCGAAACTTGCGCGTAGGGCTGTTACGGGGCTCACTCTTTCTTCTCCTGCAACTTCACCAGAAACTCCAGCACGTTGAGTTGCA
Source organism: Gemmataceae bacterium (assembly GCA_009692065.1). Lineage (GTDB taxonomy): Bacteria > Planctomycetota > Planctomycetia > Gemmatales > Gemmataceae > SIAQ01. Next base: position 22,508 of record SHZY01000070.1, read on the forward strand.
ACACCAGGCGGGCGTTCAAGCTCGCGCCGCCGGCGATCGTCAGGCGCACCCGGCCCGATTGCCCCGCGGGGAACAGCTTGCCGGCCAGGTCCTTTTGCTCCTGGGTCTTCGCCATCAGCTTGGCCATGCGGGCGACGTCGAAATCGAACACCAACGGCAAGCTCTCGGCGCTGCCGGTCTTGGCGACGGCGGCCTTCAAGCTCGCCAGCGCATCCTTGCCGAGCGCCAGGAACAGAGCATCGTCGCGGAAGGCCAGGTACAAATGGTTGTCGCCGGCAATCTGCTCGAGCAACTCGGCCGTCTTCGGGTCCTTCGGCAGCTGGAACCTATGGATTTTGACAGTGCCGACGCTGTCGAAATTGAGCTGGATCTTGTCGCGCTCGGCCAGCGGGATGTCCTTCACCAGTGCTTCCTTCACCAGATCATGGATCGTGGCGCCGAGCTTGGCGCCGTCCTTCAGCTTCAGTGCGCCGATGAAGGTGTAACGATCCTGCTTCGGGCCAAGGACGGCGGCGACCACCTGGAACTCGCCCGCCTTCGCGGTCGGCAACAGGGCCTTGAACAGCGTCTCCGCTTGCTTCTTCTTGGTCGCGTCCTGAATCCCGTCCAGGCTCTTCTTCGCGACCTCGTCGATGACTTTGCCGAAGGCGGCGTTGAGCTCGTCCGGCAACGCAAGATGAAAGGCGCCCTGGAATGCGAGATCGTTTTTCAAGATGCCGGCGAGCGGGCTTTTGAGTTCGCCGAGCGCCTGGATCGTCTTCGCCAGATCGCTGCCCGATTTGCCGGTGACGGACAAATTGACGGTGAGCTCCTTGGTCTTGTCACTGACGTCGAGATCGAAACGGACCTCGCCTGCCTCGCGGATCAGGTTGGCGCCCAGCTTGTTGACGTCGCGCAAGAGGGCGACGCGGAACGCCTCCTGCACCTTGGTCTCGCCGGGCTGCTCTTTCTTCTGGGCGGCGAGGATCGTTTCCTCGAGCTGAGCCAGGGCGATCAACTTGGCATCGTTGGGAATCTGGTCGATGCGGGCGACGATCGAGATGGCAGCGCTTGTTTTGACCGCCAGCGCCTTGGCCGGGTCGGGCAGGTTCTTGTCGAGAATGCTCGAGGTATTGATCGAGGTGATGTAGAGGTACTTGTGCGCGAAGCGGAAGTAGACATCGACGTTCTTGTCGGTCTTGTGCGTATAGATGCCGTTCTTGTCCTTGACGTACTTGAGGCTGAGGTTATCGAGCAGGTTGAGGAAAGTCTTGTCGTCGGCCATTGGGATGAGGATGGCGCCGTTGATATCGTCGATCGCCTTGCCGAAGCGGACGTAGGCGCCGAACGGGCGAGCGGGGTCGATGCCTTCGATGCCCTTCTTGCCGATCTTGCTTTTGAAGAGCCCTTCGATCTGGTGGGCCGCCTCTTCCTGGCCGACCAGCTTGACGACGAGGTTGAGGTTTTGCAAAAGCGCGTTGAGCGAACTGACGCGCACCACGATGGTTGGGGTATCGGCGGGTTTTCCCTGAGCTCGCGCCGCCGGAGCCATGGCGACGAGGAAAGGCAGACACAACACACAAAGCCAGCTGCGACGCATGCGAATGACTCCTGGGTTGAGTGACGTGCGAGCAAGGACTGCCCGCGTTCGCCGCTTGCGGCTTAGCGCTCGCGGGACGATACGCGAGCGCTAAGCCGCAAGCGGCAAACAAGAACCACATGAATTACCGACGCGTGTCAAACGAAGTTTCACCCCGTCGGCGATACCCGCTCATTACTTTAACCGAATCGGGCCCGTTTGGCAAAAAAGACCGCTCGACTTTGCCGAATGGTCGGGTTCTGCCGAAAGGTTCAAGTCTGCCGATTATTCCGCCGATGGATTGCACATGGAGGATTCGCTCCCGCGCTGCGCAACGGGACCTTGGGCAAAGGCCGGCGGCTGGGAAGGAGCGACCTGGATGGAGAGACAACCATGCGAACATGGCGGAAGACGTTCGGAGTCATGGCAGGGGGTTTGGCGTACCTGGGAGGTATGCTGTCATCCGCGCATGGGCAGTTTGCACCGCCTGGAGCTGGGGGCTTTGGAATGCCGCCAGGGGCAATGATGGGCGGACCGCCCCCAGGATTTGGCATGCCGCCAGGTGGCATGGGAATGCCCCCCGGAGGCGCGTTCGGCATGCCGCCGGGCGGGGTGCCAGGGATGCCCATGGGCGGCGGTATGCCCCCAGGGGCCTTCGGCGGCAACCCGGCGCTCGTCGGCCAGCCCGCGGAGTTCCCGAATGCCGCGCAGCCCTCGAAGGAGCCACAATCGCCGTTCTCGATGAAAGACGACGGCGCGCCCAACGCCTTCAACAGCGATCCATACCCCTATCGGCCCATGCGTTTGCAAATGTCGTTCGGGTACTCGCTCTTGTGGTTCCGGCCAGGCAACTATCCGACCTTGGCTACCACCGGCAGCATCGCAGATCAGATTCCCGGCGCCCTGGATCAGCCCGGCACGCGCATTCTTTCGGGCGGCACGCGCGATCCAGGACCATCCGCTAGTTTCCGCAGCACGTTCACTTACTGGTTGCGCGATCCGGAAATCCTCAGCCTGAACGCCGAGTTCTTCCTGATGGAGCAGCGTTCGCTGTTCAATACGCTCGAATCCGACATCAACGGCTCGCCGATCCTCATGCGCCCCTTCTTCAACCCAGCGATCCTCGCGGAAGAGGCCGACCAGCGTTCGCTGCCGGCTGTATCGCGCGCCACCCTGACCGATTCGGTGCGCACCCGCTTGATGGGGGCCGACGCCAACCTGAAATGGCACAGCTCCGTCCATGCCGAGGGGGCACACTTCGCCATCTTCGGCGGCATGCGCTGGCTTCGCCTCGATGAGCGCTACAACAGCTTCGACACCCGCACCGACATCAGCGGCGTCGGCCAGGTGATCACCTACTCCGATACCTTCACCACCTACAACCAGTTCTTCGGCGCCCAGTTCGGCGCTAATTACCGCTACACCCTGGGGCGCTTCAGCCTCGATCTGGGGGCCAAGCTCGCCCTGGGCCCGAACTACCAAACCATCAAAATTAACGGCCATACGGACATCACGATTATTGGCGGCGGCAGCGTGTCCAATAGTGGGCAGGGTTTGTACGCCCAGCCGTCCAACGTCGGCAACTACCGAGCCATTAGTTTCTCCATGGTGTCGCAGGCAGACGCCAAGTTGAACTTCGACATCACGGAGCGCCTCCGTTTTCAGGTGGGCTATTCGTTCTTGCTGCTGAACCGAGCCGTCCGTCCAGGCGAACAGATGGACCGGACCATCAACACGCAGCAGCAAGTTCTGCTCCCAGGCCTCATCGAGCCGAATCTGCCCGGACCGCCGTCGTTTCGGCAATCCAGCTTCTACGCCCACATGCTCAACTTCGGGTTGGAATTCAACTATTGAACGATACCGAAATCGGTACGCTAGCATGGGAGTGGCACGGTCGAACGAGACCGTGCCACTTTTTTTGGCGCTGGTCAGTGAGCCCGACGCGCAAGCGAGGGGAGACATTCCTTGCTTGCGCGTCGGGCTCACTTCACGCTAGGACCGGCGGATTAGGAAGAACCTGCACCATTCGCCTTTTCTCGGCATTTTTTGATGAATTAACAGTAGGAATCGTACTCCAGAATCGTCTACAATCTACCATTCAAGCGCGGATCTTTCCCAGCCTACCACGGCGCCAGGCCGGTGCAGTTCTCTGCACGGTTCGGCTGCCGCGCTTGGTGCCCCAACGATTCGGAGTCCTACTCATGTTCCTCTCCTCGCTACGCCGCTGGTTCACCGACACCCGTCAACCGTCGCAGACTCCGGCAAAGGTTGGGGCCCGCCGTGGCTTCAAGCCGCGCCTCGAAACGCTCGAAGAGCGCATCGTGCCCGCCTGGTCGGTCAGCGATCTCACCACGACCACTGCCGCAGCCATGGTCCAGAACCTGGTTGGCGCCGGCGTGGCCGTCAACAGCATTCAGTACAAAGGCGCAAAAATAGCGTCCGGGACCTTCACCGACTCCAGCAACGTCATCGGCATCGCCGGCGGCATCATCCTTTCCAGCGGCAGCGCCAAGGGCATCGCTGGGCCGAACGCCAGCGGCAGCTTCAGCACCTCCACCGGCGCCGCCAGCGACCCCGATCTCGACAAGATCATCGCCCTCCAAGCAGGTTACGACGCTTCGGTCCTAGAGTTCAATTTTGTGCCGCAGGGGAACATCCTGTCCTTCTCCTACGTCTTCGGCTCGGATGAGTATCCGGAATTCGTCAACAGCATCAACGACGCCTTCGGCTTCTTCCTCAACGGCAAGAACGTCGCGATCATCCCTGGCTCCACCTTGCCGGTGTCGATCAACAACGTGAACGATAGCTTGAATTCCCAGTTCTACGTGGACAACGATACCGTTCCGACGGCCCACGACACCCAGATGAACGGCTACACGACCGTGCTTTCGGTGGTAGTGCCGGTGAACCCGGGCCAGAGCTATCACATCAAGCTGGCGATCGAGGACGCCGCCGACTCGACTTATGATTCGTGGGTCATCATCAAGTCGGGCAGCCTCAGCACCGCCGGCCACGCTTACGCGCCGCCGCGCTACACCTATAACCCGGTGACCAAGCTTTACTTCGGCTACCTCACGGTCGTTAACTACAGCACCGTCGGCCTGACAGGTCCCCTCTATCTGTTCTTCCAAAGCCTGCCGAAGGGCGTGAAGGTGACCAACGCAACCGGCAAATCGAGCAAGGGTGTTCCCTACTTCACGCTTGCCAAGGGCATCGCCGCACAGACTTCGATCCACTTGCCGATCTACTTGACGAACCCGTACCACTTGAACCTGGGCACCTTCTTCAGTCACTACAAGATTGGGCTCACCCCCATCAAGCCGGTGTAAGGTTGCCGCGCAACGAAAAAGCTCACGGAGATTTCTCTCCGTGAGCTTTTTCGTTGCGCTGCTCGCGGCATAGCACGAATACTACGCCGCAAGCGGCAAATTCACTCAAGCCCCCGGTTCTTCCGCCGGTTTGGGCTCGGCCTCGGGCATCGTGATCAGGTCGCCGCCGGCGCCCTTGCCGCCGCGCAGTTCGCGCTTCGGCGCCGCGCCATTGTCCTCCGTGGGAACGGCCGCCTCCTCGAGAATGACCCCTTCCTCGTCCGAGACTTTCTTGCGGCTCAGGCCGATCTTGCGCTCGGCGGGATCGACCCGCAGCACGCGCACCTCGATCTCCTGATCCTGCTTGACCACCGCGTCGGGCTTATCGACCTTGCCGTCGGTCAATTCGGAGATGTGCAGCAAGCCTTCCAACCCCGGTTCCAGTTCGACGAACACGCCGAAGTTGGTGATCTTGGTCACCTTCCCCTTGACGGTGTCGCCCGGATGGTAGCGGCCTGGAATGTCGCCTTCCCACGGATCGTTGGCCATCTGCTTCAGGCCCAGCGCGATGCGGCGTTTCTCCTGATCGACGGAGAGGACGATGCACTTGACCTTGTCCCCCTTGTTGAGGACGTCGCTCGGATGGCCGACCTTGCGCACCCAGCTCATGTCGCTGACATGCAACAGGCCGTCGATGCCTTCCTCGATCTCGATGAAGGCGCCGTAGTTGGTGAGGTTGCGGACGATGCCTTCGACCTGCATGTTGGGCGGATAGCGTTCCGCGACCTTGTCCCACGGGTTGGCCTGCACTTGCTTGATGCCGAGCGAGATTTCCTGCTTGTCCTTGTTGATGTTGAGGACCTGTACTTCAATGGAATCGCCCGAGGAAACGAGTTCATTCGGATGATTGATGCGCTTGGTCCAGCTCATTTCGCTGATATGCACGAGGCCTTCGATGCCCGGCTCGAGCTTGACGAAGGCGCCATAGGACATGACGTTGACGACCTCGCCGGTGTGCCGGCTGGCGATCGGGTACTTGGCGGCCACGTCTTCCCACGGGCTCTTCGACTTCTGCTTGAGGCCCAGGGCGATCTTCTCTTTTTCCTTGTCCACGTTGATGATGTAGACTTCGAGCTCCTGATCGATCTTGACCACTTCATGCGGATTGTTGACGCGGCCCCAGCTCATGTCGGTGATGTGCAGAAGTCCGTCGATGCCGCCGAGGTCCACGAATGCGCCGAATTCGGCGATGTTCTTGACGATGCCCTTGCGGATCTGACCGACTTCGATTTCGCCCAAGAGCTTCGATTTGCGCTCGGCCCGATCGTCCTCGATCAGCTTGCGCCGGCTCACCACGATGTTGCGGCGGGCCTCATCGATCTTGAGAATCTTGCAATCGATATTGCGGCCAATGTAATCGCCGATATCGGGGGGCCGGCGGATATCGACCTGCGAGGCGGGCAGAAAGACGTTGACGCCGATGTTGACGAGCAAGCCGCCCTTGATCTTGCGGGTGACGGCGCCGGAGACGACATCGCCTTCCTTGTGTTTGGCGATGATGTCTTCCCACTCTTTTTGCCTTTTGGCTTTGCGATAGCTGAGGACGATTGCGCCCGATTCATCCTCGACCGATTCGAGGAGAACCATGATGTCATCGCCGACCTTGGGGGGAACGACCTTGTCGAGGCCTTCATCCTTCCACTCTTCGAGCGGGATGACGCCTTCGCTCTTGTAGCCGACATCGACAACGACGTCATCGCCGACGATGTTAAGCACGCGTCCCTTGATGATGTTGTTGACGTCGAAATCTTCCCCTTCCATGAAGGTGACGACGGGATGAGCTGGGTCGTAGTTTTCGATCCCCATGGCTTCTGCGAGTTCCTGCTCGAGATCTTCCTCGGAGAGATCGAACTGGCGAAGCAAATTCCGATTAACCATGCAGGGAAATCCTTCTGATGCCGAGCGCCTGCCAAGCCGCTTGCGGCTTAGCATTCGCATCAAACCGACATCACGTTAGAGGTGCCGTCCCGAACCAGCCCGCCACCACGGCGAACTCCAGAGATACGGGAATCTCCTATTCTAGCGATGCTGCCCGCCGTGCAGAAGAGGAAGCGCGGTTTTTCACGAATAAACGCGTCGGTAGGGCGTTTTCTCTTCGCTTGCATTCAGGCGAGATGTTACCTTAATCCCGTTCGCTCCCCAATCGTTTTCAATCATCGGAGACCCACCATGCCGCGCCGTGTTGACGACAATGATGACCGCGACGATGACGATGACGACGAGGATGATCGCCCAGTGCGACAGAAGGCACCGCTCACCGGCCTCGATCACACCTTTGCGAAGACGGACATGGTGGGTCTGGTGATCTTTGGCCTGTGTTGCGGCTGGGTTGCGGTGATCTTGAGCTTGGTTGCTTTGCTGACTTGCAAGGATGAGACCGCGAA
>SHZY01000243.1 GCA_009692065.1 Gemmataceae bacterium
GTATCTTGGCGTTCACTCGAAATCCCTTTCTGCTGGTGGTGATGGTTGCTCACTACAACATCAGACGCCGCAGAAACGTCAGGGATTTCGAGTTTTTTCAATTTCTTGCCTCGCCGAGACGCGGCGGGTTCGCTTGATCAAGGGCTAGGGCCCCGTCTGATACACGGGGCGACGCTGGTTCGATTCCAGCCGGTCCCACTTGCAGTTACGTGGAGCAGCCCCGCTCTGACCACTGACTACGGACTACGGACTACGGACTAACGAATGCGGAGTGGACTGGAGCCTGGTTCCAGCTCGGTCTCATAAGCCGTACGACGCCGGTTCGAATCCGGCCTCCGCAACTTTCGACACGATGGGCTGCTGGTCCAACCCGGTACGACACCTGGTCTGCACCCAGGAAATCGGGGTTCAACTCCCCGGCGGTCCACTTTGATCAGATCGGGTGAGCCAGAATATGCTGCGCCGCGGCCAGCAGATCGTCGCTAACATGGAACGGGCGGGCACGCGCGAATTGCGTTTCGTCGATCGGGTCGCCGGTGCGCACCAGGATGCAGCCACGGCAGCCGGCGTTCTGCCCGGCGAGGACGTCGCTCAACTTGTCTCCCACCATCCAGGATTCTGCCAGATCAAGCTGCAACTCCGCGGTCGCCCGCAGCAACAGGCCCGGCCCGGGCTTGCGATCAGGATGTTCGTTCCCCGTCGTCGATGGTGGCGTAGTACACGCATAAATGCCGCCCAGCGTCACGCCGATGGCCGCGAGCTGGCGGTTCATCTCTTCGTGAACACGGCCCAGATGCGCTTCCGTCATCATGCCGCGGCCAACGGCTGACTGATTGGTGACCACCACGCAGACAAATCCCGCCGCTTGCAGAAGCTGCACGGCTTCGCCGACGCTCGGCAGAAGTTGCATGTCCATCGGATCGATGAGGTAGCCGCGATCGACATTGAGGGTGCCATCGCGGTCGAGAAAGACAGCACGGCGCGACTTGGTCATGGCTTTCTCCGGGCGACTCCTGCTCCCTGGTATGATACACAGGACCAACGAAAACGCCGCAGTGGTGATCGAACACCACCGCGGCTTTTTCTTTATGGTGATCCTGAGCCAAGACGCCAACGTCCGGCCAGGGTTAGTCGAGGCGGGCCGCATCCTTGTCATGCGATGAACGCGTTGGCCTGGCCGGCTTGCGCGCGAAATGACATTTCGGCCAGGTTGCATTTTGCAGGAGGATTGGTCTAATAGCTTCACCCCCGTGAATCGCTGCGCTCAACACGGGGCGTGGATGCCCTTCATGATCTTGGTGCACCAGCTCACAAAACGATTTACGCTGCCCGGCGGCGCCAGCTTGCTCGCAGTCCAGCGGCTCTCCTTCCGCGTACAACCCGGCGAGGTCTACGGCCTCCTGGGTCCCAACGGCGCGGGCAAGACCACCACGCTGCGCATGCTGCTGGGCCTCTTACGGCCCACCAGCGGCGAGGCGGCCATCGCCGGCTTCGGCACAACGCTTCATCCCGATGAAGTCAAACGCCGCGTCGGTTACGTCTCGGCCAACGCCGGACTTTATCCCGGCCTGACCGTCCGCGAGATGCTGCTGTTCTTCGCTGACCTTTACGCCGTGCCCGATGAGCAGGCTCATCGCGAGCTCGATCGGCTCACGCACATGCTTGGCTTGCGCGATATTCTCGATCGCCGCTGCGCCAATCTCAGCACCGGGCAGCGGCAGCGCGTCACGCTGGCCCGCGCGCTCGTCCATCGCCCGCCGGTGATGCTGCTTGATGAACCCACGCTCGGCCTTGACGTGATGGGAAGCCAGATGATCATCGAGTACATCGAGCTCTTGCGCCGCGAAGGCAAGGCCGTTATCCTGACGACCCATCATCTCGACGATGCCGAACGGCTGTGTACGCGCTTCGGTCTGATGCACTTGGGCGAACTGGTCAGCGAGGGCACGCTGGCCGAGTTGTGCGAACGCACGGGATGCGGGAACTTGATCGATATGTTCTTGAAGTTGTCGAAGACCGGGCCGGCGCTGGGAACGAGTGACGAGGGGCGAGGGGCGAGATAGTGCGATGGACAACTCCGCTGCAACACCTGATCAGGCCGGCGATTGCTCGCCTCTCGCACCTCGTCACTCGCCCCTCTGGCGGGTTTTTCGGCTGGCACGCAAAGAACTTCGTGAGATCCTGCGCGATCGGCGCACCATCGTCACGCTGATCGCGATGCCGCTCTTGCTTTATCCGCTCATGAGCGTGGCGTTTCAACAATTCTACCTGGCGACGCGCGACGCATCCAAGGAGGAGACAACGTACCGCATCGGCGTGCTGACCGATGCGGAAGCCTTCGCCCTCAAGAATCGGCTAGGTGTGGGAGTAAAGGCGTTGCAGCGAGGCGCGAGCAAAGACGCCAAGCCGGAAAAGACGCCCGAAGTGAAGTTCATGCGCGACCCCGATCTTCCGGAGCCCGTCAATGACCAGGAGCGGGAAGAGAGGCTGAAAGAACTCCAACAATCGCTGCAGAAAGGCAAGATCGAGCTGATCGTCGTGATTCCACCACTCGCCGACGCCAAGGCATCGCTCAAGCCGACAACGGAGCGCTGGCTACCTTGCCAGGTCTATTTCGTGCCGAACTCGTTGCCGGGCCGCGACACCCTGTCGCATATCCAAAAGCTTCTTTCCGCCGCCAATGAGGCGGACCTCAAGAGTCGGCTTAACCCACCCGGTGTGCCACCCTGGATTACGATGATAGGGCTCGAGCGCATCCCGCTCAAAGCGGCTGAGGGAGACGGTATTATCCCCCTGGCTGCGCTGGTGCCGCTCATCCTCATCCTGATGACGATCACCGGCGCCGTCTATCCCGCCATCGATCTGACCGCCGGCGAACGCGAGCGCGGCACCCTCGAAATCCTCGTCGCGGCTCCCGTCCCTCGCTTCGAGTTGTTGACGGCGAAGTACATCTCCGTCGTGACCGTGGCTGTGCTCACAGCAATCGTCAATCTCGTCTGCATGACGATCACCTTGATCTGGAGCGGTCTGGGGGCGGTGCTGATCCAGGGCGGCATGTCGATCGGCTTGCTCTTGCAAGTGTTCGCACTGCTGATTCTGTTTGCCGCCTTTTTCTCGGCGGTGCTCTTGTGCCTGACCAGCTTCGCTCGCAGCTTCAAGGAAGCACAGGCGTATCTGATTCCGCTGATGCTGGCTTCTTTGACGCCCGGCATCCTGGCGATGATACCGGGATTGGAGCTGGAAGGGGCGCTGATCGTATTGCCGCTCGTCAACCTCGTCCTGCTGGCGCGGGACCTGTTTGGAGACGGAACCGATCCGTTGACGGCAACGATCGTGATCCTGACGACGCTGCTCTATGCCCTGGCGGCGCTCGCGCTGGCCGCCCGCGTGTTCGGAGCGGAGAGCGTACTCTACAACGAGCAGAGCGGCTGGTCGGACCTGGTGCGCCAGCCCGAGGAACCCCAGGCGACGGCGAGCATTCCCGCCATGCTCTGGTGCCTGGCCCTGATGGTGCCTATCCAGTTCGCCCTGATCGCGCTGGTGCGCCGGGTCGGGTCAATGCCGCCGCTTGTCAGCATCTTTCTCGGCGTCGGCATCAATCTGCTGCTGTTCGGCCTGTTTCCGGCACTCTTCGTCTACCTCGGGCGCGTGCGGATGCCGAGCGGGCTTGGGCTGGCCACCCCGCGACCGGCGGCCCTCTTCGGCGGCGTTCTGCTCGGCGCGTCGCTCTGGCCCTTGCAACTCCAGCTACTCGCGCTGACGCACGACGCGACGGCGCTGGAGCAACGCTTTGGCAACGTCCTGCGGCAACTCGGCGAAGCGCGGGCCAGCATCGGCTGGTGGGTGCTAGTCACCGTGATCGTGCCCGCGATTCTGGAAGAGATCTTCTTTCGCGGCCTGCTCTTCAACGCGTTCAAGGCCCGCACCGGCGCGTTGACGACCATCGCCGGCAGCGCCGTTCTGTTCGGGCTGACGCACGTCATTCTCACGCCGGGGCTCGGACTGGAACGTCTCATCCCCAGCACGGTCCTCGGGCTGATCCTCGGCGCCGTCTGCTGGCGCGCCGGCAGCCTTTGGCCCGGCATGATCCTGCACGTTCTGCACAACGCCATCCTGCTCGGCGTCGGCCTGTACGAGCCGGGCTCAACGGAGTCGATCCCCTGGCACTGGCTCGCCGGCGGCGCGCTCGGGACCTTGCTTGGCGCGCTGCTTCTGTGGCAATGGGAACGCAAACCGCCTGTCCCCACATAGCCCGCCGTTTACGGCGGGGGGGCAGCGAACCCGCCGTAATCGGCGGACTATATGGTAGGAGGTCGCATGCCAACCGTCTGGATCCCCGCCCTGCTCCGTTCCTTCACGAAGGATCAAGCATCGATCCACGTCACTGGCTCGACGTTGCGCGAAGTGATCGACGCGCTCGACGCGAAGTTCCCCGGCATTAACACGCGGCTCTGCGACGGCGATCAGGTCCGCGCCGGCCTTGCGGTCGTCATCGACACCCAGGTCGCGCGCGGCGGACTATCGGAGGCGGTGCAAGAAACAAGCGAAGTGCATTTCATCCCGGCGATTGGTGGTGGATCGTCCGTAGTCCGTAGTCCGTAGCGACCATGGTCGTATCACGACCCACTCATGGTCTACCCCCCATTTGCCACGGACTACGGACCACGAACTACGGACAAAAAAAAGAGCCTCCCCCTGCTCAGGTCTCAAAGGAGTGGCTCAAAAAACATGGCTGCATCGCGAAGAAGTTGGAGATGGTTGCACGGGGCAAAGCGGGGACTCGCTACCCACTTTAGCCCCGTGCGTACCGGGGTGAGACTGAGAGAGCAGGTTCAGACTCTTGCCACAAAAGGTCGGGACTCGCTTCCGCCCTCTTGTGACGTGTGGTATTAAAGCAATGCCGATGCCAAACCTGCGCAAAGCCCGTCCTTGGCCAGGCCGATCGACGTAACCGAATTGAAAATCGCGACTTGGGTTGATGGATTTATTTCGTTTGCGTCCCACAGCAAAAGATGCGATCAGGCCGACCGTCCGCACAGGCCGAAAAGTGCTCGGTTTCGCTGCAATTTCTATCGGCAAGATCGACCACGATGTGGCACTTTGCGACAGCGCGAATTCCGAATCTCACGCAGAGGCGCAAAGAGCTAATGCCGTTTTTCGGACTTCAAGTTTTGTCCAGATCCTGGTTTGCGCCTTTGCGTGAGACTCTGCACTGCGCCCCTAGCGCTGGACCAGTAACATGTACCTTAGGGGCCGTCCGTTAATTAGTGTTACAACTTCGCAGATGTTTCATACACCTGCTCCATGCGACGCGCAAGCATGGAGGCTGCGATACGCCAACGGTTCGAAGGTCTGGCTTCGTCGTTGGATGAGCGCCAAAGA
>SHZY01000244.1 GCA_009692065.1 Gemmataceae bacterium
CTTTGCCGATCAACCCAGCCCGAGCCTGCTGCCCGACACCACCTGAGCCGCTTCCTGCCGGTACTCCCATTCATAACGTAGTGTTGGCCATTCTCGAACGCAACTGGTACGCGCTGTCGGCAGTATTCGACCGTGAACGGCTACGAAATTCTGGAAGGGGATTCAGCTCGCCGGCGCAGGAATAGCGTTCATTGGCATCTGCTGCATTCTCGTTCGGAGCTTCGTTGCTATCGCTGGAGGCCCTCCGTTATTGGAACCCCCCGTCGCCCTTCTTGTCATCGGTATCATAACTATTGGCATCGGAATAATAACTTCGGCCATTGGGGGAGCTGGAGCTTGGTGGCATCATGGGTGATCCTGTTCGGCGCGAGCGGAACACGTCGCATACCAGCAGTCCCTGGTCCACGAGCGATTCAACAACGGGCTCGCACGTTTGATGACAGGCATCGGGGGCAACCCACACTTCCTTAACGAACTCGACGGGATCGAATTGCATTTCAATAAACGACAGGCCCTTGTCGTCGGTTTTGATTGGGTAATCCAGCTCGTCTGGATTCAGATGGAAGCATCTACATTCCACGTCCTCAACAAAATCTTCTCGCTTTATTGAGCAGATGGTCCGGTAGACGCTCGCCGCAAGTAATGGATTGAACATCGAATCCGGTATCGGCGCGGCGAAAATCGCCGGCAGCGAACCAGGTGTAAAAAACCGTTTTGCAACCAAAGCAGGCAAATCCAGCGTGTGCATGTACTGACACTGCACAAATCGGTTTCCTGGGTCCGGTCGAACGGGGTTGTCTACCCTTACCCCTCCGCACCGCCGCGTGATGTCGATCGGAAAGCCGCTTACGACGCGCTCGCGGCAGAATCCTATGGCGACGCCATCCGGAGCGTATTTGCACCAATGATGATATGAGTCCTCTTGCTCACTGAACGACGCGACGTATACCTGCAATTCTTCCGTCTCGAATTGTTCAACGAACCAGACAAGATACTCCTTGTATTCCCGCTGCAATTCATCGACGGGGTGCTTTTTGACTGCTGTCAGTAGCTCCGTCACACCAAATTGAAGCTCTTGCGGGTCTCCGCTCAAATGGCGGTAGTGGGTGGCGCGAATTCTCCCGGCCCTGATGATTTGATGGAAGGCGTCGAGGGACGTGTAATGGTATAAGATCGACCGGTTCATGTGTTAATTATAGCGGCAACGTCAAACTCGGGTTTGTCCCGTTCGTCGATGCAGTCTTGAAGCCGTCGTGCTCGTTGGTCAGAAACTTGCTTGACTTCCCCGCCAACTCTGCCAAAATCACCGTCATCCAGCACTTTTTCCGCGCGCAACCCCTTGAGGAATCAGCCATGTCGCAGCTTGCGAAAAACGTCCGTTTGATGGGCCTGCTCGTAATGGCGGGCCTGATATTCGGCCTCGTCGCCAAGGCGCAGCCGCCGGCACGCGTCACCCGCGCCAATTACAAGCTGGCGAACAAGTACTCCGATGCGTTTCTCAAGAGCTTTACCTATAGCACCTCGGTCGAGCCGCAATGGATCGGCAAGAGCGACGCGTTCTGGTACGAATACCGCACCAGCGCCGGCAAGCAGTGGTACAAGGTCACGCCGAGCCAGGCCAAGAAGGAGCCGCTCTTCGATCGCGTCAAGCTCGCCGCCCAGCTTTCCGAGGAAGTGCGCAAGCCGCTCGATCCGTTGCAGCTCCCCGTGACGCGCGGCAGCTTGAGCGAGGACGGCGCCAAGCTCAAGTTCGTCACCGACAACTGGCAATTCGAATATGACCTGCGTGCCGACAAGCTCGCCAAGCTCGGCAAGGCACTGCCACCCGCCACCGGCTTCGCCGCCATGACCGTGGAACAACTGAAGCGGATGAAGGAGATCCTCGGCGAGGAACGCTACAAGGAACTCCTCGACCAGCAGAAAAAGGAAAAGGGCACCACCGAAAAGAAGAGCGACGAGTCGGCCGCCCACGAAATCCTGAGCGAGGACGAACGGCAGATTCTACAGAACGAACTCCACGTACTTCAGCATGGAAGTGACTTCGACGACCCGCAACAAAAGAAGGGCGGCGGCAAAGGCTTCGGCAAAGGGGGCGGCGGCTTCGGCGACTATCGCAACTTCTCTCCCGATAAATCGATCTACGCCTTCGTCAAGAATCACAACCTCTACGTCGCCGAGGCCGGCAAGGAAGAGCAAGCCAAGCAACTGACCAACGATGGCAATGAAGACTACACCTTTGCCGCCGGCATCGGCGGCTTCGGCGGGCAGCAGATCATCAACAAGGATAAGGACAAAGGCAAAGACAAAGACAAGGGCGACAAAGAGCTGCTCAACTATGGCGGGGAAAAAGGTGGCGACGCTAAGATCGAGAAGGATAAGAAGTCCCGCGCCGCTGTCACCTGGGCCAAGGATTCCAAGGCGTTCTACGTCTTGCGCCGCGATTCACGCGGCGTCAAGGATCTCTACCTCGTTAATTCCATCGCCGAGCCTCGCCCCACGCTCCTGAAATATCCCTATCCAATGCCGGGCGACGAGCATATCCGCAAGAACGAGTTATACGTGTTCAATCGCGACAAGAGCGAACTCGTCAAGATCGAGCGCAAGTGGAAAGACGAATCCTACAGCGATCTACACTGGGGCAAGGTGCCCAATCAACTGCGTTTCCTGCGCATGGATCGGCTGCTCCGCAACATCGAGTTCTGCACCTACGATGTCGCCAAGGCCGACGTGAAATGTCTGATCGGTGAAGGCTTCGAGAACTCCAGCATTTCCGTGCAGCCGATGAAGTACCTTGACGAATCCGACGAGATGATCTGGTGGTCCGAACGCTCCGGCTGGGGCCACTTCTATCTCTACGACCGCACCGGCAAGCTGAAAAACGCCATCACCGCCGGCCCCTACCGCGCCGGCGCCATCGTCGCCATGGACATCAAGCATCGCCAGGTCTATTTCCGCGCCAACGCCCGCGAGGCCGGCGAGAACGTTTATCACAATCACCTCTACCGCGTCCACCTCGACGGCAGCGGCCTGACGCTCCTCGATCCGGGCAACGCCGACCACGACGCGCGGCTCTCGCCGTCGCGCCAGTTCGTCGTCGATAATTGCTCGCGCATCGATATGCCTCCCGTCTCGGTGCTGCGCGACGCTCAAGGCAAGAAAATCATGGACCTCGAAGCGACCGACATCTCCAAGCTCAAGGCCATCGGCTGGAAAATGCCGCAGACTTTCGTCGTCAAGGCCGCCGACGGCGTGACCGATCTCTTCGGCAACATCTACAAGCCGTTCGACTTCGATCCGAGCAAGAAGTACCCGATCATCGCCCACGTCTACCCCGGCCCGCAGACCGAATCGACGCCCCACTCCTTCAGGACGAACAGCCCGCAGCAGCAACTCGCCCAGCTCGGCTTCATCGTGGTGCAAGTCGGCAACCGCGGCGGTACCCCCTTGCGCTCCAAGCCCTATCAAAACCACAGCTACTGGAACCTGCGCGACTACGGCCTCGAAGACAAGAAGGTCGCCATCGAACAGCTCGCCGCCCGCCACCCCTGGATCGACATCGAACGCATCGGCATCTACGGCCACTCCGGCGGCGGTTTCATGAGCGCGGCCGCGCTGCTCGTCAAGCCGTACAACGAGTTCTTCAAGGTCGCCGTCGCCTCCGCCGGCAATCACGACAACAACATCTACAACAACACCTGGGCCGAGCGCTACCACGGCATGAAAGAAGTGCCGATCGCCACCAAGGACGATGTCGCCAAGACCCCGCCGGCCAAGCAAAAGACCATCCGCATGCCGCTCGCCGACGAGGAGCAAGTCACCGAGAAAAAGGACGAGACCAAGAAGGAAGAAAAGAAGGAAGACACCAAGCCCGCCACGCGCTGGGACATCAATGTCCCTACTAACGCCGAGCTGGCCGGCAACCTCAAGGGCAAGCTGCTGTTAGTCCACGGCGACATGGACAACAACGTCCACCACGGCGGAACTATTAGACTCGCCGACGCCCTCATCAAGGCCAATAAGCGCTTCGACATGCTCATCATGCCCGGCAAAGCCCACGGCTTCGGCACCTACCAGCCCTACTTCACGCAAAGAATGTGGGAGTACTTCGCCGAGCATCTGCTTGATGACCGGCCCATTGGCGCCGATCTTCGGGAGCGGCGGGAGGCGAATTGAGGTGGATGCGGCGAGCCGAGCGGCGTGAGCCGACGGGTTACGCGCCCCAGATTCAGTGGGTATTCGAGTTGCATTCTAACACAATTGTGTTATGCTACAATCTGATCGCAAGCAGGGAATCGCATGGATCTTCGCGACGCCTTGATCGATTGGGACGATCCGGACGATGAGGCCAGCAACACCGCCCATATTGCCGAACACGGCCTGACGCCGGAAGGGGTCGAGTCCGCACTCTTCGATGAAGAGACGACGTTCGACGTCAGCGATTCGTCCGGTCGCCCGATTGCTTTCGGCAATACCGATACGGGCCGGTTCATCGCCGTTGTTTTCGAGGTGCTGAACTTGGCCGATCCGCTCATCCTCCGGCCGATCACAGCCTACGACGTTCCCGAACCCAAGGAGTGAACGCATGAAGCCAACAACGAAGCCAAAACGAACCGCCGAGCAGCGCGCCGAAGAAAATGCCATCCGCCGTCAGCACGTGGCGAACCCGGTCCACCAGCGGCCAGCCGGCGCGATCAATACGCAAAGCTTCGCGGCGATCTTGGGCCTGGTGACGAAATTCAAAGCTGCACGGGAAAACCAGGGCCTTACGCTGGCCGAAGTCGCCGAGCGAATGGGCATCGACCCGCCGGCCCTGTCCCGCCTGGAAACCGGCAAGATGCTGAACCCCACCCTCGCCACGCTGCACAAATGGGCAGAGGCCCTGGGGCAGAAACTGGATGTGGATTTGTCGTCGGCGTGACCGGCGACGCTTTTTACCGCGTCGTGCAGGCGGGCCCAAACGAACGGTATTTACCCCCCCGAAACGAACGACCACCCATCACGCAGCTTATCTTTTACCGGCGGGAATTCGTCAACTTTCTCATCCCACATGTGCTTCCAAAAACCATCCCACACCGGGTTTCCGATAATCAGTACGATAATGATGCCCCAAAGCCAATTGTTGAAGTAACCGAGCAGCATCGGCACCACTGCGATTACGGCTGCCAAGATCGAGGGTGCCCAATAAAATGGGATACGTTGCGCGTGCCGTTGGTTGCAATGTGCGCATTTTTGTAGCCCTTCACGGGCAGCTGGCTTCGGCTTGCCCGGTTTTCGGCCACTGCTTATCATGTCGCGTTATGACCACCGCAGGGACGCTACCGTGCGCAGGATGCGCCAGGCTGGAACAACAGTTTAAGGAACTCCAAGCTCGGTTTGCGCA
>SHZY01000245.1 GCA_009692065.1 Gemmataceae bacterium
CGATCGCGCAGCAGAATCGCCAGATTATTGAGTGTCGCGCCCAACGTGCTTTGGTAATCCGACACCTTGGGGAAATCCTGGTGCAGCTTCTCCTTGTGAGCGAGCGCCTGTCGGTAGACTTTTTCAGCATCTGCGGGCCGGCCACTGTTGATCAAGAGCATACCGAGTAGGTGATAATGACCAGCCGCTTTCCGGCGGTAACTGGCAATGGCGGCGTTGTTCAGCGTGAGCTTCTCCCAAAACTCGGCCGACCAACGATGCACCTTTTCTTCTCCCCGAGATTGGTCCGTCCTCCTGAAATGGCCGAGCAAGCTATTCTGAACGCTCTCCCAGGCCTTCGGAAGGTCGGCATCCCCGGGATTAGCCGCCGAGAGTTTTTCCAGGAGGCTCAGCGCCTGTTCGTAAGGTACCACACTCTCGCCGGCTCGTCCGGCTCTCTCCAGGTCAGAACCGAGGCCCTGATAATAGCGCGCGAGTTCGCGGCGATACGAAACGTCAACCGGGTCATCCTCGACTAACTTTTCTCCAAGGCGGATCGCTTCGCGGTACGCTTGTTCTGCTTCCTCGAAGCGGTCCAGCGTTCGCATCAAGAGGCCAAGCTGGTGGTAATGCCCTGCAAGATCTTGGCGGAAAAGTGGCTCCTTGGGAAACTCGTCGGCGCGCACCTTGGAGAGTGCGATGGCGTGGCGAAAAGCTTGTTCCGCTTGCTGAGGCATCGCGAACCTTTTGTAGAGTCCGCCGAGACGGCGCCAGCTCAATTCCAAGCTACGAGGAGCGTTGACATCACGGGGCTGGACATCCAAGAACTTGTCGATCGACGGCAGGATCTCTTGGAGCAAGGCCCCGGTTTCCTTGGGCGGCGCATGGGCAGGGAATACGGCGTCCGCTTTCTCCAGCAGGGTTTCCGCCGCCGCCAGTGCCTTGGCCAGGTTCTCGCGATTCGCTGCTTTCTCCTGGTCGAGCAAGTCGGCACGGCGCTGGGCCAGTAGGGCATTGTCGTCAGCGCGGCCGCGCTCCTGGACGACTTGCTCCTGCCAATCGGCCGGCGCCGCGGGCGGTGTGGCAGGCATCAGGATCACGCTGACTCCTGACGCCAGAACGAGACCGAGCACCAGCCCGACGACGGCTGCTGTCGCTGCCACTCGCCATCCGTACAAGCGCGTCGATTTGTATGAAGCTGCATATCGGAGAGGCTTTCCCGTGAGAAACCGGCGCAGGTCATCGGCCAAGGCCGCGGCGTCGGGGTAACGTTCAAGGGGTTGCTTTTGCAAGCACTTCAGGCAGATCGCTTCCAGATCGCGCGACAGTGTCGGCTGCGTTCGCGAAGGGGCCTCGGGTTCGTCATTGATCACCTTGAGGATGACGTCCAGCACGTTGCCTGCTTCAAAGGGGGGGCGGCCCGTCAACAACTCGTAGAGGATTGCGCCCAGGGAGTAGACGTCAGCGAGCGGGCCGATGTCGGCGGTGCGGCCTTCCGCTTGCTCAGGCGCCATGTAATTCGGTGTACCCAGCACGGCGCCGCTCAAGGTGGGGCCGGCCGACTCATCGACGCATTTCGCTAGGCCGAAATCGGTAATCTTAGGAACGCACTGATCCAACGGAGCATTGATGGCCCCAACCAGCAAGATGTTGTGTGGCTTGAGATCGCGATGCAGGATCTTCTGTCCATGGGCGGCATGTACGGCGCGGGCTAACGTTTCTACCAGATTGGCGGCCTGGCGCGCCGTGGGGCGTTCTACGGCTGTCTTCTGCTTCAAATTGCCGCCGGCGACGTATTCCATGGTTAAGAATGGTCGGCCGTCCAGTTCGCCGATCTCATGGATTTGCACAATGTTGGGGTGCTCCAGGCGAGCCATTGCTTGAGCTTCAATTTGAAACCGGCGCAGGTCGGCGAAGGCGGGGCCGTCCGTCAACATGAACTTCAATGCAACCGTGCGGTGGAGTGAGAGTTGCCTGGCCTTGTAGATCACACCCATACCGCCGTGGCCGAGTTCCTCTTGAATTTCGTACCCAGGAATCTGCGGCAAGGCTCCCCCGGCTGGCGAGTCGACCACCAGTGCAAGCGGTGGACCTGCCGTCAAGCTTTCGGAAATATGGCCCGAACCACCGAGTTTCGCCGGTAAAACCGTGCTTTCGTCTTGCGTCGCGACTTGATTGTCCAAGCCGCCGACCTTCGCAGGGAGGGCTCGAGAGAACTCCACGGCCAACTCGGCATCAATCCTCTGCAGGCTCGTCGCCAAGTAACCCGCGTGCTCTGGGAATCGAGCGAGGTATTCTGCATAACCAGGGTGATCCCCCCAGCGTTGTCGAACGCGGTACTCTTCCGTTATCAGATCGAGAGGAACAATTCCGTGTTGCAAAAGTTCCGGGAATAGGTCGGCGTAGTATTCAAGACGACTAGACGCACGGGCGAATGATCGATCCGATGCAGATTGCCGCCAACGGAATTCCAGGTCTGTCTTGACCAGCTCTCGCAGGAGCTTGACCCGGACCGGATCGCCGGGGGTGTACTGGGTGGGTAAGAATGCCCCGATACCCGGAGCGATTCCACTATGCCATGCGTGCTCAAAGCGATCGATCACTTTCTCCAGTTCGGTTCCGGGTTCGAACGGAGAGATCTTCATCGATGGCGAGTGTGCCATGGCAGTCCTCAATTTTTTGCGAATCCCGTTTCTGCACTCAGGAAACTCTCGCCATCGCTCGTATTCATGGGGACCAAGGTGTTGACGAATCGCAAGCAAACGGAACCCCTGGAGTATCCCCCTGATTTTCTTGCGAAAAGGCACATTCGCCGACATGCCCTGACTCTTTTTCAGCAAGCACCGCATTCGCTTCAACATCGGGCGGAACGTGTACTAAATGCAAGACGACTACGCGGCTGTCTCCGACCAAGAAACGATCACACGCCGAGGCAGACGTTCTGTCGCGGTGCGAGCAATCGCTCCAGAATACGTGGCCCCATGCACGCGATCAAGAAAAAACTCATGAATTCGGACGCCGCTGACCAAACTCACGTTCCATTCGGTCTGCTAACCAGCCCAAGAGGCTATTTTTTCTTGATGATCACATGTCGCGCAGAGATACCCGTGCGGAAGGAAATCCAACGAAGGGATTCATCCTTTACTTTCGAAAGGAACACCTAAGATCCAGGCCCAATCTAACCTCGCCGTCGCCGGCGCCATGGGTGAATTTCTGGAAACAATCCAGCGGCGCGGCTTCAGCTCAACGACGAGTCCGCCGCAACGAGGCCGACGTCTCGGGCGCCGCGGCGTCATCTCTCGCCGCGGCCCGAAGTGTCCGACCGGCGTCAGATACCTGTGAACGCCGCCACGCCACGACCACATTCAGTCTGTCTTGAATCCAGGGATTCGGTCCACTCGGATCAAAAGAGTGGCTGAAACGTTTGTAAGAGCAATTCGCGAGCCGTCGCCTATTTCACTCCGCGTGCGAGAGGCGGCTTCCATCACCAAAAAAGAAAAGGAGAGCTGATGCCCAAGTCGATTCTGATCGATGAGATTGACCTCGCCGTATCCGTGCCGATCGATCTGCGAAATGCAGACGGTGGTGCGATTCGGCGCACTTCGCAGCAAACGCATTGAGTACTTCCTTCTCAACGACCACGATCAACTTCGCAATGATCCACTGCTGGCCGTCCTGGTCGGTAAGAAAGATCCGCTCGGCAACCAGCGTCTCGCCCGGGATCAAGGCAAAGCCCTGAGCGGCAAAAGCACCCTCAACCGGCTCGAACTCACTCCGGTCCGCGCCAATGCCGACAGCCGTTACAAAAAGATCGTCGCTCACCTCGACGCCATGCAGCAGTTTCTTGTGCAGGTTTTCGTGCAGCAGTACGCCGTGCCGCCGACACGCATCGTCTTGGATGTGGACGCCACCAACTTTGCCTTGCACGACCATCAGCTCGGCCGTTTCTTCCACGGCTACTACGACGAGCATTGCTATCCGCCCTTGTACATCTTCTGCGGCGATCATCCGCTGTTGGCGTTGTTGCGGCCATCCAACCTCGATGAACCGGTCGGCCTGCTCAAACACCTGAAACGCATCGTGGCGTATCTGCGGCAGCATTGGCCGAACGTGCAATTCCTCGTGCGTGGCGACAGCGGTTTTTGCCCCGAGTCTTTGATGCGTTGGTGCGAAGACGAGCGGGTCGATTTCCTCTTCGGCCTCGCGAAAAACGCGTGTTTGAAGCGGATTTTGAACGGCGAAATGCATTAAGCCAAGACGCAGTTCGAAGCGACGAAAGAGCCGTCGCGGGTGTTCAAGGATTTTACTTATAAGACCCAGAAGACGTGGAGCCGGGAACGTCGCGTGGTCGGCAAGGCCGAGCATTTGGCCAAGGGAGAAAATCCACGCTTCGTGGTCACGTCGCTGAGTGCGGAGGCGTTCGACGCCAAGACGTTGTACGAGCAAGAGTACTGTGCTCGGGGCAATATGGAAAATCGCATCAAGGAAAAGAAACTCTACTTGTTTGCCGACCGCGTCAGTTGCCAAACGATGCGGGCGAATCAAGTGCGGCTGTGCTTGTCCACGGTGGCGTACGTCGTGATGCGCGCGCTGCGTCAGTTCGGCCTGAAGGAAACGGAAATGGCCCACGCGCAGTGTGACACGATTCGCGTGAAGTTGTTGAAGATTGGCGCTACCATTCAGGTACCATATTGGCCACACACCCAGCTCCGTGAAATACCGCTGCCGATCTGCAAGGTCGGCAGCGGTCGCTGGCTGCTCCAAAACGGCGTAGTGCTTGAGAACTGCTTTCTTGTCGCTGGCCAGCGTCTCCAGCACGCGCATCGTACGGTCTTGCTTCAAACTGCAGCCAAGAAACAAGAGAGGACCATGCATGGCGAATTCCAGCACTACCCGGAGCGGATGTCGGTGTTCATCGTTCATATCACCGTAGTTCTTTTGGTAATCGCCAAGTGTGAACACACGGTCGGTGCGGTCCGCGGCATCGCCGTGAAGCTTCAGCAACACGTGGCGCTTGAGATGAAATGCCTCGCGAATCTTGTCGAGCTTCATGCCGAGGATGACATCCTCGAACGGCGTGCTCGCCCCGGCAAATACTGCTTCGAGCACGCCGTCAAAATTGGTTGTCAGCACAGGGCCGCTCGCCAACCGTGGCATGTACGTCACCGCTCCCACCAAGGGTTTGTCCTTGAGCTGATGCGGACCGAACGCGTCGTCGACCTTCGACTGGAAGGCGTTCTCGCCGCGCTGTAAACGTCGGTCGAATAGTGCGGCAGCCGGTCGGTGACCGGTGGTCGGTCGGTTGAAAAGTGTAGCACCTATGGCCAGCCCTCGGTGGCGGTAGGAGGATAGCCCTGAAGAAGGGGATCCCGAACCGCCAGGAGGGCCGCAGGT
>SHZY01000071.1 GCA_009692065.1 Gemmataceae bacterium
ACGAAGTTCATGTTGCACCCGAATGGCGGTTTCGCCGACCCTGGCGTTGTCGGATCGCGATTGAATCGGCCGAGATGGAGCTGGTGCGAGTCGCCTCAAGTGCCATCTTATTCAGCAGTTACCGATCGGCTGACTATTTTGACCACACGCGACAGCCCGTTCTCTGCTTGTTTTCGAGCGCGGCCGAGTTTTTTGACCATACGGCATACAAAAATGTGTTCTCGCCAGAGATGATCCTTGACGGGTGGGGCAGCTTTGATAGGTTCGCCCAGGATGTCGTTAACGAGGGTCAAAAACTTGGGATATGGTAGCCGTCGGATAGGCCAGCGAGGCCGCTGTACCAGGCATTCCTTCTCGTATACCAAGAACACCCCTTTGGCGCCGTGGCCGAGTGGACTTTTCGTAAATAACCTCACGCAAAGTCGCAAAGAAATGCACGAGGAGTCGTCCCTTTTCACTCTTCCATTGCGCCTTTGCGTGAGATTGTTTCACTTCGAAAACCTCGCCCCAATGGCCATCGAACAGGGCCCATGCCCGACGCGCAGGACGAACGGACTGCGTTTCAGGCGAAAGCCATCCACGTCGAAGACCGCGATGCGATGGGCGTAGGTCAGGCCCACAAACAACTGGGTGCCGTCGGGCGAGAACTCCATGCCTTCCGGCAAGCTCTCGACATCGAGGTGATAGAGCAACCGCGCCGGCTTGCTGCTCAAATCGATGACGGCGAGGTGGCTGTAGGCTTGATTCACGACGCGCGGGCTGTCCTCCAGGCAACTGAGGACGGCGAACTTGCCGCTGGGATGAATGGCGACTCCTTCGATGCCGTCGGCGACCTGGGGCACCGATTCGGTCACGGTGGGCGTTTCGAGCGTGAAATCGGCGATGAACACCGGCGCCAGGACGCCGCGGCTGCCGTTGTGGAAGCCGTTGGGGATGACCACGCGTTTGCCGTCGGGAGTGAAGCGCATGGCATAGGGGCCGTCCCAGTCGGGCAAACCAGGTTTGATCTTCAACTCGCTTTGATAGCTGATGACGCCACCTTTGTAACTGAAGGCGTGGACAGTCAGCTTGCCGCCTTTCTCCTTGTAGCCATTGCCGACGACGCGGTCGCCGCGGGGGCTGATGTCAATATTGAAGACGCGGAAATCGGTCGGGTTGTCCTTGACCAGAGTGAGCTGGCCGTCGTGCATTTCGAAGACGCGGATGCCGGTGTCGTACGGGATGAGGAGGCGCTTGCCGTCGGGATGCATGACCGCCATGCGAGGATCGGGCAACTTGACGGTCTGCACGACCTTCAAGTCGTCGGAGGCGAGATCGATCACGCTGATGAGTTCGGGGGCTTCGGGATCGTCCTTGCTCTTGCGCGAGGTGACGAAGCCGTAGCGGCCATCGCCGGTCATTGCCATGTAGGGAGGGCCGGAGATGGTGTTGGGTACGGTGCCGTACACCGTCTTGACGATCGGCGGGTGGTCCGGCCCGAGGTGGATCACGGTGATCGAGTCAGGAGTCTTCTTGGCGTTCTTGTCGCGGAACGCATGAACATGGCCGTCGTTGGCGTTGAGGATCGTCAAACGCTGCTTGGTGCGGATGCCGGGGACGGCATCCTGCGCGGTCGTGGTCGCGGCTATTGCCAGTGCCAGGATTGTTGTCCCGAGAATGTATTTTGGCATGCTTGACTCCGCGCACGAAGATAGGAATAACTTGCGATCGCCTCAATCCAGCACGCTGCGTTTGATCTCCGCGATCTTCCTGACCGTCAGCCAGCCCCGCAAATGGTAGCCGCTCTTCTTCAGGTTCTCGGCGGTCGGTTCCGCGGCGGGATTGCCGCCTTTTTGGCTCGCAGTCAGATGAATGCGGTCCATGAGCGTGCCGTACCAATCGTCCGGACGGCGCGTGAGGATTTCGCGCTCCAGGTCGATGACGGGCGTGCTGCGCTCCTTCGCCAGGGCGCGCAGGGCCTCGTTGAATTCTTTGGTGCGTTCGAGCTGAGCCTTGAAGGGTGGGATCGTATTGAGCACGGGAATCGCGCCGCGGTCCAAGATGAGATCGAGCGCCTTGGCCATGTTCTTGCGATAGTCGTCGAGCGCGACACTGTCCTCGACGTCGTAGATGCCGCACTCGATCGTGACCATGCGCGGCTGAAAGTCGTCGAGCATCTTCTCCAGGGTGGGCAAGCCTCGCTTGCCGCCGGTGAAGAGCATGGCGGACTTGAGCCCGCTCTCGGCGGTGTAAGCGCGATAGTTGACGACTTCGGTGCGACACAGCCACCAGCCGTCGAGCTTGTCCTTGGTATCGGTGTGCATCCACTTGAGGATGGCGAGGTCGTCGAGCGTCTTGCCCTTGCCGTTGCGCGCCCAGGTGCTGTAAGGGTTGGCAATTGTCATCGAGCCGCCGACGTGAAGGACGACGCCTTCATTGCCGCGAAACCTGGCGGCGACTTTCTTCATCGCAGGGATGTAGTCCCAGTGTTCGGGCAACGCCGCCTTTTCCGAGAACGGCTTCTTGAGCGCCGGCGCAGGATCGAGACGGTCTTTCAACCACCACTCGAAGAAGCGAAAGACTTGTTCGTTGTCCTTCTCGGAGGGCCCGTGCTCCCTGCGATTGGTCATGGCCGCGCGGTTTTCGTAGCTGAGCAAGCGGTTGACGGCGATGGCGTGGTTTAGCGCCGGCCAGCGTTCGGGCATGTCCGCAGTGCCGCCGGAGACAAGGAAGGGCCGCGGCGCCATCAAGGCGTGCAATTCGACCAGGTCGTGGCCGGCTTCGACCAGCTTCTTGTAGGCGCCCGTGCGGGCCTGGCCCTCGCTCGGCAGCTTGCGAAAGGGCCCAGGGTTCTTCGGGTCAGCGATGTCGCCCAGCTCGAAGCCGAGATACCAGACGTCCCAGTAGTTGACGCTGCCGCCGGGGTTCTCCTTGCGGCGATTGCGTTCATCGAAGACGATGCCGGGATCGGACCAGACGGCACAGGCGAAGCGTTCATAAAGGCACGACGCGAACAGCGCCCACTTACCGCCGAAGGAATGGCCGACAATGCCGATGCGCGCCGCGACCACATCGGCGCGGCGCGCCAGCCAGGCATGGGCGTTGGCCGCGAGGTAAGCAAGGGCGGAAAGGGGTTCGACGCGGACGGCCTTGCCCGCGGGGCCGAGATACGAGGTTCCCTTGGCTTTGTTGGCGTCGTCGAGATTGACGCCAGCGGTCGGCCTGCCAAGTGAGAGCACGATGAAGCCGCGTTTGGCGAGGTGCCAGCCATAGTCGCGATTCTTGGTCCCGAGGCTCACGCCGGTCTGTGCATCGTAGTAGACTACGACGACGGCGGGAAACGGCCCTTTGCCGCCCGGCACGAGCAAAAACGCGTCGACCATTTCGCCGTCGAGCGCGATGCCGAGCCGAAGCTGATGTTGCGTGACGTTCTCGCGGCGCGTGACCTTGACGGTTTCGACCTGCGGATTGTCGATGAGCGCCGGCCACGGCCCCATGGCCTTGTGCCAGGTGTCGAGAATCTCGGTTCGCCGACGCTGCCAATCCTGCGCGGTCTTGACGGGAGAGCCATCGTTGAACTTCAGCGGCGAGCGGTATGCGCCGAGGTCGTTGCTGTACTTCTCCGGCGGTTGAAAGAACTCCGCAAGCTCAGCAGGCGGCAGAGTTTTCTGCGCTTGAGCGTGAAATGCGCCGGCGCACCAAAAAATGCCGGCCACGGTTGTTGAAAAAAACAGTGGACGCATAACGTCTCCCGTACGCTGGCCCCAATCGTCGCCTATCGTGACCGGGGAAACCCGACAGCGCATAGCACGCTCTCTGCATGATCGAGAAACGGTGTGCGGGCCGGTCCAGACACATTTTTCATTTCGAAATAGTGGGTTCCAGCAGGCACCATGCGTCCGTGGCCTTACTTCAAGTACCCTTTCAAATTCCCGCGTGCCCCTTGCGGCGGCACCTTGCTGGTTCCACGCTGGATGTCCGTCAGGCTGAAGGCGATCGCCAGCGGAAATCTCCCTTTCGGAGCTCCTCTGGTAAAGTTCCCTTCGCCCCAGAATTCGCCTTTGGCGAGCAGATCGAAACGGGTCAATTTGCCATCTTTTGCTTCCAGAAAACCCAGGAACTCCGCTTGATAACCGCGGTCTCCGGATTTGGTTTCCAGGTGAACGGTCCCCGTCAGGCGTCCATCGCGCAGAGTAAGTTCCAGCTTCTTGATCTCCGCCGTGCTCCACATCGGCGGTTCGCCGCGCGTGTTATCGATGAGATGATAGCGCACGAGCCGCTCTTTGACGGTGTCCAGCAACCGTCCCTTGGCAAGGGCGTCGGCTTCATCCTTGCGGAGCCACAGATGATCGCGTCCAATTGACTTGAGATAACGCTGGCCGCGCGGATCGTCCGGAGCGTACCCGCCAAGCATTTTCGCGTTGACGTCGAGGATGAGGCCACCCTCAGGGGGAGGGGGCAGAACGTCGCCAACTTTCGCTTCGGCCAACTTGGGGGCCGGTGCGGACGGATCGAATTTCTTCAATGCGTTGTCGAGCAGATTCTTCACCTGCTTGGCGTCGGCGGTGTTGCTGAAACCGAGCAGCTTTCCCTCGGCGGTAAAGAGATATACGCCTTGAGAGTAGCCGTCCGTGCCGCGCCCGGCCTGCTTGAGCACCTTGGCAAACAACTCCCCCTCCGCGTCTTTGCGTTGCCGAAAAACATGCTGATCCACGGCCACCGGCACGAAACGGGTGCTCAGGAGTTTGACGACCTCCGCATCCTGAAACGCCGACGCACGGTCGGCAATGCCGTTGTTTCAGACGCACCCAAGCGGGTGTCCGCTGCGGCACAGCATGTAGACTGGTTTGTTCTCCTTGGCCGCTTCGCTGCAAGCCTGCACGAGCGAAAGCTGCCAGGGAAGATTCCGCCAAGGCTCCTTGGCGGAGGAAAGCTCTTTGTGGAGCTTGTCGAACGCCGCGCTGTTGATGCCGCCCGCTCCAGTTCGCACGGGCGTAACCGACCACGCCGCGGCGGCCAAGCAAGCTGCTGTGAAGATTACTTTGAGTTTTCGCACGATGGTTCCTTTGTGTCAATTCATGATGGATCACTGGGCGGTCCCAGCGCGTACTGTTCAACGGACTGAAAAAGTTCGTTCGATCTTTGTTACATTGCGATCCTGATCGGCGACCTGGATCATAAGCTTGCGCCCCGTCAAGGTGGCGATCGGCGCCTTCAGGCGCATCTCCCACACACCGGGCGAGGTCGGTCGGAAATTGGATGCCAGCTCTCGGCCTGCCGTCTGGCCGTCGATCGTGAAGTCGGCGAGCACGCTGAAGCTGGACAGGTCTAGACCGCTGGCGGCGTCCGCCATGCCGATCACGATGCGTGACAAGGGCTCCTTGTTGACACCGGCACGCGGGAGGGTGACTGTCAGGGTCGGCAGCGTGCGGTCGGCAAACGGGCTCGTGCGTGGGTCGGAACGTTGGGGATCGAAACGCAGGTCGATCGAGCAGCCCAGGTCGATCCAGCGGACCAAGGTCCGGCGGTCTTCTTCGGACAAGGGCGCCACCTTGATCTTCTTGCCATCCGGACCGACGTATGTGCCGGCGACGGCCTCCGCAGGCGGCATCGTGGTTAGCTTCAACGGCCTGGCTGGAGTCTTGCCGCTGGAATAATACGGCGCATTGTCGGCATGGCCGTCCATGCGCTTGCCGAAAAGCCGCCACGTCAGCATGCTCGCGCGCGCTTGCAGCTCTTTGACGTAGCGTGGGTTCAGCGCCAGATCTCTGTAGGTTCGGGGCATGCCGCGCGGGTGCCGATCATTGTCGCCGGCAACCTTCTCGTCGTCGTCGAGCACCAACCCACCGGCGGGTTCCTTGGCATCCTTGCTGTGGCAGGCAGCACAGCTTCGTTGCAGGATGGGACGCACATCGCGCCAGTATTCAACGTCCTTGATCCGTTTCTCGAAACGCAGGCCGGTTTCATCCTTGACGTCCCATTGCTTGCCCGACTGGTCGTGAGACTTGGCCGTGATGAGCGGCGTCGCGTTGGTCAGGTCGAAAACTTTGTAATCCGGTTTGGCTGCCGCAGTGTGTTCGAAGAGCGTCGGCTTCTGGCTGTGGGCGTGACAGCCGCCGCAGTTGTTGCGAACTTCACCGGGGCGGACCTGATGCCAGGTCTGGGCCATGTTGAGCACCAAACCATGTTTGTCCAAGGTCTGGAACGTGAACGAGTGGTCGGCGGGGATCTTGGCCAGGAAGCTGGTATCCGGGTTGCCGTCCGGATCGCGGGGCTGTTTGCTGTTATTGAAATGCCGCACGGGAATCTCGCCAAGGATGCGCATCCGTTCATGGGCATGGTTGAAGAAACGCCACTGGTCTTCGCGGACGTTCGGCTCCTGCAGGACGATGCGGATGGCGTGGATGTCGCTGTTCTCATAGATGCCGGCGTCGGCACCTTGATCAACCCAGCCGCGCAGGTTGCGGCCGTATCGCCCCGGCTTGGTCGGAGCGACGGCCGTCACGCTGCTTTCCGGCACGATGCCTGCCGTGGCACTCTCGCGCTTGTACAGGCTCGAAGTGCCGATCAGACCGAATGGCGTGCCTTCAGGTAGATGAGGCGACTGATTGCCGTCGTTGACTACCAGCGGTTGGCTTTTCGGTTCGTCGATGCTGTGGATGCGCTTGTAGGGCACCAGCGGCCGCGGCCATTGCTCATGGTACTTCGGATCGTTCTTGATCAGCAACATCTGGCCCGGCTCGTAGACCGGCCCTCCGGCCTTGATCAGATAGATGCCGGTATCACTCGCCACGCGCCGGACTCCGCCGGTGATGCCATCGCGACTCACATCGAGGTCGGGGGCCCATACCGTCAGCACGTGGTTGTCCGGCGCTCCGCAGGGATGGGTGACTCGGCCGACTTTCGGCGACTTCGGGTCCTTGGAGTCCGCACGCGGGCTCGGGTTGTCGTCATCGTTGGCGAACGGCGTCAACATATCAAGACCATATGGGCTGAAGGGGAGTTGAAACGCCTTGACGCCCCCCGCGAACATTCGCAACGGCTGATTGCGCGGTGAATCGGGATCGCCTGGGCCGAAGAACGGCGTTCCCTTCGGAGCGGCCACAGGAAACTGGGCGTATGTGCCGAACCCTGCCTGGTTGACGTTGTAATAGAACTCCGCCACGGCACGGCCATCGCTGCGTTGCGTCTGAAAATGGAACGAGGACGGCAATCCCCAACCGAAGTCGCTTACCAGCGGATCCCAATTCGTTCCGTCCGCGCGGATCGTCCAGAGCGACCAGTGCAGCGTACTCCGCACGCCCTGATTCTCCAGCGAGCTGAACATGATTCGGCCATCGGAGAGCGTCACCGGATGCAGCGCGCCGCCGAGATTCAGGTGCCCGATCGTTTCGACGTTGGTCCCGTCCTCGTCCATCACTGTCAGTTGAAACGCATGCGAACTGAAACTGCCGAGGCGCGGCACAAAGCCGTGGCGATTGCTCGTGAACACGACCTTGCCGCCCGGCGCCGGACAGGGACCAGTGTTGAAGATCACGTCGCGGACCTTCGGATGATGCCCCATCATGGTCATCAAGTGAACCTGCGAATCCTGGTGCCCCGCATAGCTGGCACCGCGCGTGCCCGGCGCCGGCTGGCCGCCATCGTGCGTCAACCGTACGATTTTCCGCGTCGGCACATGGATCTTGTAGATATCGGCGCCATGGCCGGCGTAGAAGAACGTGTAGTACACCGACTTACCGTCAAACGAGACGAACGGGTCGGCGACGGAGCCACGCTTGCCTCCCTGGACCAGCAATTCCTCGCTGCCGTCCGGGTGCAGGAGCATCAACTCCGCGCCGGGTTCCACGAGAGTCGGCGTGCCGACGTCGGGAAAAACAAACGCATTACGCGGCGCGCGAACGTACACGATGTCGTAGTCGATCTTGACGGCAGGGTCTTTCGAGAAATGCGGTGGGTCCATGGCGTAGCGTTTGCGCACGATCGCCTCGGACTGCACGCCATCCGCAGGAGATCCCTTCGGCTCCCCGGCGGGTGTTACGTAGAACGGGGCGAGCGACACCGAGCCAGCCAATAAGAGGGCAGGCATTAGCAGCCATTTGCGCGAAGCAATGCGGTTCATGGTTTCGTTCTCCTAACGCGAGCTGGGCGTGAGTTGCCCAATACGGTGGGGGAGGAAAGCGATCTTGGATTATCCCACGCCAAGTGGCCAGTAGCCGTCGCGTTGATGAAGCCAGGTGCACCCAAGCGGAATCCCCTTTAGCAAACCAGCTCTCTGATCGACTCGCGCTCGTCCAGGAGATACACTGGTCGGCCGCTGTGGTCCGGCAAAGTGGTCGCCGGATCGATGCCGAACACTTCCCGGTAGATGGTGGCCAACAGATTCTGGGGGATGTACGATTCACCGACCGGCCGTTCCGCGCGGGACGACGTGGCGCCGATGACCTGGCCCATCCTGAATCCGCCCCCCGCCACCAGCGCGAACGTGGCCTGCGGCCAGTGGTCGCGCCCGGCGTTGCCGTTGATCCTCGGCGTACGGCCGTATTCTCCCCAGATCACGACCGCCACATCCTGATCCAGACCGCGCTGATGCAGGTCGTTCACCAGAGCAAATATGGCCCGGTCGAGCGCCGGCAGCATTTGCCGCAGTGAGTTGAAGTTGTTCGAGTGCGTATCCCAGTAACCTGGGGCCAGGACGGTGACCACCTTGACACCCGCTTCAACAAGACGTCGGGCTTGCAGAAAACGGGAGTGCGTTCCGTATTGCGCCCGCACCCTCTCTGGCTCCTTGCTGACATCGAAGGCGTCACGAACACGCGGCGAACTGATGATGTCCAGCGCCTGTGCGTTGAACGCATCCATCCCGGCAAAAGCGCCCGGCGCGTACTCGAGATCGCGGCGGAGGTTGTCGAAGGCGCCCAGCAAATTCCTGCGGTCTGCCAATCGTTCGAGCGTCATGCCATCAGCCAACCCGAGGT
The DNA here is from genome assembly GCA_009692065.1 of Gemmataceae bacterium. Lineage (GTDB taxonomy): Bacteria > Planctomycetota > Planctomycetia > Gemmatales > Gemmataceae > SIAQ01. The sequence continues at coordinate 8,958 of SHZY01000071.1, forward strand.
CGGCCACTCCGCCCGGCGCGCTGGGGTCGAAAGGTTGATGGGCGCGCCCCAGAAAGGCTGGTTCAAGGGAATGTGGCCTCACGTATCCGTGCGGCATCCGTCCCATGTCCAGCGTGACGTAGGGCGGAAGGTTGGCGCCGCTGCTTGGATGGAGCCTGCTGACCACCGAACCAAAGGTCGGCCGATGCCCTGGTCTCACACTGGCCGGGCCGCCTTCTGGACCATAAGGAAAACCGCTCAACAGCTCCTCGGGCATGTGAGTATCGGTGGCGAGGGCCCGCAGGTTGCGAATGATGGCCAGCTTGTCGGCAATTCGCGCCTGCAGCGGCATCAGCTCGCAAATGTCCATGCCGGGGACGTTGGATTGGATCGGCCTGAACTCACCGCGGTATTCCACCGGCGCCTCCGGCTTCATGTCGTACATGTCGAGATGGGAAGGGGCGCCGCACAGGTAGATCATGATCACGGACTTCTGGGAGGACCTGGTCTGCTGCGCGCCCTGTGCCTTGAGCCGAAGCAGATGGGACAGGCTCAGGCCGCCGATACCGAGCGTGCCGATGCGCAGGAAATCGCGGCGTGACATCCCTTCGGTTAAGGGCTGGCGGCGCCCGCTGAAGATGGTGAGCATGGTTCGGTCCTTTCAGGTAGGTTTGGCTCAGGTTGTTCTACAGTAGCTCCGCGATGGCGGCTGGTTGTCGAGAAAGAACTTCGGCCGGCCGCCCAACCCGCTGCGGTCTTTTCAATGCGTCAGTTCCCGTGCTTGTACAAACAAATCTTGAGGCCCTTGCGTTCCCCAGTGAAGAAAAGAGTCACGCCATGGTTGGAAAGTGGCGTGGCGACAACGTCGAAGGAGCTGCCTTTCATCTGGAACGGCATGCCTTTGACGCCGAGGTCTTTCCAGGTCGCGGTGGCGGCATTCAAGGAGTAGAAGCGGTCGTCCTTGTGCAGGATGAGAAACTCGCCCGAAACGGGATCGGAAGTGACCACGGCGGTGTTGATGCCGACTTCGAACGGCGCCGGCGGCAGAGGCGTGATCTTTCCCTCGGCATCGAGCTTGTACAGGTCCTTGCTGCCATTCCCGCCGCCAAAAAGAATCAGCTTTTGCGTGGCGCTATATTGGGAGACATTGTGATACGGCCCCATCGCCAGTTTGTCGGGCCGCCTTGTCCAGGCGTTCTTCTCTTCGCTAAAGACATGCACCGATCCGCCCAGCACCCTCACTAACTCCTTCCTCTCCGGAAAGTACACGATGGCCGTGCCATGACCGGTGGGTGCGTCCTTGATCTCCGGCAGCGTGGTCCATTCCTTCTTAGCGATGTCGTAGCGATGCACGAGGCGCGTGGCGCTTTGATGGTGGAAGAAAACTCCCGTGATCGGATCGATGGTGTTGTTGTAATAGGCATGCCCGATCGGTCCTTTGCCCGTCATCGGGTCCCCCTTCCACCACGAAGGCGTCTCGCCCAGCTGCCAGCCGTTTGCTTTGGCAGAGAACGCTATGAACTTCAATGCCGAATAGTGCCCTTGACCGACAAACAGCAACTGCTCGGAGGTCGGGTCCCACGCGGCAGCGCCGGTGTATTCAAGGATGTGATGATTCTGCGCCTTGAGCAATTCGGCCGTGTAGCCGTCGGTCTTCAACTCCGCCCAAGAGCCAGGCTTCATGCCGGCGGCGAGTTTGCCCAGCTCGGTATTACCCGAGCCGTGGGCATTGCCGACTTGCAAGCACAACAAAAGACACGCGAGAGCAGTGGTGCTCGACAAGAATGTGTGCATGGTAGGTTCCTCGACTGCAAAAAAACGGATCTTACGGTCTGCCCACAGAGAACGTTCGCTCAATCCGGCTCGTGTTTCCCTGGCGATCTCGGATCGACACGATCAGTTGGCCCTTGGCGAGTTTAGCGAGCGGCGTGGTCAGCGCGAACTCCCAGACACCGTCGGACTTTGGCCGGAACTTCTTCGCAAGGTTTTCGCCCGCGGCAATATCGTCTATGGGGAAGTCGGCAAGGACCTGGAAACTCTTCATATCCAAGCCCGTGCCGTAATCGGTCATGCCGACGAGGATACGTGTCAGATCAACGTTCGCTCCGGGAGCGGGATCGGTGACGGTCAGCGTCGGACGTTGGTCGTCGAACATCCAGCCGCTGCCGCGGTCTTGCGGATTCTTGGGATCGAACGTTTTGTCCACCGGGCAGCCGAGGTCGATCCAGCGGACGATGGTGCGCCGGTCCTCATCGGTCAGCGCGGCAACCTTGCCTGCCTTGACCGCATCGGGGGGCGGCATGACGCTGCCGGTGAAATCGCCCTGGGAGAGGATGCGCTTGTGCTCGGCTTCGCGTCCCTTAAGCGGCTCCTTGGGCAGGCCGTCGAGCCGCTGGCCGTAGATTTTCCAGATGAGCGGGCTGCGGCGAGACTGAAAGCCGCGCACATACTTGGTGACACCGATGTAGTTACCGGCGAGAGTGTTGAAGGTCGCGGGGACCGGGCCTGCGTTGCCGAGGTCCCAGCGTGGCCCTTCGACGAGTTTGTCGTCGTCGAGGTTGAGATTTCCTGCCGGCTTCTTGTCGCCGGCCGCGGTGTGGCAAGCGACGCAACTACGCTGGAAGATCGGCTTGATATCGCGGTGATACTCGACGTCCTTGACTACGGTGGCATAAGTCAGACCAACTTCGTTCTTGACGTCCCATTGAAGTTTCGACTGGTCGTTCTGCTTGGCGGTCAGCAAGGGCGTGCTCTTGGTGAGATCGAAAATCTGGTAATCGCCTTTGGCAGCAGCGGTTTTCTCGAACAGCGTCGGCTGCTGACTGTGGGCGTGACAGCCGCCGCAGTTATTGCGGATTTCGCCGGGCCGGAGCTGGTGCCAGGTCTGGGCCATGTTCAAGACCATCCCGTTTTTGTCGATGGTCTGAAACGTGAACGCGACATCCGCCGGAATTCTCGCGAGGAAGCTGGTGTCGGGATTGCCGTCGGGGTCGAGCGGTTGAGAAAGCCCTCCCTTACGGTCGGGGCTCGTTGAGAAATGCCGCACCGGGATCTCGCCAAGAATGCGCAGCCGCTCCCAGGCATGGTTGTAAAAGCGGCCGTGAACGGGAGCAGTGGCCGGTTCCATCGCAAGGATACGAATGGCGTGAATCTCACTGTTTTCGTACAGCCCGGCGTCGGCGCCCTGACCGCCCCAATTGTAGGGACTCGACATGCTGTGCGAAAACGCCGCGTACGGATCGCCCGTCGCCGTGACGTTGCCAGGCAACAGCTTGCCGCGCGGGAACGATTCGCGCTTGTACAAACTCGACGATCCGACCAGACCGAACGGCGTCCCTTCCGGCAGATGTTTGGACGCTTTGCCGTCGTTGCGCAGAGTCGGCAAGCGAGCCGGCTCGTCCACGCCGTAGATGCGCTTGTATGGGACCAACGCGCGCGGCCATTGCTCGTTGTACTTCGGATCGTTCTTGATCACGAGCATCTGACCCGGCTCCATCACCGCCTTGCCTCCCTTGATGAGATAGATGCCGGCATCCAGCACGTCGTCGTATTTGACCGACCCGCGATTGGCCGACGGCATCGAGCCGGGGGACCAGACAGTTAGCAGATGATTGTCCGGAGCACCGGATGGATGGGTGAATTTGCCGACACGCACCGAAGTGGGGTCCTTGGTGTCGGACAGAGGCGCCGGGAAGTCGCTGCCGTGCGTGAAGCGGGTCATCACCTCCAGGCCATACGGCTGAAACGGCATGCGCAGACTGCCGCGACCGCGCATGAACAGTTTCGGAACCTCCCAGCCGTGCTCCTTCGTCACGACCGACGGATTGTAGGCGGGGCCAAATTGCGGCACTCCCTCGGGAGCGCGCGGCGGCAGTTTGACATAGGTGCCGAAGCCCATCGTGTTCTGGTTGTAGTAAAGCTCGATGACGAGACTGGCGTCGGAGAGCTGGGTCTGAAAGTGGAACCCGTCGTCCGCGCCGCCGGTGCCGTAGAGGGCGCTGATAATCGGTTCCCAGTTAGTGCCATCGGGATGTATCCCCCAGATGCCCCAGGCAATGCTGCCGTGAATGCCCTGCGATTCGAGCGAGCTGAACATGATGCGGCCGTCCTTGAGAACGACCGGATGCAAGGCGCTGCCGATGTTGATATGACCGATCTTGTCGATGTTCTTGCCGTCCTCATCCATGACGTGGAGTTGATGGGCGAGACGCGGATAGCCGCGCGGCACGCGGACCTGATCGCGCGTGCTGGTGAAAGCAAGCCGGCCACCGGGCAGTGGACACGGGCCCAGGTTCCAGACCCCACGGCCGATTGGACCAGGTTTAACCTCGTTCTGCTTGACGAACGCGTCACAACCGGTGTTCGGTGTCGATTCCTGATGCGTTAGCCGTATGACCTTCTTGCTCTTGACGTGAATCTTGTAGATATCCGAGCCGGTGCCGAGCTTGCCAAGGTAGAAGTAAGCGTAATAGACCCACTCAGCATCGAACGACACGTACGGGTCGGCAATCGAGCCCTCGCCGCCAGCGACGAGTACTTCCTCGCTGCCGTCCGGATGCAGCAGCATCAGGTCGTAGCCGGCATTGATGTTGGTCGGGTGCCCGATTTCGGGCCAGGCCGAGGGCCGTTGTTTGCCATCTTTCCCCGTGACGAAGCGAGGCGCCAGCACGTAGACAATGTCGTAATCGACTTTGACCGACCGATCAGACTTGAGCGGCTTCGGCACCGGATCAAGCTTCGCAGGCGGCAACGCCGGATCACCTGCGAAAACCGCCGCGGCGAACGGAAGGGTCAAGACGAACGCAAGAAGTCGATTGAACATGACAGCCCCTTTTTTCTTAATACTGACTCACCGCGGCGACGCAGGTAGTCGAATCGACTTTTCCACGAGATGCCGCACCAGCCAGGTCGCCCCTTCGGTCCACATGCGCTCCGTCACTGAATGTCCCGTCTTCGGTTCTTCCAGCAACATCAAGCGATCGGGATGCTCCTTGTAACTCGGCTGCAGATCCTTGACGAATTTCTTGATCGACTCAATGTCGATCTGATCCTTGGCGCCATTGGCCAGGAAAAGAGCTTTCGGAGCGATGGCCGCCTTCCGATCCAGCGGATCGATCGAGCTGACCAATTGGCGGACGCGCGGGCTCAACGCGTCGCGCTTGGCGTCCTGCTCTTTGCCCGGCGGCGTCTTGGTGACGTCGTACCAGAAATCGACGGCGCCGATCATGCCGACGATGACGGAAATCCGCGGCTCCTTCCAGGCGAGGACCATGCAGGTGCTCGAACCCATCGAGATTCCTGCAACGCCGATGCGCGACAGATCGACGTCGGAGCGTGCCGACAGAGCATCGATAACCTTGGAGACATCGCGGGCGGTGTGCGACACGGACGATTGGTGCAGCCAGATGGCATAGTCGGTACCGAGGGCGCCGAGGTTCTTGCCCTGGGGCCCGAGGCCTGGGACCCTGCGTTCACCGTGCAGGTGGGCATCGATCGCCACGACGAACAGTCCCTTGCCGGCCCATTCCTGCATGCGCTGGACATTCGAGTCTTTGCTGCCGCCCATCCCATGGAGGAAGAAGACGACGGGCATCGCCTTGTTGCCTTTCTTGTAATACACATAGGCGGGCACAGGCTCATCGGGGTCCCAGCCTGCGAAGTAGAGCTTCTCGCGTTCGATGCCGCTGGCCTGGGGCTCCTGCGAAGTAGCGGGGGCCACCGCCGTCGCCATAGCAACGGCGGTTATTGCGATGCCGAGAATCAGCAGCCATCTCATGCCTGTCTCCCAAATGTAGATTCAATGGATGGTTCAAGGATTCGCAGCTACGGACAACGTGCGCTCAATCCGCGTATTGTTTCCCTGTCGGTCTTGTATCGAAACCGTCAATGTGCCCTTGGCCAAGTCGGTAATCGGCCTGGCAAGTGTCAGCTCCCAGACGCCGGGCGACTTCGCCTTGAATTTGCGCGTCAGATTCTCTCCCGGCTTCACTCCGTCGATGGCAAAGTCGGCGGTTACCGTGAACGTCTTCATGTCCAAACCACTGTCATAGTCGTGCATCCCGACCAGGATGCGCGTCAACGGGCCATTGATGCCAGCCTTTGGGGAGGTCAACGTCAACGTCGGCCGATTGTCGTCCAGCATCCAGCCATATCCTCTCGCTTGCGGCGTAGCAGGATCATAGTCCAGGTCGATGGGGCAACCAAGATCGATCCAACGAACGAGCGTGCGTTTGTCTTCGTCAGTTAGCGCCGCGACTTTGCCCACTTTCACCGCTTCCGGAGGCGGCATGATGCCGCCCGTATAGCCAACGGTCGCCTTGTTCTTGTTCTGCGGCGTGTCGGCCAACGGTTGGCCCTTGAAGCGCACGGAGGTCGGATCGCCCGGCACCGTTTCGATCGGGAAGTCGTCATTGCTGAAACCGTCCGTGCGCTGGCCGAAAATCTTCCACACCAGCAGGCTGCGTCGCGCTTGCATCGGCCAGATGTAGCGTGAGCCTTGATAGGCGTTGCGCAGCGGCTTGTGTCCGTACTTTCCCTTGTGATCGGCGACCAGGCGGAAATACGCGTTCGGCAGCTTGGCTTGCGGAAAATGACTCTCGGAATACGTTTCCGGTCGGTCGTCATCCAGCACCAGATTGCCGGCGGGTTTCGCCGACTTCTGCGTATGGCAGGCGACACAACTACGGTCGAGAATCGGTTTGACATCGCGGAAGTATTCCACGTTCTTAACAGCTTTCTCAAAACGCAAGCCGGTCTCGTCCTTGACGTCCCATTTCTTGCCCGATTGATCGTTCGCCTTGGACGTCAACAGCGGGGTTTTCGTCGTCAGGTCGAAAACGGCATAATCGGGACGAGCTGCGCCTGTCTTAGCAAAGGACGTGGGCTGTTGACTGTGCGCGTGGCAACCGCCGCAGTCGGTGCGCACCTCGCCGGGCCGAAGCTGGTGCCAGGTCTGGGCCATGTTCAGGACCATGCCGTGCTTGTCGAGTGTCTGAAACGTCCAGGCGATATCCGCGGGGATCTTGGCGAGAAAGCTCGTGTCTGGGCTGCCGTCGGGGTCCAGCGGTTGCTTGTCGCCGTCGAAATGACGCACCGGAATCTCACCGAGGATACGCAGCCGTTCCATGGCAGCGCTGCGGAACAGTCGGCCTGCCTTGGGCCCGTTGCGACGATCGGTCGTCGGGTCCATTGCGAGGATGCGGATCGCATGGATATCGTCGTTGGAATACAGTCCGGCGTCAGCTCCCTGGCTGCGCCAGTTTTGCCAGCCCATGTCGAAGGGAATCGGCTGCTTTCCCGGCCAGGTAGCTGTCACGCTACCTTTAGCAACTTTGCCATCCGGAAAGCTCTCGCGCTTGTAAAGGCTCGAAGTTCCGATCAGGCCAAACGGCGTCCCTTCCGGAAGGTGCGGCGACAGCTTGCCGTCGTTGGCGAGCGGCTTCAGCGTGCGCGGCTCGGCGACGCCGTAGATCCTCTTGTACGGCACTAGCGCACGCGGCCATTGCGCATCGTACTTTGGGTCGTGCTTGATCTTCAGCATTTGGCCGGGCTGCTGAATCGCCTTACCGTCCTTGATCAGGTAAATTCCGGCATCCACGTCATGATCGCCCAGTGGATTCGCGTTCCAGATGGTGAGCAGGTGATTGTCCGGCGTGGCGGAAGGGTGTGTGACCTTGCCAACCCAGGGGCCACCCTTCACTTGCTGCTGAGCCGTCGCGTCGCCGTCGTTGACGAACAGCGTCAACTGTTCCATGCCGCGCGGCGAGAACGGGACCTTGGTCAAGCGCGACATCACGGGCAGACTCTTGTCGGGAGTATTCGTGGGGCCGTTGCGCTCGTCTTGTTTGTAGCCCGGACCGAAGCCGGGATAGTCCGACGATTGCTCGACGGGCACCTTGACATAAGTGCCAAAGCCGTTCGTGCCGACACCGCCATAGTATGCGGCCGCGACCACGGCGCCGTCGGAGAGTTGAGTCTGGAAATGAAACGCGGTAGTCAGGAAGGAGCTGATGATAGGATTCCAGTTGGTGCCGTCGGGATGAATGCTCCAGAGACCCCAGGAGAGGTCGTCGCGGCGTCCCTGGTTTTCGAGCGTGCTGAACATGACTCGGCCGTCGCGCAGCACGACCGGATGCAGGGCGGAGCCGATATTGAGATGGCCGATCATTTCGACGTTCTTGCCGTCGTCATCCATGACGAACAGTTGCAGCGTATTATTGTGGCCATTATTGGTCGAGCGCGGCGACATGAAGCCGTTGCGATTGCTCGTGAAGATGACCTTGCCGCCCGGCAGCGGACATGGGCCCATGTTGCACACCGGATGCGGCATCGTCGTTCGGCCGGACTGCGGCTTCTGAAAATCATCAGCCCATTGCGCGGCGCCGGTATTGGGAGAGAACCCGCCGTTGGTGAGCCGGATAGTCTTTTTCGTCGGCACATGAATCTTGTAGATATCGGCGGCTGACGGAACAAAACCGTGCCGATAGTTCGTCAGATCATGGAAGTGGGAATAATAGACCCATTCGCCGTCGAAGGAAACAAACGGGTCGGTGACCGAGCCTTTCCCTGCTGGCACCAGGACTTCTTCCTTGCCGTCGGGATGAAGCAACATCAGATCGGCGCCGGGGTGCATCTGTAGCGGCACGCCGGCTTGCGCCCAGATCGGGCTTTCAAACTTGCCGCTCGGTGTCCTGAACCCCTTGCGAGGCAAGCGCACGTAGACGATGTCGTAGTCGTACTTGATCGTCCTGTCCGTCGAAACGTTCGGCGGGTCGAGACGCAACGGCCGATGCTTTTCCTGACCTGCCAGTGGGGGGCTGAGGAGCATTGCGCCCAGGACAAGGAACATTGCCAGGGCAAATTGGATGACGGTCGCGGCAATGTTTTTTGCGAACAGCATGGCGCGTTCCTCAAACGTGCGGCGTTAGAAGGGGGGGGGATACTTCCTGCCGCGCCAGGTGGGAGTAAGGAAGGACTGCAAGTGGGCGCCCTTGCCAGAGGGACATTGTACTCAGAGCACGGGCATTCCTTCAACGGGCCTTAAACCAATCAGCAAATACGCAGCCAGGAACCGCATGCGAGATTCCTTCCCTGCGAGCACCAATCGTCAAACATTCGAATATCGTTTTGCAAATCTGCCCCGTTCTGCTTATGATAAACTTCCTCCCCCCCTTTGAAACACCACATGCTATGATTCGCACGGTCGCTGGATTTCTGAGCATCTTTGCAGCGATTCTTACCTGCAAAGGACACCTGTCGGCGCAGGAAAAAAATGATACCGCGCTGGTAACAGAATACCAGCGTGCGATCCGTCCGCTGCAAGCCAAGTATTGCTTTTCGTGTCACGGAGCAACCAAGCCCAAGGGAGGGATCGACCTGGCCTCGCTCAAGGGAAGCGAGAAGCCGCACGCCTGGAAGGAAGTCTGGGAACGGTTGCGTAACCGGCAGATGCCTCCCGCCGGAAAACCGCAACCGTCTGCGGCGGAACGCGAACAGATGTTGGCCTGGATCGAGCTCGTGTTCGCTGCGGAGACTTTGAATGGCCACGCGGATCCCGGCCCCTTGCGGCCGCGCCGCTTGAATGCCCGCGAATACACCAACACAGTGCGCGACTTATTCGTCACCGGCGCCAAGCCGTCCGTGCGCAAGACGTCGTTCGAGCCGCTCAAGGATGGCCGCATCAGCCTGTATCGCATGTTTCCGCCGCCCGAGCAGCCAACGCAATTCGTCACGCGTTTCTTGCCGCAGGACACGAGCGACGGCGGCTTCGACACACTGGCTGAGAACCTGACGATCCCTCCCTTCTTTGTCGAGAAGCACCTGCGCGCGAGCAAGGTCCTTCTCGATGAGATGTACACCGTGAACGCGAGCCGTTCCAGTTCTTTCCAGTGGACCCTGTACGCTGGCTTACTAAGGTTGGAGAAAGGCCCCGCGCCGAAGAACAAAACGCAACGGCAACTCGTCGCCGAATTCCTTCGAGATTTCGCGAGTCGCGCGTTTCGCCGCCCCGTGACGGCGGAGGAAGCCGAGAAGTACGCGAAACTCTTCGATCAGGCCCAGGCCAAGAAGGAGGACTTCGAATCATCGATCCGCCTGCCGCTCCAGGCGATCCTGGTCTCGCCGAGCTTCACGATCTTGTGGAGCGACCAGGAACAGAAGAAAATGCTGGTGCGTTCGCTGAATGACCATGAGCTGGCAGCTCGGCTGTCCTACTTTCTCTGGAGCACGCTACCGGATCAGGAACTCGTCAGGTTCGCGGACAAGGGGCAACTGCGCGACGAGAAGGTGTTCGACGCCCAGGTTCGCCGCATGATGGCGGACTGGCGCTCGCGCGACGGGCTGCTCGTCGGTTTCCTGGTGCAATGGCTGCAACTCGATCGACTCGATCGCGCCCAGCCCGATGCCGACAAGTATCCCGCTTATTTCCAAAACAATCTCGGCGACCAGATGACGCAGGAGCTGTTGCTCTTCGCCGACGCGATCATGGTGGAGGACCGCAGTATCCTTGAAATCATCGACGCCGACTGGGGCTTTCTCAGTTATCCTCTGGCCGAACACTACGGCGTCAAGGATTTTCCGGGCAAGAAGACCGGCAACGACCAGCCGCCCTGGTATCGCGTGAAGTACGCGGACAAGCGGCGCGGTGGCGTCCTCACGATGGGCAAGGTCCTGATCGGCACCTCGCAGCCCTTGCGGACGAGCCCGGTGCATCGGGGAAAATGGGTGCTGGAGACGATCCTCGGCACCCCGCCGCCACCGCCGCCGCCGGAGGTGGACAACGTGCTCAAGGAGGAACCCGACGGCAAAAAGAAACTAACGGTGCCGCAGCTCATGGCACGGCATCGCGACAACCCGTCCTGCGTCGCGTGTCATCAACTGATCGACCCGCTTGGGCTAGCCTTCGAGAGCTTCGATCCGACCGGCAAATGGCGCGAAAAGGACCAGGACCAGCCGATCGACACGCGCGGCGAACTCATCGACGGCACCAAGTTCAACGGCGTCGCCGAACTCAAGGCGGTCCTGATGACGCGCAAGGACGAATTCACTCGCAGTTTCGTCGAGAAGATGTTAACGTATGCTCTGGGCCGCAAGCTGGATTATTACGATGTCGCAACCGTCAATCGCATCACGCAGGCGGTGAAGGACGACGGCTATAAGTTTTCGCGCGTCGTGATCGAGGTGGCGTGGAGCTACCCGTTCCGCAATTGCCGGGCGAATGAAATGGCAGAGAAGCCCGAAAATCTGCAAATGGGAGAGGATGACACAGAGGTTGCACGCATCATTGAGGGATACGGCGGCAAGGTCGTTCGAAATGACAAAGCCAAGGACAGACCGACCATCGTTGTCGACATCAGCGTCAAGGGAATCACGGATGCAAAGCTGAAGCCACTCGTTCGGCTCAAGCATCTGAACACGCTATTCCTCAACGGAACTGGAATCACTGATCTAGGGATGAAGGAAATCGCAAAGGTGCAGAGCCTGAAGACTCTGAATCTAAACTCCACGAAAATCACGGAGATCGGCTTGCGGGAACTCAGGGCTCTCGAAGGATTGGAGGATCTTTCCTTTAGCGGAATGAAACTCGCGGACGATGGCCTGAGAGAATTCGTTCCACTCAAAAATCTGAAGCGACTCGTGCTCGATGGCTCTGAGTTGTCAGACAAGGGAATGCGAGAAGTCGGCCGTCTTCAGAATCTGCATAGCTTGGACATTCGGGAAACGGAAGTGACCGACATCGGGCTGAGGGAGCTTGCAGGGCTAAGAAACATCGAGGCCCTGTACCTCGATGGCTCGCGCATAACCGACGAAGGTCTCAAGACTCTGGCAAAACTTCCGACGTTGAAGATCCTGCATCTCGCAGGCACAAACGTCACCGACCGCGGCGTGAAAGATCTCACCGGACTCAAGAAACTGAATACACTCGATCTTTATCGGACGAACGTCACCGATGGCGCACTCAAAGAACTGGCCCGCATGAAAAGCTTGCAGACGCTCGACCTCGGTGAGACGAAGACAACAAAAGACGGTGTGTTAGAATTGCGCAAAACACTGCCAAACTGTAGGATCACGCCTTGACGTCGGCGCTGATTTGATCGCGAAAACAGGGGGAGAAATGATCAAGGGTCAATTCATCACACGGCGCACGATGCTTCGCGGCATGGGCGCCGCCATCGCCCTGCCCTGGCTGGAAGCGATGATTCCCGCCGCCCGTGCAACGCAGGACGCCCGGCCGCTGCGCATGATGTTCCTCTATCACCCGCTCGGTGCTGAGACGACGGCCTGGAAGGGAGTCACCGGCGCAGGACGCGCCATGCGGCTCACGCCCACGCTTCGGCCTCTCGAATCGTTCAAAGAGAAGCTGCTCATTCTCGACGGCCTCAACGGCCGGCGTCATCCTGTGTCGGGGCACAATCGCTCGGCTTGCCTTTGGCTCTCGAATGCGGCGCCGGGTAGGCGCGATACATGGGGCGCCGAGACGGATGTAACTTTCGATCAAATGCTCGCGCCGCGATTAAGCCGCGGCGCCCGGCAGCAATCGCTCGAATTGAGCTGCACCACCGTCGGCAACCTGATGCACGCGATGAACCTCTCCTGGCGCGGCCCGGGTGTCCCGGTGGGCGCCGAGAGCCGGCCGCGCGATGTCTTCGCCCGCATGTTCGGCGACCCGCGTGAAGACCGCAGGCACGCCAGCATCCTCGATCTGGTCGGCGCGGATGCGCGGGCACTGCGGTCGCGCGTTGGTCATGGCGACCAGGGTCGGCTCGATGAATATCTCGAATCAGTGCGCTCGCTGGAACGCCGGATTGCCGCGTCCCAGGGAGAACGCCAACCGGCGCCGCCGATCAACGTGCCCGATCGGCCGCCTGAGAGCCTGCGCGACCACGTTCGGCTCATGCTCGACTTGCTTGTCATCGCCATGCAGACCGGCTTCACGCGCGTTGCCACCTGTGCCCTCGGCGATGAAAGCGAAGGCGGGCCAGGGACGACCTACAACCGCCGGCTCGTCGATTTCGGCATCCAGCGCCAGGCCGTCGCCGGACGTGTGGAGGCGCGCTATCTCGATTGGGGCCATCACCAGTGCAGCCATGATCCAAGGCCGACGCTCCCGGTCATCCAGGCCATCGATCACTGGTACGTCGAGCAACTGGCCTATTTCCTGGGCCGGCTGCAAGCAATTAACGAAGGTGGCGCCACGTTGCTCGACAACAGCATCGTCGTCTACGGCTCGACAAACGCAGGAGGCAATGGTGCCGGCGGCTGGCCAGGGCACGGCCTGCGCGACGTGGCGTGCTTACTCGCGGGTGGAGGCGGCGGCCTGCTGCGTCGCCCGGGCCGCGTCCTTGCGTATCACGGCATGCGCAATCAAGGCGTCCCGCTCTGCAATCTGTGGCTGACCCTGGCACAAATGGCGGGGCTGGAAAGCCGCGAAATCGGTATCAGTACCGGCACGTTGAGCGACCTGGGTTAATGTGGTGCGACGCTCCGCGTCGCAACTCACGACGCGGAGCGTCGCGCCACATTAAAGGTAGGGGGAATCATGCTTCGCTTCTGGTCGTTCATTGGCTTGCTAACGTTGACGGGAGTCGCTTCGGCTCAGGAGAAGACGCTCCCCATCGGCAGCGGCGCTCTCCAAAGCTTGTCGCCGCTCGTGGACAAGGTGACGCTGCGCGGCCTCGGGCAGCTGCAGCAACTCGTCATCACCGGGCATTACGCTAACGAAGGCGTGCGCGATCTGACCCGCGAAGTCAAGTATCGACCTGGCGATGCTGCGATCGCGCGTGTCGATGCAAAGGGCCTTTTAACGGCCATCGCGAATGGAACAACCGAGATCATCGCCGAAACGGCCGGCAAATCGGTCAAGATCGGCGTCAAAGTGGAAGGCGTCGACCGCGAACAACCGATCAACTTCACGAACGAAATCGTGCCGATCTTCAGCAAGCTCGGCTGTAACAGCGGCGCCTGCCACGGCAAATCGACCGGGCAGAACGGCTTTCGTCTGTCGCTTCTGGGCTTCGAGCCCCAGGTCGATTTCGAAGCCTTGACCCGTGAAGCCCGCGGCCGACGGATCGTGACCACGGCTCCCGAAGTCAGCCTGCTGCTGCGAAAACCGACCGGCGAAATGTCACACGGCGGCGGTAAACGTCTCAACGCCGATTCGCGCGACTATCAAACGCTCCTGCGCTGGATTCGCGGCGGCGCGCCGTTCGGGAATGCAAGCGATCCCAAGGTCGTCGGTTTGACGGTCGCGCCGGCCCATCGCCTGGCGCCGACCAAGTCGTCGTTGCAAATCACTGTCGCCGCTCTGCTCAGCGATGGCTCGCGCCGCGATGTCACGGCCGACGCCGAATACTCAAGCAACCATCCGGAGATCGCAAGCGTCGCCGAAGGCGGCTGGGGCGAAACGCTCGACGTTCCCGGCGATGGCGCCATCATGGTCCGCTACCTGGGGCATGTCGGCGTCTTTCGCGTCACTATTCCCCAGGAAGCGCCGCTCGCCAAGTACGCCTTCCCCAAGCCGGCCAACTTCATCGACGAACACGTCCATGCCAAGCTGAAGCAATTGAACCTGCCGCCGTCGGAACTGTGCAGCGACGGCGAATTCCTTCGCCGCGTCAGTCTTGACATCACGGGGACACTTCCCACTGCGAAAGAGGCCGAGAAGTTCCTGGCCGATCCAGATCCCCGCAAGCGCGAAAAGCTCGTGGACGATCTGCTAACGCGTCCCGCCTACGCCAGCTATTTCGCGCTCAAATGGGGCGACATCCTTCGCAACAGGCGCGATGGCATCGTCGGCGTCGGCGGCAAGGCAGAACGCACGCAGGCTCTGCACGCCTGGCTCAAGGATAGCTTCGTCAAGAACAAGCCGTACGACCAGTTCACGCGCGAAATCCTCACCGCGATGGGCGATTTCGCCGGCGCGAACGCACAGCCGCCGGTTGGCTGGTACGTGGTCCTGCGTACGCCCGAGGCGCTGGTCGACGACACGGCCCAGGTTTTCCTCGGCACCCGCATTCAATGCGCCCAGTGCCACCATCATCCCTACGAGAAGTGGAGTCAGGACGATTACTGGGCTCTGGCCGCGTTCTTCGCCCGCGTACAACTCATCAATCCGAAGAACCCCAAGGTCAACCCGAAAGCAAAACTCGGCCCCAACGATCTGCGCGTCACGCTGCGGCCGAGCGGTTCGGTCACCGGGCCACACGGCAAGAGCTACGCGAAGCCTCGCCCGCTCGACGGCACGGAACTCGACGTGGCCGAAGCAGACGACCCGCGGCACAAGCTGGTCGACTGGATGGTGCATCCGGACAATCCGTTTTTCGCCCGTGCGGTTGCCAATCGCTACTGGGCGCACTTCTTCGGCCGCGGCATCGTCGACATGCCGGACGACATGCGCGTCAGCAATCCCCCGAGCAATGAGCCGCTTCTCGACGCGCTGGCCCGCGATTTCATCAAGCACAAGTTCGATCTCAAGCACTTGATCCGGACCATCTGCGCGAGCAAGACGTACCAGATGTCGTCGACCCCGAACGAGCACAACGTAAAGGACAAGCAGAACCATGCCCGCTTCTATCCGCGTCGACTGCCGGCCGAGGTGCTGTTCGACGCGTTCGATCAAGTGACTGGGGCGCAGGTCAAATTCGTGTCGCCCAAGGGAGGCGGAGGCGCCGCCAAGACGCCGGCGCTGCGGGCGATCGATCTGCCGGACGAGGCGGTCAAGACGCCGCTCCTCATGGCGTTCGGAAAACCCGAACGCTCGTCCGCGTGCGAATGTGAACGCAGCGGTGCGGCGACGTTGACGCAAAGCCTCTATCTCATTGGCTCGGCGGAGTTGCACAACAAGCTCAAGGACAAGGCCGGACGCGCCGCGCAGCTGGCGACCGATCCGCGGCCAAATCCGGAGAAGGTGAAGGAGATCTACCTCTGGGTGTATGCGCGACCGCCAGTTGCCGAGGAGTTGCAAACCGTGGAGCGTTTCCTGAACGCTGGCGGCAATCGCAAGGAGGCGTACGAGGATGTCCTGTGGGCGCTGCTGAATACGAAGGAATTCTTGTTCAATCATTGAAGGGGGGCAATAACATGTTGGACCTGTTCCACGCATCTTCGCGAAATTGCGAGGGCATTTCGCGGCGTTCGCTGCTCAAGATCGGCGGCCTCGGATTGGGCAACCTCGCGTTGCCTGAGTTGTTGCGCCTGCGCGCCCAGGATCGCGCCGAAGGGCGGACGACCTCGGACACGGCCGTGATTCTTCTGTGGCTCGACGGCGGCCCCTCGCAGTTCGAAACCTACGATCCCAAGCCTGACGCGCCGGCGGAATATCGCGGCCCGTATCAGACGATCCAAACCAATGTTGTCGGCCTGAATCTCTGCGAACTGCTGCCGATGCATGCGCAGATCGCGGACAAGATCGCCGTCGTTCGCTCGGTCGCGCACCGGGAAAGCGGTCACGGCAGCGCGGTCAAGAATCTGAACACGGGCTATCTTCATCCACCGGGAACCAACGAAGGGACGTTCCTTTATCCGGGCACTGGCGCCGTGGTCGCGAAATCGCGCGAGCAGGAACGACGTGGGCTGCCGCACTACGTCTGCGTGCCGACTGCCGGGATCTTCAAGGGCGACGTGGGCGGCGGCGCCTACCTGGGGAGCGCGTATGATCCCTTCGCCGCGAACCCGGCCGATGGCGCCGGCGCGCTCATCCCCCCCGCCGAACTATCGCTCTCCCGGTTGCAGAATCGCCGGGCGCTGTTGTCGTCGCTGGATCGCATGCGCCGCGACACCGATGCGAGCGGCATGATGGAAGGGATGGACGCCTTCACGCGCCAGGCATTCGAGATGGTCACGGGCCGCGCGGCACGGGAGGCCCTCGACCTGAGCCGCGAGCCCACGTCGGTTCGCCAGCGCTATGGCTTCTCCTCAGCCGTCGATCGCAACGCGGTCTGGGGACAAAACTGCCTGCTGGCGCGGCGGCTCGTCGAAGCGGGCGTCAGTTTCGTCGGCCTCGGCATGGGAAGCTGGGACGATCACGGCGAGGCCCTGACGCAGCGCTTGCCGCAACGTGCCCAGGTTTACGATCGCACCGTCACCGCTCTCATCGAGGATTTGTACGCCCGCGGCCTTGATCGCAAGGTGCTCGTCCTGGCCTGGGGCGAGTTCGGCCGCACGCCGCGCATCAACCGGGGCGGCCGCGATCACTGGCCGAGCAGCATGTCGGTCATGCTGGCCGGCGGCGGGCTGCGCATGGGCCAGGCGGTCGGCTCGACCAATGCCCGCGGCGAGCGCCCGCAGGATCGCTCTTTGCACCCCAACGACGTCCTCGCCACCGTCTATCGCCACCTCGGCATTGACCACCGCCACGCGTTCGTCAACCCACAAGGCCGGCCGATTCCGCTGTTGCCCAACGGCGAACCGATCGCGGAACTGGTCGGCTAGGGCACTGTCAACATTGGAGATTTTGGATACGAGCCGGAAGCGTTAGCGACGCACTCTCATGCAAGAACCGTCGCTAACGCTTCCGGCTCGTTGGGCCGCACGTCATTTCATCCGCAACTGGCTTAGTTGCAAACGTTGCTGGAGAACCACACCGCCTTGTTCTTCGCGGACCTGCAAGCGAATGACGGGATCCGCCTGGTCCCAGTCGATCAGCACATTGCCGAAGTTGACGTCGAAGTAGGTCACGCCGACGCGGTACGAATTGATCTCGTTGGCAAAGCGGACCTTCGACTTGGTGAAGTTGCCGCTCGGAGTGTTCAGGCTGCTGCTGCAGACATCGTAGAGCGGATAACCGACGCCGTCGCGATGGTCGGCGGGCAAGCGGGAAATCTCGGCAAGGTGGCGGTCGCCGCTGAGAATAACGACGCCGTTGGCCTTCGTTTCGCGGATGAGACGGAAGAGTTTCTTGCGCTCGTTCGGGAAGTTGCCCCACATTTCGGAGCCGTGCTCGTCGGGAACGACTTGCACTCCCGAGCTGATGATGCGGAGCTCGGCGGGGATTTTGAGCTGTGCTTCCAGCCAGCGCCACTGTGTCGCGCCGAGCATGGTCGCGTCGGGATTGGTGTTCGGAGCGTAGATGCCGCGATAACCCTCGCCGGGTTCGCCGGGCTTGAAGCCTTTCTTCAGCGGGCTGCGAAAATAGCGGCCATCGAGGAGAATGACTTGCACGCGCCTTCCCTTCGGTCCGTACAGGCAGGACGAATAAACGCCTTCTTGTTTTCGGCGCGGATCATCCTTCGGCACGCCGAAGAAGTCGAGAAAGACCTGCTGCGATTCGCGTTTCTTGGGATACTCTGCCCCCGCATCGTTGGCGCCGTAATCGTGATCGTCCCATGTCGCGATGATCGGGCAGGTCTGTTTGAGCTTTTGATAGCCCGGTTGCTTGCCGAGCAAGGCGTACTTGGCGCGCATCACCTCCATGTCCTCGGTGTCGGCGTAGATGTTGTCGCCGAGAAACGCGAAGAGTTGCGGCTTGGTCTCGATCACCGCATCCCAGATCGGCTGCGGCTTGTCTTGCCTGGCGCACGATCCGAACGCGATGCGCGATAAGATCGGCTCGCCGGCATTGGCCGAGGGGATCGCCACCGAAATGCACAGACACAGAAACCAACAGAGTCGAAACAGAATTTGGTTTGCCATTCAAGGACGCTCTCGCGCATGGGTTTGTTCGGCGGGAAACTGGCCATCACTCAGGAATTGTACGAGTCGAGTCGCATCATGGCGGTTTCCATTGGAATAGCCACCTTTTCCATGTAAGATGGGCCACGACAAGCGTGCCTTGGACGGCGATCCCACCGATGCGTCAGAACTTATTTTCTGGTGCGATGCAATGCTTTGGAATCCTTCGCAGTATGCTGGCTTGACTCGGAGACAGGTGCTCCAGGCAGGAGCCGTGTCGACGCTGGGCCTGACGTTGCCGCAGCTTTTGGAAGCGACTGCATCAACATCAGGAAGACCGGCACGCGAGAAATCATGCATTTTTATATTTCAGTACGGCGGACTTAGCCAACTCGATTCGTGGGATCCCAAGCCGAATAGTCCGGCAGAGATTCGAGGTCCGTATCGACCCATCGCCACGTCGGTCCCCGGATTTCAAGTCGGCGAACTGATGCCTCGTCTGGCCCGTTTGGCGAGCCGATACGCGGTGATTCGGTCCATGAGCCATCGTGTCCCGGTGCACGACATTGCCAACCGGATGCTGTTGGCGGGGCAATCGCTCCCTGCGTTGAACGCTCCGTCGTTCGGAACGATCGTGAGCAAGCTGCGGCCGTCGCAAGCGAGTGTTCCCTCCCAGGTTTGGTTGCAAAAGTTCGGCGGCGGCGCGATGCCGCCGGATTCAACGTACTTGACGGGTGGTTCGCTGGGCATGGCCTATGCACCCCTTCTCATCGGCATGACGCACGACGACAATCCAGCGACGCCCGGTTTCCGCGTGCGGGCGTTTGATTCCTCCGAGGGCCTGGCGTCGGATCGAGTTCAGGCGAGGCGGGATCTCCTCACGCAACTCGAATCGAATCAACGTCCCATGCCGGGCGCCGATACGATGTTACGCTCCCGGCAACGCGCCTACGATCTGCTTTCGGGATCCGCGGCTCGACAGGCGTTCGATATTGAACGTGAACCCGCTTCGGTTCGCGATCGTTATGGCCGACATCCGCTGGGACAGAATCTCCTGCTGGCCCGACGGTTGATCGAGGCGGGCGTTCGGTTGGCAAATGTCGTGGCCTGGTGTGGACTCGCGCCCGGAGACCGATTCCTCAGTGTCGAAACCTGGGATATGCACGGCAACGCCGGCATCGACATTTTTGGCAATGGCTGGAACGGCCTCGGCTGGGCCATGCCCTGCTGCGATCAAGCGGTCTCCGCGCTCATCGAAGATCTCGAACAGCGCGGCTTGCTCGAAACTACGTTGGTGGTCCTCGTGGGGGAATTCGGCCGAACTCCTCGCATCAGCCGTGGAGGCTCGGCCATCGGCCGCGATCACTGGCCGAACTGTTACTCGGCCATGCTCGCGGGCGGCGGAGTGCGAGGCGGTGCGGTCTACGGCGCCTCGGATTCTCGTGCGGCATATGTGCACGACAACCCTGTGTCGCCTGAAGACTTCGCGGCGACGCTATTCCACGCCCTTGACATTCCGCCGGATACCGGGATCAGCCCGGATGGCTTCTCCCTTCGAGCCAGTACGGGGACACCCGTTCTTGGCTTGTTCTGACCGTGGATGATCGTTGCGATTCACATTGAGTTTTACACTGCGCCAAGCATGCGTCGCACCACGCGAGTAGTGCCCTCTGGAAACAGAATGCAAAAAGGAGACGGACTTGACGCTTCGTTGGCTGACGGTGATCGCGATTGTCTTGATACTTCCTCCCGCATTGTTTCCGCAGACGGCGAAACGCGACAAGTTGCTCGTCGCCCATTGGCCACTCGCGGGTGACACGAAGGACATTTCGGGCAACGGCAATCACGCTCTCAACCGCGGCGTTGATCTGAAGGCTGCCGGACCAGACGGGAAGGCGGGCGGTGCGGCCGGGTTCGATGGTCGCGGCACGCATTTGGAGGTGCCGACCAAGAGCCTTATCTTGGACCAAGGCGACTTCACGTTTTCTTGTCACGTGTATCTCGAACGCGAACTGGACGGCCGTATGGTCAAAAAACTCGGCCGCGCTCGAAAACAAGCAGAGAACGGGCTGTCGGCTTGTTAGTCGGTGAAAATCTCGCCTGAATGGCATTGTTCAATGACGCTGTCTGGCGGCAAGCAGCCACGCCCCTTCGGGATCAACGAG
>SHZY01000246.1 GCA_009692065.1 Gemmataceae bacterium
CAGTCCCGTCCGGATCGCCTCAAGCAGGCAAAAAGCCCACTACGTCCCATAACAAAAGCCATTGAACGCCCGAGCCATGCCTCACAAAATCCACCGCTGACTCGCTAACCCGCGCTAATTCACCCACAGATTCTGGTGAAGACCCAGAAATTCTTGGCCGACGCGGCAATCGTTAGGCAATAGCCTGACCTACCGAATACCGGCCGCGCCCTTTCTTCTGCGGTCCTTCAGGGGTACGATTGCGGCGCGGTATTTGTAGCCCCCCCTCCCCTGCCCTGCAGTCTGTCCATGACGGTTCGCACACGTTTTGCCCCCAGCCCCACCGGTTATTTGCACATCGGCGGGGTCCGAACCGCGCTGTTCAATTGGCTGTTCGCCCGGCGGCATGGGGGACAGTTCCTGCTGCGGATCGACGACACCGATGCCCAGCGAAATGTTGAGGCGGCGCTGGCGCCGATTCTGCATGGCCTGAAATGGCTGGGGATCGACTGGGATGAGGGGCCGGAGGTCGGCGGGCCGTTTGAGCCGTACTATCAATCGCAGCGCGGCGGTCGGCATCGTGCGGCCGTGGAGAAATTGCTGACCACCGGCGCGGCGTACTACGACTACGCCAAGACTGAGGAGATTCAGGCGGAGCGCGAGGAAGCACAGAAGGCCGGCAAACAGTTCGTTTACAGCCGGCGGTTCATGGCGGAGAGTGACGCCGATCGGGCGCGGTTTGAGTCTGAGGGGCGGCAAGCCGTCGTGCGGCTGAAGATTCCGCGCGAGGGAACATTGGTACTCGACGATCTGGTGCGCGGCCGCGTTGAATTCGCCTGGGTCAACGAGCAGGATCACGTGATTCAGCGCGCAGATGGAACGTGCCTGTACCATTTGGCGTCGGTGGTGGATGACTTTGATTTTCAGATTTCGCACGTGATCCGGGCCGAGGAGCATCTGTCGAACACGCCGCGGCAGGTGTTCATCGTGGATGCGCTGGGTTACACTCGGCCGCAGTACGCGCATTTGCCCTACGTGGCCGCGCCAGGCAGTCGCGAGAAGCTGAGCAAGCGAAAGATCGCGCAATATTTGAAAAACCCTGACTTCAAGAAGGTGTACGACCACGGAGCGAACATCGCCGCCGAGATCGGCATCGAAGGGACCGCCGAGACGTTCAATCCCGTCATCGTCGATTTCTATGAAGCCGTTGGCTATCTGCCGGAAGCGGTTGTCAACTATCTGCTGCTGCTGGGCTGGTCGCTCGATGACAAGACGGAGCAGTTTTCTCGCGAGGAGATGATCCAGCTTTTTTCTCTGGAGCGGGTGAACAAGGCCCCGGCCAGCTTCGACACGCAGAAGCTTCAGTCGGTTCAGCAGCGCTACCTGGACGCGGTGCCGCCGAAGCAGAAGGTGGCCTTGGTCTTGCCGTTCCTGCAGCGCGCCGGTGTGGTGACTTCGCCGCCGCCGTGTGACGTTGGTCCGCGGCTATCGGCTGTGCTGGCCGCTGCCGGCGATCGGATTAAAGTGGCGGGCGACATACTGGAGTATCGTGAGTTCTTCGAGCCCGACGATTCGCTGACCTACGATGAATCTGCCCTGGACAATCGCATTCGCAACGCACCGGAAGCGGCCGGGTTGCTCGTCAAGTTTCGGAATCGTCTCTCGAGCGTCGAGCCCTTCGAGCCGGCCGCATTGGAGGCCATGCTCAACGAGTTCGTCGCAGCCGAAGTAATTAAGGCGGCGCAGATTGTCCATCCGCTGCGCGTGGCGCTGACCGGTAAGTCGGTCGGGTTTGACCTGTTCGATACTCTGGCGATCCTGGGACGGGAGTCGTCGCAACGCCGGATCGAGCGGGCACTGAGCCGCCTCACGTAGGTTACGCGATGAGTATCACTCGGCGATCGATGCCGTCCCAGTATTTTTCAATTGTTCACAGACGGCCCCTCCGCCGCTTAACCGCATGGCTGCTGAACGAGAATCCGCCACACGATTCGACTCGACCTGCGGCCCGGAGGAGGATATGATACATATATCTACAGCAATTAATTTACAAGTTGGTGCCGCATGGAACGGATCAATATCAGTGACGCTCAACGCGACTTTCCGTCGTTGGTGAACCGAGTGTATCAGCACGGCGTGAGCGTGGACTTGGAACGCGACAAGCAAATCATTGCCCGCCTCAGCCCCGTTCGTCCGACAGCCACTCTCAAGCTGCGCGATATGCCAGAGTTTGTAGCGCGCTTGCCGAAATTGGGAGACGACTCCGTCGCATTCGGCAACGACCTGACGGCAATCCGCCACGAATTTCCCCCTGAGGATGACTCGTGGGATGGATGATTGACAGCAACGTCTTCATCGCGATGGAACGACGCGGCGACGTGATCGACCTGTCCTCTTGGAGCGGAGCCGAGGACGTTTATATCAGCGTAGTTACCGCCGCCGAGCGTCTGATGGGTGTACATCGCGCGGACAACGAAGTGCGGCGCGCTCGCAGATCTGTTTTTGTCGAAGCCATCCTCGCGACAATCGGCATCCTCGATTTCAACGTGGAAATTGCCCGACGCCACGCGCTGCTTTACTCTCAATTGAGCAAAGCAGGCAAAATGATTGGTGCCCATGACCTGATCATTGCCGCCACGGCGCTGCACCACAGTTGCAGATTGCTCACCGATAATGTCGCCGAGTTCCGCCGAGTGGAAGGCCTGGAGGTCGTCGAGTTTTCTTGAAGTCCGCGACCCGCAGGATGTGTGGCGATGGTTCATTTGTGACCATCGCGACAAGTTCATTTGCTGAAATGCTGCGCACACCACGCCCAAACCCTCCTTACTAACATTTCAAAAAGCCCCACGATTGAGCCGACACCCGTCCATTGACCCCGAGGCTTGCGATGACTACCCCGGATCAGCCAGAGAAAAGCCAACCCAGCGATGAAGATCCTACCAGCGGCAAGCGGCCGGAGCGTCTGAACTTCATCCAGGAAATCGTCGAAGACGATCTGCGAACCGGCAAATGGGGAGGCCGTGTCCACACTCGTTTTCCGCCTGAGCCCAACGGCTATCTGCATATCGGCCACGCCAAGAGTATCTGCCTGAACTTTGGGTTGGCGGAAAAGTATGGCGGGTTGTGCAACATGCGGTTTGACGACACGAACCCCACCAAAGAGGAAGAGGAGTATGTGCAGTCGATCCTGGCCGACATCCGCTGGCTCGGTTTCGACTGGCAGGACCGGCTCTACTTCGCCTCGGACTATTTTGAGCAGCTCTACGAGTGGGCCGTGCAGTTGATCCGCGACGGCAATGCCTATGTCTGCGACCTGACGCCCGACCAGGTGCGCGAATATCGCGGCACGCTGACGCAGCCAGGGCGTGAAAGCCCCTATCGCGGCCGGAGCGTGACGGAGAACCTCGACATGTTGACGCGGATGCGGGCCGGCGAATTTCCCGACGGCTCGCGGACACTGCGCGCGAAGATCGTCATGGCCTCGCCCAACCTCAATATGCGAGATCCGGTTTTGTATCGCATCCTCAAGGCGACGCACCATCGTACCGGGGACGCGTGGTGCATCTATCCGATGTACGATTTCACGCACGGCCAGTGCGATTCGATCGAGCGGATTACCCATTCAATCTGCACGCTGGAGTTCGAGAACCATCGGCCGCTCTACGACTGGTTCATCAAGTCGTTGGGCATCTACCATCCGCAGCAGATCGAGTTCGCCCGGCTGAATCTCACCTACACCGTGATAAGCAAGCGGCGGCTCCTGGAACTAGTGAACGGTAAACATGTCAGCGGTTGGGACGATCCTCGAATGCCGACGCTGGCCGGCCTACGCCGTCGCGGCTACACGCCGGAGGCGATCCGCCTGTTTTGCGAGCGGATTGGCATGGCCAAGTTCAACAGCACGATCGAAATCGCGCAGCTCGAAAACGCACTGCGCGATGACCTCAACCGCCGGGCGCCACGCGTAATGGCCGTCCTCAAACCGTTGAAAGTCGTCATCGATAATTATCCTGCCGAGACAACGGAGCAGCTTGAGGCGGTCAACAACCCGGAAGACGCCGCGGCCGGTACACGTCAAGTGCCTTTCTGTCGCGAGCTGTACATCGAGCAGGACGATTTCCGCGAGGTGCCGCCGAAGAAATATCACCGCCTGGCTCCCGGTGTCGAAGTGCGGCTCCGCTATGCGTATCTGATCACCTGCACGCGCGTCGAAAAGGACCCGCAGACGGGTGAGCCAACCGTGGTTCATTGCACGTATGATCCGGCCACGCGCGGCGGCAACACGCCCGATGGCCGCAAGGTGAAAGGGACGATCCACTGGGTGTCGGCCCAGCATGCCCTAGCGGCCGAAGTGCGGCTCTACGACCATCTGCTGTCGAAACCGGATTGTGACGACGTGCCGGAGGGAGGCCGCTGGCTGGACAATCTCAATCCCGATTCGCTGGTGGTGGCCACCGCGCTGGTTGAGCCGAGCCTGGCCACGGCGGCCGCCGGCAGCTTCTGCCAATTCGAACGCCAGGGTTACTTCACCGTGGACCAAGATTCGCGGCCCGACAAGTTGGTTTTCAACCGCAGCGTGTCGCTTCGCGACACGTGGGCGAAGATTGAAAAACAGCCGTCTTAGCCCCTGGCGAGCCGCCGGGGGTTGGCGCTATGCCGCGTGCGCGTCTTTTTTAATATCGGTTCGTAGCCTCGTATCAACCCCCGGCCACTGGCCGGGGGCTAAGACGGCTAATTCTCAATTAGCACGAACAGGCTTTCTGAAGCAGGGCAGCACCATGACCGAGCAGCATATCTGCGGCGTCATGTTCACGATGACCACCTATGGCACCTGGCTGCGCGGTGATGTGCGCGGATGGTGCGAAGACGGTCGGGTTTACCCCTCCAGCCCACCTTTGGAGGCACACGACCGGGCGATCATGAACGATCCGCCGTTCCTGTTCGACAAAGACCAGCTATTTGCCATCGGCGAGAACATCGGCCGCGAACTCATCAGGCGATTACAGCAGCGCATTCTGGCCCTGTCGGTTCAGGCATGGCACGTCCATTTGGTCGTCGCCGATTCACAACACCGAGTTCCCGTCATCGCGAAATGTGCTAAAGAGTCCGTGCGCTATGCACTCCGCGCGGGGCAGCGCATTTGGACGGAAGAGTATGACAAGCGATATTGCTTCAATCACGAGAGCCTGCGAACGTAGCTGTCCAATTTCTGCGTACGGAGGTGCGGGCTGACGGGAGGTCAGCGGGAATTGGAGGAGAGGTGCGCGGTGAGTCGTTACGCGAACAGGATGGGAGCGGGGGGCCCGGCACGAAAACGCGCGGTGGCGACTCGAAGCTGTG
>SHZY01000072.1 GCA_009692065.1 Gemmataceae bacterium
CGCAAACCGAGCTTGGAGTTCCTTAAACTGTTGTTCCAGCCTGGCGCATCCTGCGCACGGTAGCGTCCCTGCGGTCGTCATAACGCGACATGATAAGCAGTGGCCGAAAACCGGGCAAGCCGAAGCCAGCTGCCCGTGAAGGGCTACCGTATTTCTAACGCACGCAAACTCTCGAGGTCCATGGCTCGTCTATAGTTCACCGACCTCAGCACACACACCTGTGGAATTGAATCCCCACCCTGTTGTTTCTCAGCATCTGCCATGCAGGGGTCGGCAGTCAATTCCACGTATTTTTTCGGGAGATCGTCATGCAGCATCGCAAGTGGCTCTGGCTGACCGCGTCCGTCCTGGGCGTCTTCGCGGTCGGCGTCCTCGGCTACAGTTTCCTCACCAGCGTCGGCCAGGCCGACACTACCACGCTCGTCGGGGGCAAGAATGGCAAGACCGACCCGCTACCAATCAAGCAGGTCGTCCTCTTCAACTCCGGTGTCGGGTACTTCCAGCGCGAAGGCGAAGTCGATGGCAATGCCCGCCTGCAACTCTCCTTCCCCACCAGCGATATCAACGATCTCCTCAAGAGCCTCGTCCTCCAGGATGCCAAGGGGCAGATCGGCACCGTCAACTATGACTCCAGCGACCCGATCGACAAGATCCTGCGCAGCTTTGCCCTCGACCTGACCAACAACCCGTCCTTCGGGCAGATCCTCAATCAGGCCCGCGGCGAGAGGATCAAGATCTTCCGTTCCGAGAAAAAGGACGGCGCGACCATCGAAATCACCGGCACCGTCATCGGCATGGAAACTCAGAAGCGGCCCATCGGCAAGGATCAGGCCATCGACGTCGAAGTCCTCAACCTCAACACCGTGACCGGCCTCGTTGCCATCCCCATGGAGCAAGTCGTCTCCGTCCGCTTCCTCAACGAACGGCTCGAGAACGAATTCCAGCGTGCCTTGAGTGTCCTGGCTACCTCGCACGACACCCAGAAGAAGACCGTCAGCGTCGGCTTCAACGGTGAAGGCAAACGGCATGTCCGCGTCGGCTATGTCGTCGAACGGCCTATCTGGAAAACTACCTATCGCCTCCGCATCGACAACAACAACAAGATCTCGCTGCAGGGCTGGGCCCTCGTCGAGAACACCTCCGACGACGACTGGAACAACATCGACATGTTCCTCGTCTCCGGCAAGCCGATCTCGTTCCGCATGAACCTCTATGATCCGATCTACATCCCGCGCCCGTTTGTCGAGCCGGAGATGTTTGCATCCTTGCGTCCGCCCGTCTACGGCGGCGCCATGATGCCGGAGGACGCGGTCCGGATGGCGCAAAACTCGCCGATGCCGTCACCCGGCCTTGGGCTCCCTGGTCAGCTCCCCCCGGCGACGAAAGCGGACAAAGCAGCCTTGAATCAATTCCGGCAGCAGAACCTGAACCAGATCACCAAGGAGATGCAAGAGCGCGCCTTCCGCGATCAGAACAAGCTCAGCTACGAAGAGCTCCAGCGCCGCCGCCAAGAACTGGTCGACACCAAGGGCGAGGCCAAAAAGGTCGGCAGCGCCGTGGCGGGCTTCAACTTCAAGGAAGGCATCCAGTCGGTCGCCACCGCGGCCGATGTCGGCGACTACTTCCAGTACACCATCGACCAGAAGGTGACGTTGCCGCGCCAGAAGTCGGCGATGCTGCCGATCCTCGACCAGTCGATCGACGGCCTCAAAGTCAGCATCTACAACGAAGCGACCCACGCCAAGTATCCGCTCTTGGGTCTGAAGCTGAAAAATACCTCCAAGCAACCGCTCACGCAAGGGCCGATCACCGTCTATGACGGCGGCATCTTCGGCGGCGACACGCGCATCCTCGATTTGCAGCCGAACGAGGAACGCCTGTTGAGCTACGCCCTCGATCAGGGCACCGAGGTCAAGACCGAGATCAAGCAGGCGCCGAGCCCCGATCTGATCTTCCGCATCGGCGATGGCACATTAAGCGCCCGCTACTATGTGCGCCAGACCAAGACCTATACGGTCAAGAACCGCTCGACCCACGATCGCATGATGGTCCTCGAACATCCGATCAAGCCCGACTGGAAGCTGTTCGAGCCGAAGAAACCGGCCGAGCAGACGCGCGACCTCTACCGTTTCATGGTCTCCTCGCCGGCCGGCACGACGGTCACCTACGAAGTCGTCGAGGACATGCCCAAGGTTGACAACTACCCCGGCCAGCCGTCGTACGCAGTCGCCAACGGCATCAACGTCAAGGTTGAGACCAACGTTGACCTGCACAAGCTGGTCGGCCTGCGCATCAACAAGGGCTTCGTGCTGGCGACGAACAAATCGCGTGAGACCAAGGCCTACTACATCCAGAACCTGTCCGACATGGATCGCAGCTTCACCGTCGATCACGTCGTTCGGCCCGGTTGGACCCGCCTCGACGACAAGAACGATCCGATCGCCGGCCCCGAGGTCTTCCGCTTCAAGCTGGAGATCGGCAAGAGCAAGACCGGCAACAAGGCGGTCCGCGAGGAACGCACCTACACCGAAACGGGCGTCCTGCTCAAGAACCTCAACGAGACGCAGATCAAGCTCTTCACGAACAACCCGATCACCAGCGCCGACGTGAAGGCCGCCTTCACCAAGTCCGTGGAAATGCAAGGGAAGATCGTGGATACGCAGAAGCAGATCGCCGAGGTGGAGAAGCAACTCACGATCGTGACCGCCGATCACACTCGCGTGCGGGAAAACCTCAAGGTCATCCCGATGTCGTCCGACTTCTACAAGACCTTCCTGGAGAAATTCGTCGCCCAGGACAAGCAGATCGAAACGTTCCAGAAGAACGTGCGCGACATGAATGCGACGCTGCAAGGGCAGATTCACGCCTACGACCAGTGGCTCGCGAAGCTGGATGCGGAGTGATCAACCGCAAAGCCCAGGGACGGCAGTTCCTGGGCTTTCGAAGCTCATGCCTACGCAGCGCGGTCGCAATATCGCGATGCGTTTTTTTCCGTCTTCGTTTGGCGCTCGCAACATCGCCAGCGATCGCGCGATGCCATCTCGTCAACAATCAATCGTCCCTGGCACGCCTCTCGAGCGCTAAACTGCGAAGGTCAACTCCCCGCCTCCAGCCACCCGAGCTGCGTGTCCCCCGCCTGGTTCGCTTGCCAGAACTTGCCAGTCTTCACATCGAGGCACGTCAGCCAGCCGTCGCCGTAGACCCAGGTGTCGATGCACACCACGTGAGGCAAGACGAGCGGCTGGCCTGAGCGCTGGGCCGAATGCCCGCACACCATGATTTTGCCTGACACGTGCATGCGCTTTTCGTCCGAATCGAGCTTCTCCCAGTACAGCATCGATTCGGGCTGCTTGCTCAGCGGCATATCCTGGTAGACGTTGGCATGCACGAAGAAATGGGTGTCGATCTCGTGGTACGGCACACAGACCGTCTCCAGGAATCGCCAGTGGCGTGCAGGGATGGCGTCCTGGAAGAGGTCCCAGTGCGGGTCGGCCTCATACGATTCGAGTGTCTGCTGGCCGCCGCAGTAGAACCAGTCACTGAAGACATCCGGATCGCGGCGAGCATCCATCATCATGAGGTCGTGATTGCCCTTGAGCGCAACGAGCCGGCAGCGGCCTTGCAACTCGATCAGGCGATCCAGCACCGCCGCCGACTCGTAGCCGCGATCGACGTAATCGCCCAACGTGATGACGAGATCATCCGGCTGAAGGCAGACGACACTTGAAAGTGCGTCGAGCGCCCGCAGACAGCCGTGGATATCGCCGATGGCGAGGGTACGCATGAGTTGGACCGGTCACGCGGATTTGTTTTTGGCAAGGTGTTCAACGAAAGCAACATGTTCCGGAGACTTCAACCCTTCCTCAAGAACCTGCCGCACGGTGGTGAAATCCTCGGCAATCAAGGCAGAAGCCGCCAGCCACAGACCGGGGAAAACCTCGCTGCGAACGACGCCATCCTTCGCCGCCAGGGATTCGAACTGGTCGTTGCGCAGGATGAACCAATCGATTGCCGATTCCTTGGTGCGCCAGACGACGTATTCGTTGACGCCGAACTTGCGATAGAGTTCCTTCTTGATGCCCAGATCGTCCGCGACGCTGCTGGCGGAGATCTCGGCGAGTAGTTCCGGGGCGCCGAAGACGTAACCCTTCTCGTCATGCTGTATGCGCCCGCCGTATTTCGGATCGATCGCGAGAAACGCATCCGGCTCGGGAATATTTTTGTCGTTGAGAATGACCGTCGCAGCGCTGCCGCCGAGCACGCCAGACGTGGCTCAAGCGTACGGAGTGAGAAAGCCGAAGAAGTTGAAGTGCGGCTCAGCGTGGAAGCCTCCAGAATTCGGCGGCGACATACGGACCACTCCTTCGATGAGCTCGATTCTCTTGTGCGCTTTCTGCCACTCCACCGGCAGCGCTTCCCAGCGGCGGATGAATTCGTCCACCAACATTTGTTCGCCGTCTTCGAGCGGCACCACAAGTGGCGGTGTGAAGGTGGCAGGAATGGATGGCTTCGTCGAAATCTTTGACATGGCTAAGACCCTCTCTCGACTATCATAGCAACCGCATTGCCGCCCCCCAAGCACAAAGATGCCAGGCCACGCTTGAGGTTGCGGCGCTCCAGCGCATGTAGCAGCGTCACCAGAACGCGCGCGCCGGACGCGCCGATCGGATGGCCCAAAGCAATGGCGCCGCCGTGGACGTTGATCTTCGCCTCGTCGATTTTCAAGTCTTGATTGCACGCGAGCATCTGGGCGGCGAAGGCCTCGTTCAATTCGAACAGGTCGATGTCGTTAATCGCCAGCTTCGCCTTTTCCAGCACCATGCGCACCGCGCCGACAGGGGCCAGGAAGATGTCCTTCGGCGCAATGCCACTCGTTGCATAGGCGACGATGCGAGCCATCGGTTTCACGCCGAGGTTTTCGAGGGCGCGCGTGGAAACGACAGCGACAGCGGCAGCGCCGTCGGAGAGCGTCGACGCATTGGCGGCCGTCACGGTGCCATCGAGGCGAAAGGCCGGCCTGAGCTTGGTCATGCCATCGAGCGTCGAATCCGCACGGAAGCCCTCGTCCTGCAAGAACGATTTTGCCTTCGCGCCGACGCCGACGGTGATTGGAACCACCTCGGCAGCGAAGGCGCCTTGCGCCCACGCGGCCGCAGCACGCTGTTGGCTCTGCACAGCGAAGCGATCCTGCTCGCTGCGGCTGACACCGCACTTGGATGCGATGTGCTCCGCCGCCTCGCCCATGTGCCAGTTCTCGAAGGCGCACCACAGCCCATCGTGGATCATCGCATCGACGGCCTTCTGATCGCCGATCTTCCAGCCAGCGCGGGCGCCGAACAGGAGATGCGGCGCTCGGCTCATCGATTCCATGCCGCCGGCGAGGACAACGTCGGCATCACCGGCCCGGATCGCCTGAGCGGCCAACATCACGGCCTTCAATCCGGAGCCGCAGACTTTGTTGACGGTGAACGCGGAGATCGTGTCCGGCAAGCCCGCCTTGAGTGCTGCTTGCCGGGCGGGATTCTGACCGAGTCCCGCTTGTAGCACGCAGCCCATGATGACTTCATCGACGGCCTGTAACTTCGCGCGGCCCCGCGTCTCACTCAAGACATGCCTGCCCAGTTCCTGCGCAGGCGCCTCGGCCAGCCCGCCGAGGTATTTGCCGATGGGCGTGCGCACGGCGGAGACTATGAATGCATCGTTCATGGGACAGGTCCTCCGTGTCCCCGATTAGCGCCCGCATGCCTCCATGCGGGCGCTAATCGAAATCACTCAATCCATTATACCGGCGGTGCAGATCGCTTCGGCCAGAGCACCCACAACGCAATGACCGCCACCACGGGCAGGACGCCGGCGAGTGCGACAGCCCTGTCATATTTGCCCGTCGCGTCGACGTAACTGCCGACGATCGGCTGCATGGTTCCAGAGCCGATCCAGGCGATCGTTCCCAGCACGCCGGAGATTTTTCCTTGATGTGTTCGAGTCAGTTCCTGCGTGAAGGAATAATAGTTGGGATAAAGGCCGAGCGTACCGGCAGCAACGAGAAGTAGCATCGCCAGCAAGACCAGCGACATCGGTGTAAAGAAGCCGTTGGCGGCAACGTCGGCGCTGGGCAAAAACGCAACCGCGACCGCGAGCAGCACCAATCCCGCGCAGGCGGTGAAGGTGACGGCTCTGGCGATGTGGACGCCCCAGCCGCTCGAAATGAGCCCTTTGACCCAGAAGCCGACGCCGATGCAGCCGACATCGGTGGCAATATAGTACGCCGACGTGAACCAGGCCGTTTGGTCCTCGTTGTAGCCGTGCGCTTCCTGAAGGTACTTCGGCAGCCAGACGCGAAAAAACTGCCAGGTGAGATTGATGCAAATGACGATGGCAACCACGACGGCGAACATGCGGCAAAAATCGGCGCTCCAGAGTTTCGGCGTGGCGTCCGGCGCGGACGCAGCATCGGCCGAAACCGGTTTGCGCTCGACATCCTCTCTACGAATCAACAGGACCCACGGCACGATCCAGAACATGCCGATACAGCCGATGGCGACAAACGGGGGACGCCAACCGCCCGCCTCGTCGGTCTTGAGGAGAAGCACAATGATCGGCGTGACGACGGAGCCGACGGCCGCCCCGCTCTGCAAGATGCTGTTGCCCAGCGAGCGATCCGCGCGAGTCAGGATGATCTGGGTCGTGACCAGCGCGCAGGGCCAGTGCCCCGATTCGAAAAAACCAAGTGCGATCCGGCACAGCATGAAGCCAAGGTAGGTTTGATCCGGGCCGGAGGCATCGGGCAGAAGCCAGACGCCGATCGATTCGGAATACGCTGTCGCCACGCCGGCGCCCGACCAGGCGATGAGGACGCCCGGATACAGCCAGCGCGGACCGATCCGATCGACTAGAAAGCCGAAGAATAATGCCCCGGCCGCAAACGCGTAACTCAAACCCGTGTCAAGCTGACCGTATTGCACGTTGCTGAAGCCGTATTCATCGCAGATACGCTTGGCGAGCACCGACAGCGTGAGCCGATCCATGTACATGAGCATGGTCGCGCAGAGGAGCAGGCTGCAAACTCCCCAGCGCCACGTAGTCGATCGTTCCGTTGCCATCAGTTGCCGCCCCTTGCGGCGTAGTAGATGCTACGCCGCAAGCGGCTTATCCCTCCCACGATTTGCCGTCCCAGGCGAGCACGCGTTCCAGGAACTTCACGACATCGGCGCTGAACACGCGGAAGATCGTCTCGCCTTTCTCGGCGCTGGCGATCGCTGGGTTGCCGATATGCCCGGGTTCGGTGCGGTCCTTCGTGATCCAGGCTCGGCTTGCGGGCTCGAAGGCGTTGCCGAATGGGACCTCGGAGATTCGCGTCAGGTCTCCGACGACGAGTTGGGGGGCGAGACGCATCATCATCGAGGTTTCATATTCGCAGGCGTGGCCGACGCGTTGTTGTTTGAGATTGGGATCGACTTCATGCGGTTTGCCGCCGAGCGTCCAGTAGGTTGTGCTCACCAGCAAGAGATCATTTCGTGCCCGCAGCTTCTGACGCAATTCAAACATCGCCTGCTGCACCGGCACGATGTTGCCGCCATGGCCGTTGACAAAGACGATGCGTTTGAAGCCGTTGAAGATCATGTTCTCGGCCATGTCGATCAAGAGATCCATGTAAACTCGCGGCGACGCCGACATGGTGCCGGGGAAGTCGAGATGGTGATGCGAGTTGCCGAGCCACATCAGCGGCGTGAAGAGGACACGCTCCTTGACGGAGGTTTCCTTGACGCGGCGCAAGACCTCGCCCAGCAACATGCTGTCGGTGAACACGGGCATGTGCCGACCGTGCTGTTCGAGGGCGGCGATCGGGATGACGACCGGCGTGTCCTTCGAGAGGGCGGCGACCTTGGGCCAGGTCAGTTCGAATAACTCCATGATCTCTCCAATATATAGCCCGCCATTTATAGCGGGATCGCAATAAGACCCGCCATGAATGGCGGGCTATATGCGGTCGCGTGCTTTATAGAATAGATATCGATACCGGAGTTTCCTATCGAATTCCCGACATTATGCTGCACCGACCGCTGCACACCGTTGGCGCTCATGAAGTTCACCTCTGGCATTTGCTTGCCGAGCATGTGACGGATGCCGCGGCTATCCAGGCCATGCGCGACCTGTTGACGACCGACGAACACGTCCGCATGAACTGTCTGCGGCATGAGAAAGACCGCGTTTTGTTTCTGTTGTCGCGTGGGCTGATGCGCAGCGTGCTGGCGAGCTATCTCGGCTGCCACGGCCGCGACGTGTGCTTCGCCTCGGACTCGCAGGGCAAGCCGATCTTGCGCAAGGAGAATCACGACCAGAGGCTGCACTTCAATCTCACGCACAGCCGCGGCGCGGTGGCGCTCGCAGTCAGCGGCGGGCGCGAAGTCGGTATCGACGTCGAGGAACGCCGGCGCACCGTCGAATACCTGGATTTGGCCAAACGATTTTTCGCGCCGGCGGAAGCGAGCTATTTGCAATCGCTTTCCGCCGAAGCGTTGCCGGACGCGTTCTTCGCCATCTGGACCTTGAAGGAAGCGTTCGTCAAGGGAATCGGCCGCGGCCTGTCGTTTCCGCTCGATGCATTCGCTTTCGATCTGGAGGCGAATCGATTGCAGCGTTTTCAGCCGCTGGCCGACTTCGTGTCGCCCGATTGGCATTTCCAGCAATTCGAGCTCGGCGACCACCATTGCGGCGCCATCGCCGTGCAGCATTCGCCGGGGTGCGAGGTGATCATCGAGATGCGCGATTGGCGCGAGATATTTGTTGTCTAGCCGCTTTGCGTTTAGCGTTCGCAGGACGCCATGCAGGCGCTAAACGCAGAGCAGCTAACGCCAATCGAAGATGCGGAAGATTCCTTCGCGCCGCTTGATCTTGTCCGGCAACGCCAGCAAGCGATCACGATAGATGCTCAAGAACAAGCCGGTGCTGAACAGCGTCAGGCCGCCGATGAAGATCAAGATGCCGTACATCCAGGCGTCGTCCAGATGCCGGAACAGACCCACTACGATCACAACCAAGTAACACAACATGCCGAGTGAGCCGATCAGCGTGGTCGCCTTGATCCGGCACAGGATGCCGCTGCCGAAGAGAACAACGCAAGCGGCAACCAGGCCGATGTCATCCGACCGGGGCTGAAAACGTTCAGGATTGGCCCGGTCGGTCCGGTAAATCACGATTGCCAGCAGCAGCGGCACGACCAGGCAAAGGGCGCCGAGGAAGAGGGCGAAGGCGGTAAGATCGCTGGCCCGATCGGTTTCCCGATACCAGCCGAAGTAGCCGACACCCAGCAAGATCAAGCCGACGACGACGCTGAAGATTTCCAGCTTCTGCCAGGGAGTAAGCTCGCTGAGCTTGTGGATCATCAGCACGACCAGAAGCCCGTTGACGATGCTCAGCACAAGATAGACTCGCCGCCAAACCGGGTGTTGCACGAGCCAGGCGGACAAGAGGCTGATGACGCTCAGGACGACCAGCAAGTAGATCAGCATGCGAATCGGATTATGCCAATCGCCGCCCCCGTCGGGTTTGTCGAGCCGAGCCAGCGCCGCGTTGCTGAGGAAATAACGGCTCAGCGACAGCAAGGCGCCGGAGACGAAACCGAGCGTGGTCAACGCGTTGGCCGACTGAAAGGTGGCCTGCTCCAGGCCGGCCATTTCCCACTTCTCGAACAGCCCGAGCCGATAGACGATCAAGAGCGCGAAGCCGGTCAGGGCGAACGCGAGCGTGTAGTATTCATCGGGCGTGTGGAAGTAGATCAAACCTTGCCAGATGGCGCCGCACAGCATCACCGCGGCGGCATACATGCTCCAGTTCCGGCGCCGCAAGCAGGCGGCCACGCCATAAAAAACCGACGTCTCCAGACAATACACCGCGAGCAGAAGATTGAGCCGATCGCCTTGAATCGCCTCGACCACCTGCGGCGTGATCCGCAAGGCGGCGTACAGACTGCTCACCAGCATGACCGCCGTGGCGCCGTGCGCGGCCCACACGAGCGGCCTCTCCGGCGTGTGACCGCGATAGAGGTACGATGCCGCCAGGTAGAGAATCGGGATGAGCATCAACAGCGGCGCTTGCGCTTCCCACGGTTGCAGGCCCAGCTTCCACACCAGGCCGGCGGCGAAGACGAGCGTCGCCGCCGCCGTCGCAAAGAAATAAGTCACCGTCACTTCGACGACCGTATGGCGATACAGATGCGCCCCCACCCGGCAACATGCCGCGGTCAGCGCCATCGCGATGACATAACCCCACTCGATGGCGAAGGGCCAGGTATCATGCAGGACCTTGTTGGTGGCGCGGAAATGCAGCAGCACGCCGAACAACACCGGAATCAGGCTCAGCAGGATTCCGAGCGGCGACACGCGGCGCAGGAACTCGCGCTGGGCCTGGAACACTACCTGCAGCACGTTGATGGCCAGGGCCGTCAGCGTCAGGGTGATGATGATGATGGTTTCCGTCGAGGTGAAGTTCAGCAGGATGAGGACGAGGATTTCCGCCCACAGCAAGCTGATGGCCGCGAAATAGAGATACACGCCAACTTGGCGCACGACGAGATCGGCGTAGATGTAGGCATAAATTCCCGCCAGGACCAAACCCAGCGTCCACGGCAAGCACGGCCGCGTCGCCACATCGGGGGTCGTTGTCAGCCAGAAATGAGGCAAGACTTCGAGCGGCAAAACACCGATGATCTGCGCGCCGAGCAACAGCAGCAAGCCGGACCCCAGGAGGCCTTGAGCCGACCAGAAGAACGCCATGCCGAACTTTCGCCGCGAGAAGGGGCTGTCGATCTCGGGAAAGGCCCGTTCGGCATGCAGGCAGATCAAGCCGAGCACGATCAGGAACGTGGACGGGGCGGCGATTTCCATGAACTTGTTCTGCTGGGCCAGCAACAGCAAGCCGGTCAACGTGACGCCGCCGACCAGGACGTAGACGAAGAGCGAATCCTTCAGCATCCACGCGGAGGCGGCGTAGACCGCGCGACACACCAGTGCGGCAACCCAAAGATGCTGCTCCAGCCGGATCAGGTCGTTCGTGTGATAGAACACCAAATTCAGCGGCATCACCAGGCACGCCAAGAGCGTCAGCGCCCTCCCCGCGACTTGATAGCGGGTGCGCAGGAGCAGTGCCCAACCGCCCCCGAGGAGGATGGCGTTGCCCAGGCCCAACCCAAAAGCCACAAAGACGGGGCTCCCGAAGACGCCCATGCTCGCCAGCCAGATGACCAGGCCGAGCACGGTCAACACGCCGCCGCCGAGCAGCCACTGAATGCTGTGCGGATCGAGAATGAGCTCCAGCACGGTCCGGCGCGGCGTCGTGCCCACGGCTGGCCTTTTCTCCACCGGCAACACCATCACGGCGCGTTCGCGTTCCAGCTTGTGGGTCAACGCCGCGATGCGCCCCCGCGTGTCGCCGAGGAATTCGTGGATTTGCCGCAGGTTCAGCGTGCCGGCTTCTTCGCCCTGCTCCAGTTCCTGATTGAGGTAACAGAAATAGCGCCGCGAACGGACGCCGGGGTCGGTGAGGGGGGCGCCGCAGGAATGGCAGTGCGAGGACTCCTTGGCCAAAGGCGCCTGGCAGCTCCAGCACTCGTCGAGCGGCGGAAAAGTGGGATCGCGCTGGAATGGCTGGCCGCAGCCGCGGCTTCCATCGCCTGCCGACGATTCGCATACTGATCGGACAGTACTTGCAACTGGCGGTCCTTCAGCTGGCCGCTTTTGTGCCAATCAATCAGCCGGCGCACGACGAAATCGGTCGCCCCGATCTGGTCGGCCCAGTCCTCCGCCGCCCGGCAGCGCGGACAGGCTCCGTTGGGATCGAGCACTGCCTGGCATTTCGAGCAGGCCGCAAGCAGTGGCTGAGTGGCGTTCATGGCGGCACCTGGGAAATGAGAACCTGCACGAGATCGTGCATTGTTGCCCGATTCTATCCGACGCAATCCGCGTAAATCGCATGGAATCTCGGAAATTCCTGTGGATTCGATCCTGCCGCTGGCGGCTTCGCACTCTCTGGGCGACACGCGAGCGCCAAGCCGCATGCGGCAAACCTTACGAATTGGCAGACCTGGACGTCCGAAAAACTGTCCGGCGGCGGCGAATCTATCTCGGAAAAGAAATCGGTTTTTTTCCTGCACCTGCGCAAGTTTTCCGACGTATAGTAATTCAGAATCAAGGAAACGCGCAGCGGAACGGCGTACCATTTCGACCACCCAATTGGCCGTCTTACTTTGGGGGACTACTCCCATGAGCGGCTCCCAAAGCTATCCCGCCTCAGACGCCTCCGAAAAACCCGAGTGGAACGAAGTCGTGCTGAGGCTGAAAACCATCCTCAAGATGCTGCCCCTCGTGCAGCAAATCACCCACGACATCGTCGCGAGCCATCAAGCGACGAAACGGCTGTATTCCGAAGAGAAACGCCTCGATCGGCAGCGGCATTCCCTCGATTGGGCCATGCGCAAGCGCCGTTATGAGATCAAGGAAGAACTTGCCAAAGCAGACAAGGACCTGGAAGCAGCTTTGACCGAGTTGCACGAGCTGGGGCTGGTGCTTCTGAACGAACTCGAAGGCCGGATTGGGTTTCCGACCCTGGTCAACAATCGCCGGGCCTACTTCTCCTGGCATCTCGGCGAAGAGCGCTTGCAGAACTGGCGTTTCGCGGATGAAGACGCTGATCGCCCGATCCCCGCGTCGTGGCTGAAGGAACTGAGCTTCGCCAATAACGCCTGAAAAGTCCCTGCCGCTTACTCAAATTGAGTTCTCTACCAAACATGTAGCAAGCCCAGGGGTTCGGAGTACCTCACCCCTGGGCTTCCAGATTCCTTCTTGACACAAATCCTCCGTCGGGTACGCTTGATCATAGCCCCCCGCCTGTTTGCACACCGCTTGGGCTTGCCGATCGTAGGCCTCACGCTCCGCGTGAGGATGGTTTCCTCACGCGGAGCGTGAGGCCTACGATCCGGTGCCTCACACCAGGAGTCTTGGGATGTCTCACCTTCGTCCCGCGCGTTTCAGCTGGATCGCCTGCCTGTGCATGCTCGTCCTGTCGAGTGCCGCGCTGGCCCAGACGCCGCTCCACCAGCGGATTGACCAGCACATCCAGAAGGGCTTGAAGGGCGATCCGGCACAGCGTTCCAGCGATGAGGAGTTCCTGCGCCGGGTCTATCTCAACCTGACGGGCGTCATCCCCTCGATCGAGGAAGCTCGCGCGTTCTTGGCTGACAAGACCGCGGATAATCGCGTCAAACTCGTCGATAACCTCCTGGCCGGCGATGGCTACACCAGGCACATGACCAATCTGTTCGATGTGCTGCTAATGGACCGCCGGCCCGACAAACACGTGCAGCGCCCGCAGTGGCGTGATTTCCTGCAAACTTCTTTTGCCAAGAACAAGCCTTACGACCTGTTGGTGCGCGAGATCCTGTCCGCCGACGGCAGCGATCCGAAGACGCGCCCCGCCGCCAAGTTCTATCTCGACCGAGATGCGGAGCCGAACGTGCTCACCAAGGACGTCAGCCGGCTGTTCCTCGGCATGAATCTGCATTGTGCCCAGTGCCACGATCATCCGCTGGTCGATGCGTACAAGCAAGATTTCTACTATGGGCTCCTGGCGTTCCTCAATCGCGGCTACCTCTTTGCTGACAAGGGGAGCAAGACGTCCATCTACGCCGAGAAGGCGGAAGGAGACGTCACCTTCCAGTCGGTTTTCGTCGCCAAAGTCACCAAGAGCACCGGCCCGCGCCTGCCCGACGGCAAGGAGCTGAAGGACCCCAAATTCGACAAGGGCCAGGAGTATGTCAAGCCAGTCGGCAAGGGCGAGCGCGGCATCCCGAAGTACAGCCGGCGCGCTCAGCTGGCGGACCAGATCGCCAGCAAGGACAACCCGCGCTTCGCCCGCGCGGCGGTCAACCGCCTGTGGTACTTCATGATGGGGCGAGGCATCGTCGAACCGGTCGAATACGATCATCCCGCCAATCCGCCGTCCCATCCTGAGTTGTTGCAAATGCTCAGCGAAGAATTTGTGGCCAGCAAGTATGACGTGAAGTCGCTGGTGCGCGCCATCGTCCTCACCGATACCTACCAGCGCACCAGCGAGTTGCCCAAGGGCAAAGAGGTCGATCCGAAAACGTTCGCCGCGGCATCGTTGAAACCAGTGACGCCGGAGCAATTCGCCTGGAGCATGATGCAGGCGACTGGCCTGATCGCGGCGGAGCGGAAAGCGCAAGGCGCCAAGCCCAATGATGCAGCCATTTACGCCAAGCTGGCCGGGCAGGTGCCGCCGTTCGTGGCCCTGTTTGGCACGCAGCCCGGCGATGCCGCGTTCAGCCAGGATTTCGAGGCGACGCTGGATCAGACGCTGTTCCTCGCCAACGGTGCGACGTTGCGCGATTGGCTCGGCACCAGGGCCGGCAGTCTCATCGATCGCGCCAACTTGCAGAAGGACGCCGGCCTGGCCACTGAAGAAATGTACCTCAGCGTTTTGACGCGTCTGCCCACGGCAGAGGAGCGCAAGGAAGTGGTCGACTACCTCAAGCGGCGCGAAGCCAATCGCTTGACGGCCCTGCAGGATCTGGCGTGGGCGCTATTAACGTCGGCGGAATTTCGGTTCAATCATTGATCTTGAAAGGAACGCGGT
The DNA here is from genome assembly GCA_009692065.1 of Gemmataceae bacterium. GTDB lineage: Bacteria > Planctomycetota > Planctomycetia > Gemmatales > Gemmataceae > SIAQ01. The sequence goes on from SHZY01000072.1 coordinate 14,647, forward strand.
TCTGGTATGATGGAGGCACGACCCCAGCCATCGAAAGGAAGCAGCCATGACGAAGATCATTGTCGATGACCTACTTTTGGCGAAGCTCCAGAACCTGAGGGAGCCGCTGCAACTCTGCGATGCTTCGGGCAAGAAGCTTGCCGATGTTTATCCAGCGTTCGACCCGAATGACTGGGAGCCGCTCGAACCGCAGATTTCCAAGGAAGAGATCGAGCGGCGATTCAAGGAAGACAAACGGTACTCAACGGGGGAGGTGCTGGCCCATCTGGAGAGCTTGTGATGTACAAGGTCGATTGGGCCGAATCGGCAATGCATGAGCTGACCCGGCTTTGGCTACAAGCCAATGCTGAGTTGCGCAAAACCATTACTGCCGCCACGCACACGATCGACACGGATCTTCGAGATCACCCCAATGAAAGTGGTGAATCGCGGGACCATGGGAATCGCATTTATTTCGCATCTCCCCTGTGTGTTACCTTTCGCGTGGAAGAAAGCTCCAAAACCTCCGTTGTGACGACCGTCTGGTTGATGCGGCCTCGAAAGAAACGTTAGCAGGTGCAGCACCTCATCCGAGCCTGAAGCGTAAGCGAAGGATAGCTGCCCTTCGCTTACGCTTCAGGCTCGGATTTTTTCTCGTCCTCATCGAGAATCCACTCATGCGCTTCAGCATCCGTTACCAGCTCCTGTTGCCTCTCCTCGCCCTGATGCTCGGCCTGGTCGGGGCCAGCACCTGGAGCGCGTGGTCGAGCGGGCAGCGCGCACGCCGGCAGATCGAGACGCAGATCGACGACATCGCCAAGACTGTGACAACCCCGCCGTCGTTTCCGCTGACCACGTCAATTCTGCACTTGATGAAAGGCCTTTCGGGAGCGGAGTTCTTGCTGTGTGATGAGAATCGCATTCCGATCCGCGACAAATCCGAACTAGTCTCGACACTCTCCGAGGCGCCGAACGAATTGCCGGCGCCGGCTCATCCGGAGCAGCATTTTGACAAGCCGGTGCAGATCGGCAAGATTCTCTACGTCGGCCGCGGCGTGGCCTTGCAGCACGCCGATCGACCCGGATCGATTCTCTACATCCTCTATCCCGAATCGCGCTGGCGCGAGGCGGTCTGGGAAGCGTTGCGGCCGGCGCTCGCGCTCGGAATCGTCGGCAGTCTCGTCTCGGTGGTCTTGAGCGTCGTCTTGACACAAATGCTCAGCCGGCGCATCCAGGAGATGGAACGCCGCACCAGGCTCATCGCCGAGGGAGATTTCAGCCCGCTGCCGCTGCCGAGCTTGAACGACGAACTGCGCGACCTTGGTCAATCGGTCAACGAGATGGCCCAGCGGCTGGCGCAGTTTCAAGACACGATTCGGCAAACGGAACGCCTGCGGCTCCTGGGCCAGGTCTCCGGCGGCCTCGCCCATCAACTCCGCAACGGCGTCGCCGGCGCTCGCCTCGCCGTCCAGTTGCACACGCAGGAATGTCCCTCACCCCCTGTCCCTCTCCCTGGGAGAGAGGGGAGAGGTACCGATGAATCGCTCACCGTTGCGCTGCGGCAGCTATCGCTGGTCGAGATGCACCTGAAGAAGTTTCTCGATCTCGGCAAAGCGCTCGATTTGCAGCAGCAGCCGTGTCGGCTCGAAGAGATCATCAGCGACACGGCCCAACTGCTTGGCCCGCAATGCCGGCATGCGCATATCGATCTGCGGGTGGCCCCGCCTGCCGAATCCAGTGTGCCGCTGTCAGGTGATGCGGCCCAACTCGGTCATTTATTCTTGAATGTGCTCTCGAATGCCATTGAAGCTGCCGGTCCGGACGGATGGGTGGAAGTACGCTGGGGTGCCGCCAATCGGGTGGCCTTCGTGGAGGTCCGCGACTCCGGACCAGGCCCGGGGCCGGAGGTCGCTGCCAGATTGTTCGAGCCGTTTGTCACCGGCAAGCGCGAAGGCGTCGGCCTGGGGCTTGCCGTGGCAAGGCAGGTTGCCGAGGCCCATGGCGGCTCGATCCGCTGGACGCGTGAAACGGGGTGCACCTGCTTCCGGATTGAATTGCCTTGCACGGCAGGCACGTAGGGTGGGTCTCGCTGCGCTCGACCCACTCTACAATAGAACTATGTGCCGATTCCATTCATCGGTCGGGGCTGTTCCATGAGTCACCTGCTGATTGTCGATGACGAAGAAGCTGTCTGCTGGGCGTTGAAAAAGGCGCTGACGAAGCTTGGCCATCAGGTCGCCGTCGCGCCGTCGGCGGAAGAAGCGTTTCGCCTGGCCAAGAAACAGCCGCCCGATGCGATCGTCCTCGACGTGCGTTTGCCGGGGCTCGACGGACTGTCGGCACTCGGGCAACTCAAAGAACTGAGCGGCGACGCGCCGGTGATTGTCGTGACGGCGTTTGGCAATCTCTCAACCGCGGTCCGTGCGGTCGAAGGGGGCGCCTTCGATTATCTTGCCAAACCGTTTGATCTTGATCAGGCGCTCGATACGGTCGCCCGCGCGCTTAACCGCCGAGCGGCCCAGCAAGCGCGGGAGGGCGAGGCTCCTGCCGAGCCGTCAGGGGAGCCGCTCGAAGAGATGGTCGGCACAAGTTCCGCGATGCAGACGGTGTTCAAACGCATTGCCCTGGTCGCGCCGCGCGATGCTTGCGTCCTCATCACCGGCGAGAGCGGCACCGGCAAGGAGTTAGTGGCCCGCGCCCTGCATCGCTACAGCGCCCGGCGCGAGCGGCCGTTCCTGCCCGTTCACGTCGCGGCTCTCAATCCAAACCTGGTGGAGAGCGAGCTGTTTGGCCATGTCAAAGGCGCATTCACCGGCGCCGCCCAGGCCAAGCCGGGCCTGTTATCGTTGGCGGATGGCGGCACTGTCTTCCTCGATGAGCTGGCCGACATCCCGCTGCCTGTGCAGGTGAAGCTGTTGCGCGTCCTCGAACATGGCGAGGTGACGCCGGTCGGCAGCAACCAATCGAGCCCGCTCAACATCCGCATCCTGGCGGCGACGCATCAGGACCTGGAGCGCAAGATCGGCGAAGGGACGTTTCGGCAAGATCTGTTCTTTCGCCTGAACGTCTTCCAGATTCACCTGCCCCCCTTGCGCCAGCGGCGCGACGACATCGTGCCCTTGGCGGAGCATTTCCTGCGCCAGCTGGACGCGCGAGTCCTGCCGCTGGCGCCCGCGACCGCACAGTTTCTCGTGAATCAGCCCTGGATCGGCAATGTGCGCGAGCTGCGCAACGCCCTCGAGCACGGCGTGATCGTGGCCCGCGGCGGCCCGCTTCTCCCAGAGCATTTTCCGGCAACGTCCAGCCTGCGCAGCGTGAACCCACAGGAACAGCTCTCGTCGGCCGTCCTGACCTGGCTGTGCGATCGCATCGAAGCGGCGGGATCGCAGCCGCCGGCGAACTTGTACGAGGAGTTGTTGAAGTGCGTGGAGCCGCCGCTGTTGGAAGAATTGATGCGGCGACTACATGGCAATCGCGTCTTGGCCGCCCAGTGGCTGGGATTGAATCGCGCGACGGTGCGCAAGAAGTTGACGGAGCATGGGTTGGCGGATGTGCATCGGGCGGGGCAGAAGGCTATGGATGACGACGAGCAAGAGAGTCCGTAATCCCCGATTGGCGCTCGCGCAGCGTCACGCGAACGTAGAGTCGCCGTTCGATATCAGCGAAACTTCACGGACTTCATGAACTTGGTGAAATTCGCCTTCTCGCGCTGAGCAAGATCGTTGTCGCCCGTGAGCTTGAAGAACCAGGCCTGCGTGTCGTGAAAAACGATTACGCCCAAGGTGGTGGAAGCCGGCCCGACCAGCTCGACGTACGTCCCTTCGGTCCCGCTGACGGTCATCTTCTTGGCCAGCTTTGCCAGTTCGGCGTCCGACCACGGCTCAAGCTTTAGCTGGGAACGCCAGCGATTGACATTGGCGAGCACACCGCCCGCCGGAGCACGTAGCAAACTCACCGTGATCGAAGCCGACGCCTCTTTGTCTTTGACCGCGAACGAGCCGACCGTGAACGAAGTTCCCTTGGCTTCCTTCCAGCCTTCGGGAACCTTCCAGGTGGGAATGGCGTCCCCGGCAACTTCCAACAACCCGACTAAATTACCCGTCCTCTTGTCGTTGTTCCCGTCCTTGTCTTTCTCGGCGTCTTTGTCTTTGCCCTTGTCCTTCGGATCGTCCTTGCCGTCTTCTTTGTCTTTGTTCTTCTCCCCGTTACCCTTGCCCTTCTCACGCTTGAGCACAATCAAGATACCCTGCTTGGCATCGAACTCGGTTGGCCGATCGGCGGCTTGCAACACCTTCTTGCCGTCCACCTTGGGAAGGGCCGTGCACCATTTCAGCGTATCGCCGTCCAGAGAGTAGATGCCTGGGACGTGCACCTTGGCGGCCGTGGGGAGTTCGATCCATTTCGGGTTCTTGCTGGCGTCCACGGTGAAGGGGGCTTCGAGGAGGTCGGGAGTCGTCACCACGCCGTCGGCAAAAGTGAACTTGAGCCCCTTCATCGCATCCAGGGATAGCCCGGGCATCGCCGCCGACTCAACGATCCAGGTGCCATTCAGCTTGGCCGCTGCTTTTTTGTTGTCGATTCCCTTTTCCTTGTCTTTGTCCTTGTTTAAATCATCCTCTTTTGCAGGAATGCCCTTGCCGGGCAGCACGATCGGCTTCGGCAATCCGAGCGATTCGGCGATATCGAAGTAGCCGAAAAATGTCACGGTGAAAAGGCCGGCGTAGACGAGCAAGAGGACCACGGCGAACAGCGTCGCCAGCATGGTGCTGGGATAGACGGGGGGCGGCTCGTCGTCGTCATCGTCGGCGCTGGGCGGCGGGGGGCTCTTGCGGCGCGGCTTGGGTTCGTCGTCGTCTTCGTCAGTTGCCTTCGCTTTGGCCTTGGGCTTGATGTCATCGTCGTCGTCATCGTCGTCGACGCCTTTCTTCTTGCCGTAGGCGAAGAAGTCCTCGTCGTCGTCCTCTTGGGCGGATTCCTCCTCGTCCTCCATCACAGGGGGCGCCTTCTTGACTGGCATGGGCGGCGGCGCTTCTTCCTCGACCGCGGCCACGAAGACGCCCGCGCACTTGGGGCATTTCATCTTCTTGCCCAGCGATGTGGCGGCCACCTTCAATTTCGCCGAGCATGCACTGCAAGCGACGACGACCTTCTCCGGCGCGGCGCCTGTTAAAGGTGCAGGCGTCGGCGCGGCCTCCGCCCCTTCGGCGATGAAGATGTGGCCGCACGAGCACTTCACCTTCTTGCCGACCGACGTATCGGCGACTTTCAGTTTCTTCGAGCATTCCGGACAGCTAACAATAGCCATGGAGCGTTCTCGTGGATAAGGGCCAAACCTTCACGATGCGCGGCGGTGCTCGTGCAGCGTGGTCATCAATCTTCGTCCGTGTCTTCGTCTTTTTGTTCCGGCGGGGTGATCGTTAAGGGGCTGACAAAGAACGCGGCAAAGCCAGTCAGGCATTGCAGGCTCGTGAACACCAGCGTGTAGGGGTTCATCAGCCCGGCGCCCAGAGCGGGTAGCAGCATCAGGACCCCAGCTTGCTTGCCGCGGCACATGAAGCCCATCAGCGTGCCCAGGAATCCGTACGCGGCCGCGATCCAGAGGAAGAGCCCGGCATCGACCAGCGACATGCCTGTGAGGTTCGTTCCCAGTTCATCGGGAAGGATGATGTCATATTCCCGTTGCATGATTGGGCGCATGACTTCAAGGAAAACGAGAATGCAGCCCGCGGCGCCGGTCAAGAGGCAGCCGATGAACCCAAAAAAAAGGACTACGAAGCGCATGGCAAGCTCCGAGGAAGATAATGCGTGGGAATGACGGGAACGAAGTCTTTGGGTGCTGGGTAATCTTGCGCATACTCTAGTGCATTTGAATGACGCTTCCAAGCGCGAATTCGGATGGAGTAAAGAAATCCCTACGGGTCCCGATGAATCGTTTCACGTTCGGGAATAATTGCCCGAACGCACGTACCTGTTGTGGCTCGGACTCCCGACCGTGCCGCCGCCCCGACCGAAGGTCTCCGCGCATGCCAGTGGCACGGTCAGGAGACCGTGCCACAACCAAACCACGCCAGCGGCAGGTCAGCTCGCGCGCACGACCACAATCGTCGCGTTATCGGTCGCGCCGCGCAGGTTCACGAGGTTGAGCAAGCGGCGGGCGGCTTCCTCGGCAGAGTTGGCGGCCTCGCGCGTGAGCATGGTCTCCAACTCTTTGTTGCCGATGTGGTTCGTCAGGCCGTCGGAGCAGACCAGCACCCAGTCGCCGCGCATCAGCTTGCCGGCATAGGTTCCGGGCATGACGTCTGGCTGGCCGCCGATCGCTTGCTGCAACTCGTTCTTGCGCGGGTGGTCCTCGGCCTCTTTTTCGGTCAACTGACCTAGCTCGACCAGGCGATTGACCAGCGTCTGATCGCGAGTCAACTGAATCAGCCGGCCGCGGTGCACGTGATAGACCCGGCTGTCGCCGACGTGCCCGGCGATGACATTGCGCGAATCGACGTAGACGCACTCCGCGGTGCAACCCATGCCGCGCTTGCCCTTGCCGGGCGTGCGCGAAGCGGTGAAGACCTCTTTGTTGGCGTGCTTGAGGGCATCGCGCAGAATCTCCTGATACTTCTGCGAATCGACTGGTTCATTGGGGCCATCCTTGCCGGTGAGGGCGGCGAAGATCGGCTGCTGCAGGAGATACTTGCGCATTTCGTCGAGGGCCATGGCCGCCGCGAGTTCGCCCGCTTCGTAGCCGCCCATGCCGTCGGCCAGGAGGATCATGGCGTATTCCGACAACTGGTCCTGCCGCGTATCGACGCCGTGCAGCACCGTGAGCGCGTCCTCGTTGCCCGTGCGCACCATGCCGGTCGTCGTCCAGGCTGCAATGTCGAGGCGCACGTCATCGAAGGCCCGGCCACACACGCCGAGCGTCTTGATCAATTCGTTGAAACCCGACGGATCGGTCTTGGTCATTTCGTCGGTGGGAAAGCGCGTATTCAGGTCGCGGCAAAACGTCTTGTTGATGAGCCGCAGGAATGACGGGTGCACGTCGGGAAATCGCTCGGTGATTTGCAGCGGCGTGAATTGGCGTTCGAAGTCCTTTTCTTCGAGCGGATGGTGCAGGTATTCGAGCGAGTAGATCAGGGCGCCGAAGCTGTAGAGGTCGGAGCGGGCGTCGGCGGTGTTGGGCGTCAGGATCAACTCGGGCGCGGTGTACAGCGTCGCCTTGATCGCGGGATTGGCCGGCAGCGGCACGGGGAGGACGTCGGCAAGATCAGTGATGCGAGGCTGGCCCCCCTCGGCGATCACGATCACGTCGGGGCGAATGCCTTCGAAGATCGCGTCTGCCTGGTGCAGAGCTTGCAGGCCGGCCGCGATCTTCTGCAGCCAGGTGTAGCGAACGCCAGCGTCGTTCTCCGGCTCGTCCCAGGCGTCCCACAGGCTCAGGCCGAGCGGGTATTCGAGAATGAGATAGTCGGTGTTGTTTTCGCTGAAGTGATCGAGCACCATGGGCAAGGCGGGATGTTGCGCCGATTCGATCAGGTTTTTTTCCCACGCGATGCTTGGCCAAATGCCGCCGCCGTCAACGGCGAGCGCCATGGCGACAGGGACCTCGTCGTCGAAGCCGGGCATGATCTCTTCATCGACGACCGCGGCCGCCGCAGTCTCCTCCATGTCGATCACTTCCGGCGTAGGGGCCGATACGATCACCACGCCCTGTCCCGTCGTCTGATCCATGCCGAGGTGCCGGCGCACGCCCTGGCGTTCGCAGGTCAAGGTGCCGAGCTCGTAGCGACTGCGCACAAGGCCATTCGAGGTCAGAGGCATGACAGCACCTCGTGAAGAGGGAACGGTATCACCCTTGGTCGCCGCCGAGGCCTCGCCTGCGGCGGGAAACATCCAGCCGCAATCATGGCAGAACACGGCGCTGGCCTGACGCTGTGCGCCGCAGGCATGGCAAACTTGCGGCGGCGCCGGGGGCGCGGCAGCAGGCGGCGGAGCTGCGACGACGGCAGGCGCAGCGGCGCCGTTGGTCGGTGGGGCTTCCGTCACCGGAGGCGCTTCGGCTACCGCCGGCGGCGCCGCTTCTGTCGGCGCAGGTGTTTCAGGTTGCGCAGCCTTTTCGTCAGCCGGCTCGTCGCCCTCGGCGCCTACGGCGAACAGCCTGGCCCACAGTCCGCCGGTTTTCGGGGGATTCGGTTCGCTCATGAGTCGGTCCCGTTGATGATTCTCGTTGTTACGCGTTGGTTCGTAGGGCGGGTCGAGCGCAGCGAGGCCCGCCAGTCTATTGTCGGTGCCGGTGGGCCTCGCTGCGCTCGACCCACCCTACGGCTTGATCAGCCAGCTCTTACCGCAAGCGGTTGCCGCAATAGATGCAAAACCGCCCGCCCATCCGATTGTATTTGCCGCACATCACGCAAGGGGCCGTCGGATCGGTCAATGGCTCCGCGCACTTGGTGCAGAAGGGGGTCCGCACGGCGTTCAAGGTCTTGCACTTCGGGCACGGCGCCTCCTTGGTCACACGCTGTGCATCCAGGTCGGCCTTGATTTCTTTGGCCGAGAAATACCGGTCGTTCACGTCCTCGGAAAGGTTGATGCGGATCAACTCGTAGAACCATTTGTATTGCGACGGAATGGGCGACGGCGTATCTGTCAACTGGTTCTCGATTTCCTTGGCCGTGTAGAACCCTTCCGGCGCCTTGCCGCTGACGAGGTGATACAGCGTCGCGGCGAGGGCGAAGAGATCGCTGCGGGCCTCGGGCTTGCCGACGATCTGCTCCGGCGGCGCATAGCCCTCGGTGTAGACGCGTGTTTTGCCGGCGGCGCGTTCCTTGGCCGTGCGGCCCAGATCGCGGGCGGTGCCGAAGTCGATCATCTTGATCGAACGCTGGTCCTCCAGCAGCATGATGTTATCGGGTTTCAAATCGCGATGGATGAGCGGCGGCGACTGGTTGTGCATCGTATGCAGCACATCGCACACTGCTTTGGCCCACTCGACGACCATTGGCACGGGGAACGGCTTGTTGTCGCTCGCCTCCATGATGTCGAGCAGGTCCTTGCCGCGGATGAATTCCATCACGAGATGGGCGGACTGGCCTTGGTGGATGAAGTCGTAAACGCGCGGTACGATGGGGACTTTTTCGAGAGCCCGCAGGATCTCCGCCTCGCGGCGAAAGAAGTTGAGGCGTATGGCGAACTCCTGCGGGTCGTTGCCGATCATGTCCTTGATGGCGACAGGCCGATCCCCCTGCTTGGTATCGACGCCGCGATAGACCGCGCCGAAGCCGCCCATCTTCAGGAGCTTTTCGAGGCGGTAACGGCCATGAAGTAAGGTCCCTCCGGCGATCGGCAACGGGTTGCCGCAGCGGACGCAGTTGCGCTCGCCCGGCGGATTGGCGACCCCGCACGCGGCGTTCGCGCACAGGTTCGGCGGTCCTTCGGGTTCGGATGGCCCGGTATCGGCCAGCAGCATGAAGCCGCAGTCCATGCACGCGACGGCGCCTTCGTTGAGCGCGGAGCCGCACGCGGGGCAGTTCTTTGGGGTAGCCGGCTTGGCGGTGTTATTGCCCATCGTCAGCGGTCCGGCGCCGCTCAGCTTCGGCGCTGGACCGGCGGCAGGCACCTGGAACGGCTGCTTGCACGTCGGACATTGCACCCGCTTGCCAGCGGCGTTATCCGGCAGTTGCATCGCTTTGCCACAGGCGGCATTCGGGCATTTGATGATTACAGGCATTATTAGTAGTCCGTAGTCCGTAGTCCGTAGTCCGTAGTCCGTAGTCCGTAGTCCGTAGTCCGATTACTACTGACTACGGACCACGGACTTCCTAGTCATTCCGCTTTGCGCGTTCGTTGAACTGCAGCACGCTCTTGCCGACCCGGATCAAGTCGCCGGTTTTGAGCGGGGCCTTGCCCACGACCTTTTGATCGTTGACGAAGCTGCCGCCGGGCGTTTGCAAATCTTCCAGAAAGTAGCGACCGCCTTCGAGCACGATGTTGGCGTGCGTCTTCTCCACGCCCGAGTCGCCGAAGAGACCGATGTCGGAGGCTTCGGCCCGGCCGATGCTGGTGCGTTCTTTCGAGATCAGCAACTCGCGGCCCGGACGAAAGCCGGCCTCGACCTTGATCCAGGCTTCCTTCAAGATAATCTGCGCCAGGCCGACTAGCAAGCCGATGCAGGCGCCGATGGCGATGAAGCCAAGCGCGGTGGGCGTCCAGATTCGTGTCGGGTCCGCGCCTGAAAAGACGAGACTACCGAAAAATTGCATCACGGACGAGACGATGCCGCCGAGGATGCCGCCGATGGTCCCGCCGATCACGCACTTGATGAATTTCCTGGCCGCGCCGCCGAAGTCCTTGCGTGTCACCAGGCCGACCAGGACTTCGAAAAAGCAAATTGAAAATCCAATCAAAAAGCCGACGATGGTCCAGCCGATGATGAAGGCGATTTCGGAGAAGACCCGCGCCTCGCTGCCTGAAAGTTGCTGCGCCAGATAATACAACGATCCACCGATGAAGCTGCCGAAGAGCCCTGCGAAAACGCCGACCACCACGGCTGCGAAAACCCGCATCAAGACTTTGCCGAGTTGACGCAAGGACACGTTGAAGGCGGCATCGAGAAGCGAAAGGCCAAAGGCAATGGCCAAACCGAGCAGGGTACCCTGGATGCAGGTGCGCAGCACGATGGAACCATACCCTTCACCGGACGGGAGCGGCAGGATGGCCTGGAAGCCCCACCCGAGAAACCCCGACCACGCCCCGGCGATGGCGCAATAGTAAACGAACATCCGAAAGGACATGAACCTCTCCCCAAGGCCGACGCTGGGACCAACGTCATCCTATTAGAAAGGGGAAAAGTTTGCCAAGTCCAGCAAAAACAGAAAGGAATCTCGTTTTTCGGGTTCTCTGCCCTTGGGGCGGATTTTTGGGAAGCCCTCGGAAGAGGTACTCCGAATCCAGGGGCTTCGGAGTATTTTTCCCCTGGGCGGCCACTGGTCAGCGCACGATTAATCTTCTTCAGTGTCAAGTTTCTTCAGGAACGTCAGCGTTTCTTGCTGCTGCACGCCGGGGCCGGGGACTGATGCCCAGCGGCCGACCAGGCGCGGGGAGCCGCCCGCGGTTTCAATGCGATAGAGATTGACGCCGCGCACGATGCCTCGCTCCGTGGAGATCGACCAGCTGGCCGCGAGGTTGCCCCCTTGACGGATGGCGATGCCGCTGAAATTCGAGCCGGTGCCGACCACCCAGGAGATGAGGTAGACGTCGGCCTTCTTGGTGAGCACGACGACGCCCGAGTAATTCTTGCCGCCGGCCTCCTGCCCCTTGCAGGTATAGTAGCCGCTGAGATCCGCCGTTTCCGGTTCGACCTGGCGGACATTCGGGGCGGGTTTGGCCGTTTCGGGTGCGGCAGCGGCGCCGAAAACCTGGAGCGTAGACAGAGTGAGGAGGACGGAACTGTACATGCTCGACTCCTTCAGGTGTAAAGTAGAACGCGTTTCAGGTCACGCTGACTTCTTCGGTCTGCGGGTTCATCTTGAGCTGCTCGCGCAATAGGGCCCGATTGATGACCTGCAAATAAGCGAGGGCGCTGGCCTCGATGATATCGGTGGAGACGGCACGCCCCCTCAGGATGCGGCCATTGAACTCCGCCTCGATCTGCGCTTCGCCCTGGGCGTCTTCATCCTCGGTGACGCTGACGATGGAGAACTGGCGCAGCTTGACGTAGACATTGGTTATCTTTTCGATGGTCTTGAAGACGGCATCGATGGGCCCATCGCCGGTGCCGGCATCCTTCTTGATGACGCCTTCCTTGTGCCACAGGGCGACCGCGGCACAAGGCACGGTGGCCGACCCGCCGCTGCAGGTGACGGCTTCGAGCGTCCAGACCGCGGGGCCGGTGTGCAGCACCGATTCAGCCAGCGCCTCGACGTCGGCGTCGTAGATCGTCTTCTTGCGGTCCGCCAGCACCTTGAAGTCTTCGAACACCTTTTGCAACTGCTGCACGTCCAGGTGGTAGCCCAGATCGCGAATGCGCTGGCTGAGTGCATGCCGGCCGCTGTGTTTGCCAAGCACCAAGTCGGTGCGCAAGACGCCGACATCCTCGGGCCGCATGATCTCGTAGGTGTTGGCGTGCTTGAGCATGCCGTCCTGGTGGATGCCGGCTTCATGGGCGAAGGCATTCTGGCCGACGATCGCCTTGTTGCGTTGCACGTGAATGCCGGTGACGCGCGAGACCAGCCTGCTCGTGGGCAGCAAGCGCTTGGTGTTGATGCCGAGCTCAAGTCCGTAGAAGTCGCTGCGCGTCTTGATCGCCATGACGATTTCTTCCAGCGCGCAGTTACCCGCGCGCTCGCCGATGCCGTTGATCGTGCATTCGATCTGCCGGCCGCCTTCTTTCACGGCCGCTAAACTGTTGGCGACCGCGAGACCGAGATCGTTATGGCAATGCACGCTCAGGACGATCTTGCCGATGCCGCGCACGTTTTGCTTGAGGTAGCGAATCGCCCCCGCGTACTGCTCCGGCACCGCGTAGCCGACGGTATCGGGCACGTTGATCGTGCTGGCGCCCGCCTCGATGGCCTTCTCGACGACCTCGGCGAGAAACTCCAGCTCGGTGCGGGCCGCATCTTCGGGCGAGAACTCAACGTTCTCACAGCATTCGCGCGCGAGCTTGACGCCTTCGACGGCCCGGCGCACGATCTCCTCCTTGGCCATCTTCAACTTGAACTCGCGGTGGATGGCGCTGGTTGCCAGGAAGACGTGGATGCGCGGCTTGGCTGCATCCTTCAGCGCTTCCCAGGCGCGGTGAATGTCGGCGGGATTGCAGCGTGCGAGGCCGCAGATGGTCGGCCCGGTCACTTCACGCGCGACCAATTGCACTGCCTCGAAGTCGCCGGGCGAGGCGATCGGGAAGCCGGCTTCGATGATGTCCACGCCGAGTTCCGCAAGCGCATGGGCGATCTCAAGTTTCTCGGTGAGGTTCATGGATGCGCCGGGCGATTGCTCGCCGTCGCGCAGCGTGGTGTCGAAGATGATCAGTCGGTTGTCGTTCATGGCAGGGATTCCCTCGAAACAAAAAAACCCTGGGACAATTCGCTTGTCCCAGGGTCCGTTATCTCTCACGCTACGTGGTTGGAAGATGGCGGCGCACCTAGGACGATTCTCCCCTAAGGAGAAGAATAAATCCCAAAAGGACTTGATCGAGGCAGCGCATCATAGCGGGTCCAAATCCTCTAGCTACATCAACTGTAGATCATCAATGGGAAAAATGCAATGTGAGTTTGGGCACTTTCTACCGTTCCCATATAGCCCGCCGTTTACGGCGGGTCCGCGGCGAACCCGCCGTAAACGGCGGGCTATATGAGAAATCACGTCGTCCCATCCTTCGGCAACTCCTTCGAGCCGACGAGTGTCAAATTCATGCCGACCTGCACGCTCACGCGCACTTCGCCGACCATCAGCGTGATCTTGCCGTTGATGTTCCAGCCGAGCGAGCCCGTCGAGAACTCGCGAGGATCGGCAATCATCTTTTGGCCATCGATGACCACCTCGATCGGCTTGGCGTTGTCCTTGAATTGCTGACGAGTCACGGGGCAGACAGTTTTCGCGGCCATGCGGCACTCCTTGGGGAGAATGAAGAAACACGTGCCCGAGAATTCAGCTCGGGAGCTTGAGATATTGTACGCAGCAGACGCTTTCCGATGGCCGCCTGGCCGGTTACAATCGCAGAGTCTGGCGATAACACGCACCTCTTGAGGAGAGAAACCTGCCGACCCCGCAATGCGCTATTTGCCATGGGATCTCGGATCCCAGCCGGCTGTGCCCTGCTTGCCGACAGGTTCAAGTTCCCCGCTACCTAACGGTCGCGGCTCGTTAAGAGGAAATCGGGAAGTAATTATTCCAAACGTTTCTAAACGGGGAGTGCAACTCATGCTAGTATTCGAGTGCCCGAGCTGCAAAACCAAGATGCAGGCCGCGGAGGAATACGCGGGCAAGACGACCGTCTGCCCCGAGTGCAACACGCCGACGGAAATTCCCGCGGCTCCGCCTGCCGCCACCGACGGCATCACGGCCGACCCGCCGGCGATCCCCACCGCAGTCTCCACGTCCGAGGGGGCACGCCCAAAAAAGAAAAAACCGGCAGCCGATGACGACGAGGAAGACGATCGCCCGCCGCGACGCCGCGGCAGCTCCTCGGACGCCGGCAAAGCCGCCGCTACCGGCATGAGCGCTGTCCTGATCGTCGTGCTTGTCTTGGGCGTGCTCGGCTGTGTCGCGATTTCGGTCGTCGCGATCCTGATCGCACTGTTGGTCCCCGCCGTGCAGAAGGTGCGCGAAGCCGCCTCGCGCGCAGAGACGACGAACAACATGAAGCAGCTCGTGCTTGCCTGTCACATACATCACGACGTGACGAAGGTGTTGCCGACGCCGAAGGTGTTCCCCCAGGGACCCCAAGGCAAGCCTTCCGAACTGAGCTGGCGCGTCAGCGTCTTGCCGTACATCGAACAGGATCCAATGTTTCGACAATTCAATCAGAACCTCGCCTGGGATGACCCGGCGAATTTCCGCTTCGTGCAAAATTGTCCACAGGTCTATGACAACAAGACCCGGCCGGAATTGCCGCGGACCGAGACGCACTTCCAGTACTTCACGGGGCCGAACACGCTCTTTCCCACCGCCAACAGCTCGGTAGTGCTTGTCGGAAAAGCGGGAAAACCAGAAAATAATCGTTATTTTTGCTACATCTTTCTCTCGAAGATCAACGTCGAAGAATGAGTGACGTGCGAGAATTCGCGGATTTATCGCGAATTCCGCCTTCATCTTCGAGGGAATTTGCCATGCGGAAAATGTTCAAGGAACAGCCGACGTTCGATTGTCCGTC
>SHZY01000073.1 GCA_009692065.1 Gemmataceae bacterium
GGATCCTAAGTCCTGCGTGGCTGCCAGTTACACCACCTCGGCTTGCGTTTCATTCTAGCGGAAAATCGAGGGCGTTCGTAGCCGCTTGCGGCGTAGCATTCGCGCGGCGACTGCTACGCCGCAAGCGGCTCATTTTTTCGCTTTCCTTTGGGGGATCGATGGTCTATCCTCATCTCTTTGCCCCGCCGCTGGAGAATGGATCATGGCTACTGCCACCGACTCGCTTGACACAACCCCCTGGTATCGACAACTCACGCGCTATCACTGGTTCGTGCTGACTGTCGCGGCGTTGGGCTGGCTGTTTGACACGATGGATCAGCAGCTTTTCATCCTGGCCCGGCCTGCGGCCATGAAGGAGCTCGTAGTTCCGGCCAGCGAAGACGAGACACTCAAGGTGACGTCGCAAAGGCGCAGCGCTGCGGGCGACATCGCCACCTCCGTGTTCATCGCCGGCTGGGCGTGCGGCGGTCTGTTCTTCGGCATGCTGGGCGATCGCATCGGGCGGGCCAAGACCATGCTTATCACCATCCTTGTCTACTCGGCATGTACGGGCTTGAGCGCCCTTTCTGTTGGTGTCTACGACTTTGCGTTTTATCGCTTCCTCACCGGCCTAGGCGTCGGCGGAGAATTCGCAGTGGGGGTCGCGCTGGTGGCCGAGGTCATGCCTGCCAGCGCGCGCACCGGCGCCATTGGGCTGTTGCAAGCGTTGTCCGCCGTCGGCAACATCACGGCCGCCTTCATCAACCTGGGGCTCGGAATGGCCGAGGAAGAGGGATTGGTGACGAGTCCCTGGCGCATCATGTTTCTCATCGGTGCCTTGCCGGCGTTGCTGGCCGTGGTCATCCGCTACGGCTTGAAGGAACCGGAGCAGTGGACGAAGGCTTCTCACGCTGGAGTGGTCGGCCAGCAACTCGGCTCCTACGCCGAACTCTTCCGTGATCCGCGCTGGCGCAAACATGCCATCCTCGGCCTGGTGCTCGGCTGTTCCGGCATCATCGGTTTGTGGTCCGTCGGCTTCTTCACACCGGACCTGATTCGGATCGTGCAACGAAAAGGCATGGCGCTGGCCGTCTACGACGAACGTATTGCCGAAGCGAAACAGAAGAAGGATGAGCCTCTTGTCCAGCAGTGGACCCAAATCCGCGAGCACGAGAACAAGATTCAGACGTTCCCCGATGATCTGAAAGCCTTGCAAAAGACCGCCGAACCCGCCATCGGCGGCCGGCTCTCCCGCTGGGGCAGCTATACCTCACTGATGATCAACCTCGGCGCGTTCTTCGGCATCTACGGCTTTAGCGTCCTCGCCGAGCGCATTGGCCGCAAGCCGACCTTCGTGATTTCCTTGACCGCAGCCTTCTTCAGCACCGCGGCGGTGTTCTGGTTCTTGCAAGACTTTTGGCAAATCTTTGTCATGGTGCCGATCATGGGCTTCTGCCAGCTATCGCTCTTCGGCGGCTACGCGATCTATTTCCCGGAACTGTTCCCGACGCGGCTGCGTTCGACCGGGACGAGCTTCTGCTACAATGTCGGCCGATTCGCGGCGGCGCTGGGGCCGCTGGTGAAAACGGCGCTTGAGGGCTTCTTTCAGAGTCTCGCCGACGATCATGTGCAAAGCCTGCGTTACGCGGGCGTGACGATGTGCCTGGTGTTCTTGGTGGGCTTTTTCGTGCTGCCGTTTTTGCCGGAGACTAAGGGCAAGCCGCTGCCGGAGTGAAGAACCGCTTGCGGCTTAGCGTTCGCGGGGCGCCCGGCGAGCGCTAAGCCGCAAGCGGCGAGGCGTTATTTCACCAGCAGCACATAATCCGCCTCCGCCAAATCTAGCCGGAAGGTCACGACGCCGTCTTTCGCGGTGAACGCCAGGTTGCATTGGCCGCTGACGGTGCGGACGGTCTTCGGGGCGTCCTTCATGCGGACCTGCACTTCGAGGTTCTTCACCGGACCGTTCGTCCAGTTGACCAGCGTCAACAGCGTACCGTCCTTGTGGTCGAGGACGATGGATTCGACGAGGTTTTTGGAGCAGATGGCAGGCTTGATCACATCGAGGGCGTAAACGTCGACCGTAGCGGCGATGTGGTATCCGGCGTGGTCTTCGATAGAAGGTGTGGGATTGTAGAGCATATGCCGACCGCCTCTGGCCCATGGGATTGGCTTGACGGCAGTTTTCATATATGAAGTGCCGATCAACGCGCCAGCGGCGATAACTAGTCCCCTTCCAAGTTCACGTTCTGTAGTCGCGACGCTGCGATCACTTTTCCAGGTCGAGTCCTCTATTCTACCTTCCTCCGGCACTAATACCTGCTTCATGGCAACAGCTTCAGCGATCCAGTTGGCACGCCCCGAGATTTTGTCAATCGGTTCACACAACGGTAACTCCAGCAGCGTCCGCATGTGGTACGCGTTCTTCGTCGTCTTGATCTCCTTCAAGCCGAGCAGCTTGAGCATGGCGGGTTCAGGTTCGCCGTACTGGTTCAGATGGCCGCAACCGCCGCAGCAGTAGAGGACGCCGCCGGCTTTCACCCATTCCTCCAGCTTCGGGATGATGCGGTTGTCGATCCATTCGCCGGCAAAGTAGACGACCTTGAGGTTCTTCAGGTAGCCTTCGAGGATGTCCTCCTCCGTGATGCAATCGACCGCGTGCTGAGCGTGCCGCAGGGCCAGGTACAGCATCTGCTGCTCCTTGCGGCACAGCGTTTGATTGACCTCCTTCGGCGCGTTCTTGCACTGGGCGGCGAACGGGTCCTTCTCCTTCGGAACCATCAGCCGCGACTCGTTGTAATCGGTCGCCTTGCTCATGACGATCGCGACCTGGGCGGGCCGCACCTTGCCCTCGACCACGAACTTTTCGACCTCGGCGGAATCGTAAATCGATTCGCTCAAAGTGCGAAAGGTGTCCTTGTACTTCCACGAGACGTAATTCTCGGTGAAGCGCTCGGCCGGCGCGACCCAGAAGTTGTCGATGTGCCTCGCCCCGAAGCCGACGCTCAGGACCATGTTTCGCCGCAGGAAGCCCGGCTCCTGCCCCGGCGCGTGCGGCATCACGTAGTAGTGGATCGGATAGTTGTGATACTTCGTCGCACAGCGCATCTGGGCGAAGCTCCAGGAGATCATCTGCGGCGGCTCCGGGACGCTGAAGATGTAATCCTCCGCCCACACCATGGTCATGCCCTGGTGCTTGAAGATATCGATCCATTGATAGATCGCCCCATAGTAGAGGCAGCCGTGGTGCGGCGAGTAGTTGGCGCCGGTGAGGACGTGCGGGCCGATCAGCTCCTTGGCCCGTGCGGTCATGGCGCGATACGCAGCGAAGCGTTCCTCCTCGTTGAATTGCTGGGTGAACCACGCGAGGCGCGCGTTGCCGCTTTGCGTCAGTCCCGCCTGATCGGGTTCGACGCCCAGGTCCTTCTTGGTGATGCCCTTCGCCTTGAGCCAAACGCGGAACTTGGCTTGCAGTTTCGGGTCGTTGTAGTTGATGGCCCCGAGGCTGATCTCGTCGCCGAAGCTGAGGACGCGGAGGTTCTCTTTATCCTTGAGGTTCTTGGCAAACGCTTCGACTTCGGCCATGCTGTGCGCGTGGGCGTGCAGGCCGGCGCGTTTCACTTGCTCATACTTCGTCGGCAAGAGCGTGTTGTAGCCGAGGGTTGCTTTGAGTTCGTGGACCCAGTCCTCGTTGCCTGAGAAGGCGCCGTAGTAGAGGATCTCCTTCGGCTTCTTGCCGCCATTGGCTTTGCGCCAGGTTTTGCTTTCCTTGATGATTTCCTGGGCCCACAGTCGGCTCGGTTTGACGACGGCGTCCTTGTTCCACATGACGTCGATCGGAACGAGAACTGGCTCACCGCTGAGGGCTTTCATATCGCCGACAACGTCCTTGCCGGCTTCATCGCGGGCGAATTGCATGGCAATCTCTTTGGCGCCGGGCAGGTTGACGATCAAGCCTTCATTATGCACCAATCGGCAGAACGGCCCGATGTTGACCCAGGTGCTCCATTGGTCAGGGGCGACGGCCGTCTCGGGGAACATGGCGGTAGCGCCGCCGTAGTTCGGCTGGTAGTGCCCCGCACGCGATACGCTGAGTCGGGCCGGCTTGTCGGTAGTGTTCTGAAAACGCATGAAGGCCCGGCTCGCCTCCAGCGCCTCATTGGTGAACGGACTGCCGACGGCGTACGGCTTGAATCCCTTGTACTCGTCTTTGAGGTTGGTCGTCAGCACCAGGAAATCGATGAAGCGATCGCCTGCCGGCTTCGCGTTCGCAATCGTGATGAGGCGAATTTCCACCTGGCCCGGCTTCAGCGAGACCGTCGTCTTCGGCGCCTCCGCGGCATCGTGATCGACGCCCCAGGGCCACCAGAGTTCATCGGAGACGCCGCTGAAGCTCCAGAGCCGGTCGGTCCCCTTTTTGCCGTAGACGTGCGTGAAGACGGTCTTGCCGTTCTGGGCGATCTCGACCTTGTGCAAGTAGTTGAAGTAGGGCGGCGCCTGATACTTGCTCCAGACGCGGAACGTGCCGCCGTCCTTGATCGTGATCGTTTTCTTGGCGATGGAATCGACGCTGTCGGCCGGCGCGCCCAAACAGCCGCCGTGCGTCATCCACATGCCGCCGTAGGTGTGGCTGCCGTAGCTGTCTTGCTGATGCGTGACCTTCCAGCCCTTTTTGTCGAGCGGCGTGAAGGATTCGCCCTCGGCGATTATTATCTCGGCGTTCACCAGCGTGGGTGCAGTGAGAAATAGGAGAAAGGCGAAAAGTGATTTAACGAACATGCGCATGGGGGTCACCTCGTGGATGCTGAAGAGATGAGCCGATTTTATGCCGAACGAATGCGATGGCGAATGGAAAGGAAGGAAGCCCCAGGAATCGCTGCGCTCATCCTGGGGCTTGGGCGGATCACATGAACTTCACGTCATGCAGCGTATTGGTTTGCGTTTGATGCGGGCCGCTCGTGCCGTTGGCGCCGTCGGCCGGGATCGGTTCGAGGCGCGATTGAATCTCCATGGCGTGCAGCACGATTTCCGCATCGATGCCGCGGTAGCGTGTGAAGAAGCTCAGCTCCCCCTTGATGACGCCTTCCAACTCGACGACCCATTCGGTTTGGCCATTCTTGACCCCCTTGTTCGCTTTGACGCGGACGATGTGATCGAGATTGACGTACTCGCCGGCTAGCTTGATCCACATGACGGGCCTCATAATAGGCGGTGGCGAGCCGAGCACACGGTGGGGGAATGCTCGATAATGCTGGTCTTCAACTCTAGCACGAAAA
Organism: Gemmataceae bacterium; assembly: GCA_009692065.1. Lineage (GTDB taxonomy): Bacteria > Planctomycetota > Planctomycetia > Gemmatales > Gemmataceae > SIAQ01. Next base: position 5,253 of record SHZY01000073.1, read on the forward strand.
AAGAGGGGTCAAGCCGATGGGCGCGAGAATAATGCTAAGAATGCGTGAGAATCCACGGTTTACGTTTAGCGTTCGCAAGGCGGCCTGCGGACGCGAAACGAATACTCAACCAAGTGCCTTGCGAAACACCACCATGCTATCCCCGGCGGCGTAGAAATCTTGCAAGAGCGCATGTTGTTCGTAGCAGTGCTTGCGGTAGAACTCACGCGTCAATTCATAGTGCGGCAACGATCCGGTTTCGATGAACAGCACACGAGCATTTCGCTTGGTGCGGAGGTCGTCCTCCACGAAGCGCAGCAATTTGCCGCCGACGCCTTGGCCTTGCTGGTCCTTGCGCACGACGATCCACCAGAGTTGCCAGGTGCGATCCGTCATCTCTGCGGGAGCGTAGTAGGCGAAGCCGCGGATGTCGCCGTTTTCTTCCAGCGTGATCGCATGATGATCGTCAGCGTGGTTGGTGGCGTGAAAATCGTCGAGCACTTCGCGCAGGGCGACGACTTCGATCGACTTGAACATGCCGGTCGCGTCGGTGAGGGCGACCAGCGCATCGGTTTCGGCGGGGGTGGTTGGTCGGATCATCCGGCTATTGTAAGCGAATGAGCGCTCAAACGTCACTCGAGGTCGGCGCGGCGAATTGCCGTCGTGGAGGGATTGTCGAGGGCGGCGAGCAGGTCGCGTGCCTGGGGGAGCAGTTCGCCGTTCGAGGTCTTGGCAAGCCGAAGATGGTGCTTGGCCAACTCGACCTGGTCCTTCAATCCGAGCACACGGGCTACATTGAGGTGTGCCTCCCCGGCTCCTTGAGCGCGGGTTAGCCACGCCAGGCCCTGGTCGATTTGTCCCATCCAGGCGAGTGTGAAGCCGAGCGACTTCTGGTAGTCTCGGTTTTCGGGATCAAGGTCGACGGCCTTGTTCAAGCAGCGGACGCTCTCGTTGAAGTCGTGGCGGCGCTTGTGGCACACGGCAAGGTCACACCACAGCGTGGCATTCTTGGGATGTTTGGCCAGCGCCTTCTTGCAGATGGCTTGGGCCCGCTCGTAATCGCCGATCTTGGCGTAAAGCTGGCCAAGGCGGCGGCTGGCTTCGAGGTTGTTCGGGTCAATCTTGAGGGCCTGCTGGTAGGCCTTGCGTGCGTCATCGCGGAGGCGTGCCTGCGCTTCGGGCTGGCTCTTGGCCGCTTCGGAATCGGCTTCCGCTTCCTTCAATTTACCGAAGGCGATCTCGGTGCTCACATGCGGATTGCGTTTGGGTCCGTCTTCCTTGCGCACGATCTTGGGCGTTTCCTCGATGCGCGTGCCGGTGTTATTTTGGCTGCCGGTGGTGAGGCAGCCACTCAGAAGTGTCGCGAGTGGGAGTGTCAGGAGCCAGAGCGAAGTGCGACCGTCCATGGTTGTCCTCGAATCCGTTCGGGAGATGGTATACCGCGTTTTCATTGAGCGTTCGCGCGGTGTTTGGCGAACGCTAAACGAAGAGTCGGGTTCAAAATTCGCAAATGAAACTGGTTGCCGCTTCGGCCATCAGATCACGTGTCAACTGAACTGGTTGTCTACGAAATCGGCATATTGCCTGCACGATCTCCAGCAGATCTCGACAATCGCTGGCGCGCGGATTGCGTCCATTGCTGTAGTAGCGTTCATACAGGAAATTCACGGCCTCTGGGCAAGGATTCATTCCCAAGCGCTTGACCATCGCGTTGAAGATCTTCTCGTAAATCACGCGTTCGGGCGCGTCGATCGACACCTTGTGGCGAATACGGCGAAAAAATGCGTCATCGACGAGGTCTTTGGGATCGAGGTTGGTCGAGAAGATGATGAGCTGCTCGAACGGGACTTCGAATTTCTTGCCTGAGCTGATGGTCAAGAAGTCGTGCCGGTCTTCAAGGGGTAAGATCCAGCGATTGAGCAATTCCTTGGGGCTGCACAGTTGGCGTCCGAAGTCGTCGATGAGGAGGACGCCTCCGTTGGCCTTCACTTGGATCGGTGCCTGGTAAAAATTCGCGTCGGCGTTGAAGCGGAGATCGAGGGCGTCGAGCGTCAGTTCGCCGCCGGTGACGACGACGGGGCGATGAATCTTGACCCAGCGGGCGTCCACGGTGCCGGAGTTGAGCAGGCGGCGGATGGTCGCCTCGTTGTCTTCCACGCGGTCCGATTCGTGATGATCGGCGAGTTGATGCAGCGCTTGATCGTAGACGGTGATGATGCTGTTTTCTGCCAGGAATGCGTAGGGGACGTAGATTTCCCCGCCGGCGTTGTTCATGAACTCGCCGATGGCGCGGGCGATCGACGTCTTGCCGTTGCCGGGTGGCCCATAAATGAAGACGCTGCGGCCGCTGACGATGGCAGGGCCGAGCGTGCTATACATTTCCTCCTTGAGCACCAGATGGGAGAACGCCGCCCGCAGCCGTTCGGGACTGCAGCTGATGCCGGTGACGGCTTGGCGATACGTCTGCTCGACGTAGTCTTCCAAGGGCACCGGCGCCGGCCCGATGTAGGCGCATTGTTTCATCGAATCCTGCGCGCGCCGGCGGCCCAGCTCGGTCAACTGAAAGCGATAGCTGACGCGGCCAATGAGATCGCCGCCTTGCACTTCGACGCACTTTTCGTCTTTGAGGAACCTCAAGGACTCCTCAATGACCTTGAACGGCAAGCAGACCGAGCGGGCAAGGTCGAGGCCGAGCATGACGCCTTGCACATAGAGCGTGCGCAGCAGCAGGTCGTTGAGGAAATTCAGGCTGAGGCCCGCCTGGCGCAAGCTTTCCGGGGCGCTCGGGGCCTCGGGAGCGCCGGCGCCTGCCCAATCCATGTTGACCACGCTCTTCTGACTTGCGATCATGCCTGCATCTTCTCGGTATTTGGCGAGTAGTGAGTGGTGAGTGGTAAATCACCACTCGCCATTTATCGATACCACCACATGATGGCACAGCCGAACGCCACGACAACCAGCGATATCTGAATCATCCGGGCGCGATCCGCGACCAGTTCGTAAATCAAGTCAGCCTGTAGGGTTGGAGCTGAGTAGGCCGCTAGAGAGACGGAGGGGCCCAGGAAAACGCAGGCCACGCCGAGCACGGCAGGGATCAGCCATTTCACCGATCGAGGGGAGAAGACTGTGTTCATGGGACACGGTCCAGGTTTGGCGAATGCAATTCAGCACGGGCCTGGGGGCCGGCCGAGGGGCCAATTCGTCCGGCGGCGGGAACGTACTTTGGGAAAAACTTCCGCCATTCTCTGCTCCGGCCACGGCTCTGTCGTTAGGGCCTCACGCTCGGCAAGCTTCCCTTATGGAATCCATAGCATATTTTTCGCGAGGGGGACGAGAGGTGGGGAAAAATCCCCGCCGCTTGCGGCGTAGCAGTCGCCTGCCTACGCCGCAAGCGGCAGCGCAAAAAAAACGGGGAACCGAAGTTCCCCGTTTCGAGAATCGCGACTGCGTTATTTGGAGCCGCCCGAGGAGGACGACGGCCCCGATTCAAACTTCTGGGCCTTGCCGCCTTCGATGTTTGTCTCCAGGTTCTTCAGGGCCTTGTTCGTCCAGTCCGACGGATGGGTCGGCTGCGTGTAGTTGTGGACCTCGATCTCATAGAGCGCGGTCCGCCCCTCTGATTTCTGGGTATCGAGGAAGGCCGTGATCGTCATCTTCCGATCGGCGTTGACGTTGGCGCGCTTGGCCGGCGCCTCGTCATCCGCGTTCTGCAACCAAACCTTCATGACGACGGCAACGGGCTCGCGGTTGGCGATGTACTTGAGCTTGGCCTTGCCGCTCGGCTTGAGGTCATTGCCATCAAAATCGCCGGTCCAGAGTGTATGGTCGAGGAGATGCCCCTTGTCGGATTGGGCGTTGTGCATGTGCTTGACGCTTTTGCGCGCCAGATCGTTGTAGCGTTCCGGCCAGCATGAATCGACGACATCGCGGTAGTGCTGGCAGCCAATCAGCGTGAGGAGGGCGGCGCCGGAAAAGAGGGCGGCCGCGGTTTTCTTGATGAATCCGTTCATCTGGCATCTCCTGAAATGGGGGGGCGCGTTTGATCGTTTAACGCCCAGGGTTTCTTTGCGAGCGCTAAACGGGGAAACCAACTCCTATTTTGGTTTCAACAGGTTATCCATGATGTTGATCACCGCCGGTCCGACCAGCACCACGAAGATGCCAGGGAAGATGAACAGGATCAACGGGAACAACAGTTGTACGGCCGTCTTCGCCGCCTTCTCCTCCGCGATCTGCTTGCGCCGGGTGCGCATCGCATCGGACTGCACGCGCAGCGCCTGGGCGATGCTGGAGCCAAACCGATCCGCCTGGATCAGAATGGCTGCGAGCGACTTCACGTCATCGACACCGGTGCGAACGCCCAGATCGTGGAGCACTTCGCGGCGCGGCCGGCCCATCTGGAGCTGGAAGTTCGCCAGCGAAAACTCCTCGGTGATGACCTTCGCATGCTTGCCCATTTCCTCGCACACTTTTCGCATGCCCGCATCCAGACCCAGACCGCTTTCCACGCACACGACCAGGAGGTCCAGCGCGTCGGGCAGGGTGAGGAAGATGTCTTCCTGCCGTTTGGTCCGCAGATACCAGAGGATCATGCTCGGCAAGTAGAAGCCGAAGCTGGTCATCATCACGATGTACCCTATCATCTTGAAGCCGAAGGGTCGTCCCGGCACGAAGATTGACAGGGCGATCAAGAAACTAACCACCAGGCAAACGAGGCGAATCCCGGAGTAAACCAAGGGAGCGGCGTCGCTGCGGAAGCCGGCGTTGGCCAGCTTGTTTTTCAAGGCGCTCTGTTCCCCTTCGGTCTGAGGCATCAGCGGTTTGGAGATCGACTTCGCCGCGTCGGCCAGGCCCTGGAACTTGTTCTTATTCCCTGCCTTGGTCGGGTCCTCAAGCTCAGCCAGCGATAGAGGCCGGCTCAACCGCGACAGGCGATCGAGCGACTGGCTGTTGCGGTTGGAGATCATGGACAATAGGCTCCAGATCCCCGCGACGATTCCCACGAACACCAGGAGGGGAATCATGTCTTCAATACCGAACGCTGCGAACAACATACGGGGTATTCTCAAAGGGGGGAATCAAGGGAGTTGTCGGCGTCTACGGAGTAATCAGTAGAATCGTTCTGCCTGATATTCTCGTCAATTACGGCAAGGTTTCTTCACTCCCCGTTACCACAAAGTTTGTTTTTCCCTGCGTAGCCAAGTTTCCTGGGTTGCCTAACCCGCAAGCGGCGACTGTTACACCTTAATGTTCACAATCTTGCGTATAACCAGCGCTCCGAATAGCTGCATCACCAGAGCGGTCGCGGCCATCTTCACGCCCAGCGGGTGCGTCCACAGCTTCTCGACGTAGTCGTACTTGATGTGGAGCATGATGAGGAACAACAGGAACGGCAACGCCATCAGGATGACGCCCGAGAGCCGGCCTTCCGCCGTGAGGGCTTTTACCATGCCAAGGATCTTGAAGCGTTCGCGGATGACGTAGCCGATCTTGTCGAGAATTTCCGCCAGATCGCCGCCGGTAACTCGCTGGATGCAAACCGAGGTCACGAAGAAGCGCAAGTCGAGGTTCGGCACGCGCTCGCACATCGATTTCAAAGCCTCGTCGATCGGGATACCCAGGTTCTGTTCTTCGTAAACGCGATTGAATTCATCCGCGATCGGCTTGGGCATTTCCTCGGCGACGACGTGGAGTCCGGCCGCCAGGCTATGGCCGGCACGCAGGGCCCGCGCGACCAGTTCGAGCGATTCGGGCAGCTGCGAGGCAAACGTCTTCATCCGGCTGGCACGCTGGTGCAACAGCCAGGCGAATGGCACCATCACCAGGAGTATGCCGAGCAGCGGCGCGAGGTATATCTTCACCCCCGCGAGCCAACTCGCGGTGAAGCCGAGCACGCCCAGGATCAAGCTGATGACCATGAAGGTGCTCGGCGTGATGTTGGCGTCGGCCTGCACGATCAGCTTTTGCAGGCTGACGATATTGGGCGTCAGGGCTTCGAACAGCGATTTCTTGTCGCGGTCCAGGGCCGTCTTCTTGAGGATCGTGTTTGCCTCGTCGTCTCTTTTCCTGCGCCCGGTGAGCATATCGAGGCGCTCGGCCGTCTTCGCCGTCCCCTCGCCGAGGATGAAGAAGAGCACGCCGATGACCGCGGAGACGCCGATGAACACCAGAGCGTAGATCACAAGGGGAGACATAGGTTTCGTTCCTACTTGCAGTTTTCATTGAGCCGCGGCGCTTGCCCCGCGCCTCAATGGTCTTGTTTCCGACCTCGCGCCGGTAGGGCGAACAAGTCCCCCCGTCCCGGCGGAGGTGGTGGTGGATCGTTCTCCCCTCTCCCTCGGAGGGGAGACGGGAACTTGGCTCAATCGCGCATCAAGATGCGCTCCTGGAACATATTCGTTGGCAGCTTGATGCCCGACGCTTCGAGGCGCGGGATGAAGCCGGGCCGCACGCCGCTTGCTTCGAACTGCCCGTAGCAGCGGCCGTTCTGGTCGATGCCGAGCTGCTTGAAGCGGAAGATTTCCTGCATGATGATGACGTCGCCTTCCATGCCCATCACCTCGGAGATCGAGGTTACCTTGCGCGGCCCCCCCTGCAGGCGATTCGCCTGAATGATCAGATCGATCGCGGAAGAAATCTGCTGCCGCATCGCCTTGATCGGCAGATCCATGCCGGCCATCATGATCATGGTTTCGAGGCGGGCCTGGGCGTCGCGCGTCGTGTTGGCGTGCAGCGTCGTCATCGAGCCGGCGTGGCCGGTGTTCATCGCCTGCAACATATCGAGTGCTTCCCCGCCGCGGCACTCGCCGACGATGATCCGTTCAGGCCGCATACGCAGGGCGTTCCGCACCAGATCGCGCGTGTTGATCGCGCCTTTGCCTTCGATATTCGCCGGCCGGGTTTCCAGGCGGACGATATGATCCTGCTGCATCTGCAATTCGGCGGCATCTTCGATCGTGATAATGCGTTCATCATGGGGGATGAAGGCCGACAGCGTATTGAGAAGCGTGGTTTTACCGCAGCCGGTGCCGCCGGAGATGACGATGTTGAGCCTCGCCTTGATGCACGCTTCCATGAGCATGGCCATTTCGGGCGTGAAGGCCTTGTAGTTGAGCAAGTCTTCGAGCTTGAGCGGGTTGGCGCCGAAACGGCGAATCGACATCGTCGGACCGTCGAGCGCGAGCGGCGGAATGATGGCGTTGACGCGCGAGCCGTCGGGCAGGCGGGCGTCGACCATTGGGCTGCTCTCGTCGATGCGCCGGCCGACCTTGGAGACGATGCGGTCGATGATTTGCAACAAATGCTCGTTGTCGCGGAACTTGATATCGGTTTTTTCGAGCCTGCCCCTGCGCTCGACGTAGATCTTGTGCGGGCCGTTGACGAGGATATCGCTGATGGTCGGGTCCTTGAGCAAGGCCTCGAGCGGGCCGAAGCCAAAGGTTTCGTCGAGCACCTCGTCGATGAGGCGTTCGCGTTCGACGCGATTGAGCAGCGGGTTCTCGGTGTCGCACAGGCGTTCGACGACGAGGCGGATCTCGCGGCGCAAGGTATCGCCGGCGAGGTCGCTGACGCGTGACAGATCGAGCTTGTCGACGAGCTTGTTGTGGATGATGCGTTTGAGCTCATCGAAGCTCTTGCCGTTGCGCTCGCTGCCGCCGCCCATGCCGCCGGTTCGGCTCGTGCCGTTGCTGGCGGCGCCGCTGCCGCCTGCTGGATTCAGACCACGTTGTAGACGGGACATTGCTGTTTACCTCGGGTTAGTGAGGCGTGAGTGGTGAGTGGTTTTGAGCCCACCACTCACCACTCGCGCCTCACCAACATCAACGAAATGAGAAGAAACTCCGCCGCTCTTTCTTCGCCGGCTCTGCGGACTTGCCGCACAGCGCGTTCGCCAGGCCGACCAGGCTCAGGTGCACCCGGCTCTTCGGAGCATGGGTCATCAGCGGCTGGCCGGCGTTGCGGGCGCCGAGCATTGCCTTGTATTCGTTCGGCAGTTGCCAGTAGATCGGCTTGCCGATGGTCTCCTGGGCCTTCTCGAGGGTGATGTCGCTTTCATCCGAGCCGACGCGATTCATCACGACTTTCACCTTCTCGCCGAGGCCTTCTTCCTTGTCCATCGTGTGCAACATGCGGACCACATTGCGCAGGCTCGTCAACTCCAGCTGAGCAACCACGAGAATCACATCGCTCATGCGCATCGCCGTAAGGTCGGTCGGGACGAAACGCTTGCTCAGGTCGAAGATCAAGTGCGAGTAGCTGGCGCGCAGCAAACCGATCACGCGGCCCAGGTGCTCGTCGTGAATCAGGCTGATGTCTTCCATCTGGACCGGGTGAGGCAAAAGCGACAGGCCGCTCTCGTGCTTGCACAAGGAGCGGCGCAGGAACTGCATGTCGAGCCGATCGACGTTCATGGCGACGTCGGCCAGCGTATAGTCGGGAATGAGATCGAGCACGACGTCGGCGTCACCGAGGGCGAGATCGAGATCGACGAGGGCCACGTTATACCTCGCGTCCTGGGCCATGGCGCAGCCGAGGTTGATCGCAACGCTCGTGCAACCGACGCCCCCCTTGGAGCCGACGATCGACACGACGAGTGATTCGCCCCGGGAGTTGCCGTTGACGTTGGTGTTGATGTCGCCGTTGCTGGTCGCGCGGTTGGTGCGGAGCCGCTGAAGGGCCAGCATCAATTCTTCGAGCACGACGGGGGCGGTCAAGAATTCCTTGGCCCCGGAACGCAGTGCGCCCAGGATCGACTGCCCATCGCCGCGCGAGCTGACGGCCAGGATGGGCATGTTCGGGGATTCAAGGGTCAGCTGCCCGATGAGCTTCAGCGCCTTGTGATGATCGGCATCGAGCGCGATCACCACGCAATCGGGACACGATTGCCGGGCCACGTCGATGAAGAACTCATAGCGCGAGCATTCGGCTTCGAGCCAGACCGATTCGACGCCCAGGAGCAGATTACGAAGCGGTTCACGCGTGGCATCCGAAGGATCCACGATAGCAATACGTTGCACCTCATTCATATCCCACCACCATGAGAAGAACGTAGGGGAGTTCGTATGAGGTCCGCTTCAGGAAGGGACCGGAAACGAGCCCATCAACGGAACCATAGCTTATTTCTGGCAGGGTGGGGGAAACTGAGGGGGCTTTTCGAGGGTTCACGTTCACGCCATTTGCGGCTTCGCGTTCGCTCGGCGCCTCGCCAACGCGATTCCGCAAGCGGCGAAATGAAAGCGATCGCCGATCCCCGTTGAGCTTTCAACGAAGAGTGGCGATCGTTTTGTTTCTGCAACTACGTCCTAGCGGCCGATCGGCGGCAGAAGCGGGCGGAACTCGGGCTGACGGGATGACATCGGGTTAGCCGGCGTGATCTGCGGCAGTACCGCTGGCACCTCAGACTCCACCGTCGCCGGCGGGGTCGTAGTCGGGATCGTCGGCAGCTCCGGGAAGCTGGGCGTCGGCGTCACCAGCCGCGGCAACGCGGTCTTGGTTGTGCGCGGGGCATTCAGAGCACCGTGGCTGCCCGGGGCGCAGTCGCCGCTGGCACAGCTCTTGCCGTCGCGGGGGTTGCAACTGCCGTCGCCGCAGGGAATCTGGCCCGCGTTCGACGAAAGCGTGTGAGCGCCCTTGTAGTGTCGGAGGAATACGCTGCGCGGTCCGCGCGGCGCTTCCATGATTCCTTCCAGGAACAATTCGAAGTCGTCCGCACTGCGTGTTTCCTGGCCCGGCAGGTACTTGGGGATCTTCGTGCAATCGACCCCATCGACCAGCCGCGGTGTCACGATGATGAGCATTTCCTCCTCGACCTCGTTGAAGGTCTTCGTGCTGAACGCCGCTCCGAGGAACGGAATGTCGCCGAGGAACGGGATCTTGGCCATCGAGGCCTTGACGCTGTTCTGGATCAGGCCGCCGATGGCCAGGGTTTGGCCGTCGCCGAGCTGGACCGTTACGCTGGCGCCGCGTTTGCGGAAGCCGGCGATCGAGGTCGGTTGAATCCCGCCGATGGTCAGCGTCAGCGAGGGATCGACATCGCTGATTTCGGATTTCACTTCCAGGTGGATCTTGCCATTGGCGAGCACGATAGGCAGGAAGTTGACCACGGTGCCGAAGTCCTTGTATTCCACGGTGGACGTGCCGCCGGTGCTGCCCACGAGGACAGGCACCTGGCCGCCGCTGACGATGGTGGCGGGCCGGCCGCTCATGGTGGTTACGCGCGGTTCGGAGATAATCTTCGTCAAGCCCTCGGTCCGCAGCGCCTGCAGGAAAGACATGAAGCTGGTGTGGTTATTTTGGACGGCAAAGGGCAGTTGAGCCGTCGAGTTGGCGGCGTAGGTCGCACCCGCGAGCCCGGTAGTGAGGGCGTTGGCGAACGTGCCCGGCCCCAAGATGCTGCCGCCGGCGACCTGCGTGCCATTCAGCGTCCAGCTGAACGACATGTTGCGAAGCTCGGAGCGGTTGACGATGGCGATGACCACATCCAGCTGGATTTGATGGACGCCGCCGATTTGAATGTTGTTGATGACATTGCCCTGAAGCTGCGACTGCTGGGCGACGCCGCCGCCAACAGCGATGGCTCCTTGACCAAGGTCTGTCGGCGGGAAAAGTCGTTGTGCAGCATCAGAAATCACCCTCGCCTCCATCGCACTACTAGCCGTCCCGGAGAGGATAACAGCTTCGTCAAATTCCCAGTCGTCTTCCGGCTTGCCACGCGGCTCCTGGTTAGGCCGTTTGCGCGGAATCCTGGTCTCCGTCACGGTGACGGCGGCAGCCGGGGCGATTTCGGTTATCAGGGCTCGCAGCTGGGCAGCGCGATCCGTCGTCGTGACTTCGACGACGTAATCGGCCACTATTTCCTGTTTTTTGGCGTCCGCGTAGAAGGTGACGCGCGTGGTGCCGACGCCGAGCGCACGGAAGGTAACCGTGCGACCGGTGGGGTCGTCTGCCGCAATTTTCACGTCCACGATGTCGCTTTTTGTAATCGTCACGCCCCCGAGACTCGCTTTGTCGAGCTTGCGGGTTTCCTGGGTGCCCTTGTTCATCTTGAGCTTTTGGCCCTTCGCAGCTTCCTTGCCGCCAGATTCCCTACCGGCGACGGCCTGGACGATGACCTCATGGACTTCCGAGCGGTCGTTCTGATCGACAAACGTGATCAGCGTGCGGCCCGGGGTTTCGCCAATGAGGAACACCTCGTTGTTCTTGTCGGCAATGCGCTCGACACGCACCACCTTGCTGTTGGGGTTCGCGACCCGCTTGAGGTCGGCGTGAGTCGTCATTTGGCAAGCGTGCGTCATGCCCACTGCCAACTCGATGTTCTGCGCTTGCGGAATGCCTTTTGGCGCAAGCAGCAAGGTGTCCTGGGCCGAGACGGCGTAGATGCCGACGAAGAGGGCCAGAGTGACGAGCAAGCTCCACCAGCCAAGCTGACGGGGCGCGAAAAACGTGCGGTGCATCCCTTCACCTCTTCTGATATGGGGGGAACAGGGTAGGCGTTGCCACCCACCCGCGAATCTATTCGTGACACATTGGCCGGTTGCGGCGTAGCAATTGCCGAACTACAGCGTTTGCTACGCCGCAAGCGGCTCAGAAAACATTTCTTTAATAATCCTCAGGCTTGCCGCCCTTTTTCGGGTTGGTAGCCGACGGCGGCGGGCTCACTTGCTGCACCGCGCCGATCCGGGTCGATTCGATCTGTTCCCGGCGTTCGATCACGATGCTGCCGTCCGCGAACTGTTTGTAATGAACGCGCGTCACTTCCCGTGCGCCGGATTCAGAGCCATTGACGATATCGTAATGGCCAACCGTGAACTTCGGGGCTTCCCCTTCGGTGACCGGCGGCTTGATCGGTTCGGGCGGCTTTACCTCGACGACTTCTTTCGGCTCGATCTTCTTTTTGTTCGTCAAGATTTCCGAACCGATCACGACCGTCTGTTCGACCACTCGGTCATCGTTCAGCTTCCGCAACGACAGGCTGAGTGTGCCTAGATCCTGCGCCAGCGTCACTTTTAGCCGATCATCTTCCTTCAGCGCGAACGTCACCACGGACGCCGCGGAGATAATTTCACCCTCGCGAACCGTTCGCGCGTCGGCGGCCAAGACGAGCACGTTCTGCAACAGCACCCGCGCGCTCGCCGCGTTGATATCCTGGGCACGCACCGTGAGAATCAGGTCCACGCGCGATCCGGGCAGACTGGCAAAACCAGCCACCGTCGTCCGCAAGTTCACCGGCAGACCAACCGCCTGATGCCCCTCGGGAATATCCAGCCCGTCCTTGTCATAGAGGTTGCCTTGCGTTATGTGGGCGCCCTTGTTCAGACCTTGCCGCATCATCTTGCCGCGGAGCTTTTCAATGTCCTTGATCGCGTCGGGCGGCTCGTTTTCCTTGGAAACTTGCTTCAGCTCGAACATTACCTCGGGCCTGGTGATCCGTTCGCCAACGCTCAGGACCTTGGTGGCCACGAGGATCTGGTTTTTTTCTTCTTGGGCCGGCGTCCGATCCGCCAGCAGACGGCTCGTCATGTAGCTGGTGCCGAGGCCGCACATGATGGCCAGGCCCATCAGGATCATGGTTTTCGGTTTCAAAGGGGTAACCTCACAGGCGCATGGAGAAACGGGGTTCGCCAAGATTACGCGATGGGCCGGTTTGCCGTCCCATCTTGCCATCCGGGTTCACGCCCATGTCTCCGCAACTGTTTTCGACCTGGAGACAGGGGCAACTTCAACTTTTAACGATTATTCCGGTTGAATCGGCGATAACGACCGTAGCGGCAAACGTGGCAGAATGTTGAATCCACGTTTTTTTTTCCTGTTCCCCTCTCCGCTCTGGGGGCGAGGGGAACCTTCAGAAATTAAAGTTGTGGACATACATCAAATAACCAAGGAAGCCGATACAGAGCGGCACGCCGTAGGGCAGCCGATGCCAGCGAGACCGACGATTGTTCGCCTTCTCCGCAATCTCCCCGATGCCCGAGGCCTTGAAAATGTCGCCGAGGATCTCGCGTAAATGCTGAGCGTTCTGCCGGAATTGGCTGCGGGCCAGGATCATCCCGAAGCCAATGACGCCGCCAACGACGGCACCGGTGCAGAATGCCCAGAAGATTACGCCGGTGCCGGCTTCGATGCCATAGAAGGCACCGATCCAGGAGCCGAAGCCCATGGTCATTTTGACGTCTCCCGCGCCCATGCCGCCGATGGCATAGACGGGGATCAAGAGGGCGCACCCGAGCGCGGTGCCGAAGAGGGCCGCGCCAAAGCCGCCGTCGCCTGCCTCGAGGCCAAGGTTGTTCGCCAGACCCAGGACCCAACCGGTCAGGATCAGCGGGAACGTCAGCTTGTTAGGGACTTTGAATTTCCACCAGTCGATGACGGCGGCTGCGAGCATGCCGACGCAGATCACGACCACGGGCCAGTTGTCCACACTCAGAAGGGGCTTGTCAAACATCGGGGATCCTCGTGGGTCAGGATTCAGGAATAGGTCAAGAGCCAGGATTAAGGATCAAGCTGCGTACCCCCCCGCGGATTCCTGATTCCTGATCAAGCTCAGCTCGACGCGGAGCCGATCTTCTGTCCGGCCGTGGCGAAGGTCGAGTTGGCGTTCTGACCGAGGGTGGTGATTGCCGCCAGGCAGACCACGATGATCAAGGCCAGCATGACCGCGTATTCGACGGCGGTCGGGCCGTCTTCACGCTTGACGAAATTCACAACTGCTTCGGGAAACTTACGCATGGAAGAAACTCCTCAATGAAGGTCGTTAGAAAAAAAAATACCTTTTTGATTCGATCACGAGGACGAACCCTAGAGCGTCCCGTTCAGACCGACGTTGGTGAACGTGCCATTGGCGTTCTGGCCGAGAGTCGTAATCGCTGCCAGGCAGACCACAATGATCAGGGCCAGCATGACGGCATATTCGGCCGCAGTCGGGCCATCCTCACGCTCGACGAAGCGCACGATCGCTTCATAGCACTTACGTATTTTCATTCTCCTTTTCTCTGTAGTCCGGTCCCGTTGCGAGCTTGTTGATCCCGTGCACCTCGATCTCGTGTTGGGAGTTGATTGTCGGGGCGAATTGCTCGGCACCAGACGTCCATTCGGTTGCTTGGCGCCCTGGCCCATCGCTTGGCGTCGCTGCCTCATGGCGGTTTTGCCTTTTGGAGAATAGACAAGTATAATGACTTACATATGTTCGTGGCGCCGGCCAAGTTCATTGGGTGATTCATTCGACAGTGAAACGTAGGTTGCACAATCGGCACAGTCAAATGGATCAGCACGCTTTTTGGTTTTTCGCCCAGGCGGCTAGCGGCTTCGCGCTCGCGAAAAGGCAGCCAGCAATTGACGGCGCGCTGCGGGCGCCAAGCGGCAAGCGGAATTGCCGGTTGCCCTGAAAGGGAATCCTGTTATAGTGAAACCCTCGCCCTCCCTTTTTCCCGCCGTGAGGGACTCCCCGTGCGCTGCCTCGTCCTCACAAGTATCGTCTGCCTCGCCCTGGACCTACGGCCAATCTGGCGCCTTCAAACGGCTGGAGATCTTCCCGGCCGAGCGCACGCTGCACGCCCCGCACAAGACGCAGCAACTCGCGGTAATCGCCCATTTTGCCGACGGCACGAAGCGGGACGTCACAAGGCTCACCGTGTTTGAGTCCAGCGATGACGAGATTGCCACGGTCGATGTCAAGGGGGTGGTGAGCTTTTCGCAAACCGGCGACGTCGCGATCCTGTGCCGTTATCAAATGCTTCAAGCAGTCCGACTGAGCTACGCCGATCCGAAGCCCGGCTTCCTCTGGTCCAAGCCGCGGGAAGATAGCCTGATCGATACGCTGATTTTCGCGAAGCTCAAGCAACTGAGCCTGACCCCGTCCGAATTGTGTTCCGATGAGGTATTCCTGCGCCGTGCCTACCTGGACCTGTGCGGTATTCTGCCGACGCCGCAGGAGTCCCGGCGGTTTCTGGAAAGCCCGCGCCTCGACAAGCGGGTCCGCCTGATCGACGAACTGCTCGAGCGGCCCGAGTACGCCGAACTTTGGGCGTATCACTGGGCCCGGACGCTCAACCTCAAGTTTGCCGGGGTGCCGAGGCGAGGCGCGGCTTATATCCATTGGCTGCGCGGGCACCTCCACCGCAATATGCCGCTCGATCAGATGGTGCGCGAAATCATTATGGGCAAAGAAGTCGTCAGCGATACCGGCCCCGCCAGCTTCTATACGGATGCGGAAGACAGCGCCGAAGCAGCCATCCGGGTCTCCGAGGCGTTCCTCGGCATACGCATGGAATGCGCCAAGTGCCACCCGAACGTGAAGGCGCACTGGACGCCGAAAGATTGGCACCATTACGCGGCGTTCTTCTCGCAAACGTATCGCAAAACCGTCCGGGTTGGGCCAAATGCGATGGCCCAGAAACTGGTTTTCGAGCCGGAGCACGAATGGCTGCACCCCGACACGAAGAAGCCGGTCGCGCCGCGGTTTCTCGATGGCGTCTTCCCACGCCTCAAGCCGGAGGAGGATCGCCGCAAGGCTTTGGCCGCCTGGATCACAGCGCCGAAGAATCCCTACTTCGCGAGGACGCTGGTCAACCACACCTGGCTGCACCTGATGGGACGCGGCCTCGGCAATCCGCCGGAAGCCTTGCACGAGCCCTGGGTCGTCGCCAATGACGCCGTCCTCGATGTTCTTGCGACAGAGCTGGTCGGGCAGCGCTACGACGTCAAGCACCTCATCCGCAACATCATGACCTCGCGCACGTATCAGCTCAGCTCCAAGAAGGACAAGTTCGGCGAGGACGACGTCAAATTCTTCTCGCGTGGCAACGCCCGCCGTCTCCAGGGCGAGGTGCTCATCGATGTGCTGGCGCAGTTTCTTGAGGTGCCCGCCGAAATCGAATCGATGCCGGTCGGCACGCGCGCCGTGCATGTCTTGCAGTCGGCGCCGCAGTACCATTTTTTTATCAGCCGGCCCCAGCGCATTACCGGCTGCGAAGCCAATAGGGAGCGGCACATCCCGCACCTCCTTAACCCCCTCAATAATGATTTTCTGCTAAAACAACTCTCTGTCCCCAAGAATCGCGTCGACCGTCTGCTCGCCGAGAAGCGCACCGACCGCGAAATGCTGGACGACACCTTCCTGGCGGCGTTCAGTCGCCTGCCCAAGGAGCAAGACTACAAGATGGTGGCCGAGCACCTGGAGAGAACCAAGGATCGCCGTCGGGGGTGGGAGGATGTCATGTGGGCCGTCATCAACACGCGCGAGTTCATGTTTCGGCCATGACGTTTGGCCGGTGAGGTGTTTCGTCATGTTCAAAAGCGCCCTGCACTCCGTCAGCTACGCCGGCGTCTGGACCGGCCAGGCCCGGTTGAGCTTGCCCGACTTTCTGCGCAAAGCCAAGTCGCTCGGCTACGACGGCGTCATGCTGATGGCCAAGCGGCCACATCTGTCCGTGCTCGATCACGATGCGAAATCGTGCGAGGAGTTGCGGTGGTTGTTGCGAGAGCTGTCCCTCAAGGTCGTGTGCCTGGCTGGTTACAACGACTTCACGCTCGGCAGCGATCGGTCCGATATCCCCTTGCGCGAAATGCAGGCCTTGTACGTTCGCGAACTGGCTCGCCTGGCTCAATCGCTCGATTGCCCGCTCATTCGCGTCTTCACCAGCTACGATGATCTGCGTACGCCGTATGATCAGCAGTGGACCGCAACCGTCGCCGCCTTGAAGGAATGCGCTCTCGAGGCCGCCAGGTTCGGCGTCACGCTCGGCGTGCAGAATCATCACGACACCGCCGTCCATTATGAAACGATGTTCGATCTGCTCGAAGAAATCGCCGAGCCGAACTGCAAGGCGATGTTCGACGCCTGGGCGCCTGCCCTGCACGGCATGGACCTCGAAGCGGCGGTTCTGAAGATGGCGCCCTACCTCGTCCATACGACGGTCGCCGACTACGTACGCCGGCCGCGTTTTCGCTATCAGCAGGCGCTCGTCAACTACACCCGCGACACCGATTCAATTCGCGCGGTGCCGATGGGCGAAGGGTTCATCGATTACCGCGTGTTTTTCAAGGCGTTAAAAAAGGTCGGCTACCAGGGATACGTCGCGTATGAGATGTGCTCGTACTTGAAGGGGGGCGGCAGCGAGGCGAACCTGGATCGCGGCGCCCGGAAGTTTTTGGAATACATGCAGACCTGATCTCATAGAATGACCCTACCGCTTCGTTTAGCCGCCACGCCGCAGGCGTGCGCGGGCGGCATCCCCCGCATAACGATGAATTTCTTGCCCGTTTCCGGCCCGCGCATGTCGCAGGCACGGCGGCTTGGCGGGATATTCTTCCATGATGGATTGACATGACCGATCCCAGAACCGACATTAAAGTCCTGCGCGAGCCCACCGTCTATGTCATGGGCCGGCAGAACGTCAACGACGCCGAGATCGACCGCTTCCTCGCCGACCACGGTGTCAGCTGGCAGACCGACACGACCGTCGCCGGCGAGCACCTTGTCGAGACCGCGGGACGTATCTGCTACATGTCCTTCGCCAAGCCCCGGCCTGGCGGCAACCAGGCGTACATCGGCCACATCCTCGAAGTCGGCCATGGTTCCGTCCTCGAACACGCGGTGTGGAACTTGCTTTTTACCGGCGTTTCTCGCTCCCTGACGCACGAATTGATTCGACATCGAGCCGGTTTCGGCTATAGTCAGCTGAGTCAACGCTACGTCGATGAATCGATTGCCGAGTATGTCGAGCCCGACTGCATCGCCGACGATCCGGAATTGCACCAGCTCTGGCTTGAAACCGTCGCCCAGACGCACCAGGCGTACATCAAGCTGACCGAGAAGCTCCTCAAGGTCTTCGAAAGCGAGCCGGAGAAGACGCTGCGCCGCAAGCTCGCCCGCCAGGCCGCGCGGAGCGTGCTGCCCAATGCCACCGAGACGAAGATCTTCGTCACCGCCAATGCGCGGGCCTTGCGGCATTTCATCGAGCTGCGCGGCAATCGGCACGCCGAGACGGAAATCCGCAAGCTGGCGATCGCTGTCTTGCGCATTCTGCAAGTGGAAGCGCCGAGCCTTTTCGGGGATTATCAGCTTGTCCCGCTCCCTGATGGGACTTTTGAGGCGTCGACCACGTACCGCAAAGTCTAGCCATTTAGCCCGCCGTTTACGGCGGGTCTTCCTGCAAACCCGCCGTAAACGGCGGGCTATATACTGGATGAACATGCATCAAGGCATCCTCGAAATGCATCCCAAGGGTTACGGGTTTCTTCGCAATCCCGCCAAGAACTACGCGGCGCTGGCAGCCGATCCGTTTGTCGATCAACGGCTCATCCAGAAATACAAGCTGCGCGTGGGGATGCTCGTGGCGGGACCCACAGAGCCTAACCAGCGTGGCAGCGGGCCTCGGATCAAGGACGTGACGGAGGTCGAGGGGATGCCGCCCGACAAGTTTCCACGCCGTGCCTTCGACGAAATGACCCCGATCGACCCGCACCAGCGCCTCCGCCTCGAAACCGGCAAGGAACCGCTCACCATGCGGGTGATGGATCTCTTGACGCCGATCGGCAAAGGCCAGCGAGGCTTGATCGTCGCGCCGCCGCGGACGGGCAAAACGATTCTGCTCCAGCATCTCGCGCAGGCGATTGCGAAGAACCATCCCGAAGTGAAGATCATCATGCTGCTGATCGACGAGCGACCGGAGGAAGTGACGGAGATGCGCCGCACCATCCAGGGGGAGGTCATCGCCAGCAGCTCCGATCACGATAGCCGCGAGCATGCACGCCTGGCCGAGCTCGTGCTTGAACGAGCGCGCCGGTTGGTCGAAGCCGGCAAGGAAGTGTTCGTGCTCTTCGACAGCCTCACGCGCCTGGCCCGCGCCTACAATCGGAACGTCTCGAGCGGCGGACGCACCATGTCCGGCGGCGTCGATTCCCGCGCCATGGAAATCCCCAAACGCCTCTTCGGCACCGCCCGCGTCTTCGAGGAAGGCGGCTCCCTCACCGTCATGGGCACCGCTCTCATCGAAACCAACTCGCGCATGGACGACCTCATCTTTCAAGAATTCAAGGGGACCGGCAACATGGAGCTGGTCCTCGATCGCAAGCTCGCCGATCGCCGCATCTACCCCGCCATCGACATCGCCCAGTCCGGCACCCGCAAGGAAGAACGGTTGTTTACCAAGGAGGAGTTGCCGCAGGTGACGCTATTGCGCCGCAGCCTGATGGAACTCAACCCGCAGCAAGCAATGGAATCGCTCGTTCAGCAACTGGCGAAATATCCGGATAACGCGACGTTTTTGGCAAAAGTGAATGCGTTTGTAAGATAAGTCCGAATGATTTCGTTTAGCGCCCGCGTGGCGTCTTGCGGGGGCTAAACGAAGAAAAGGAAACCCCATGCAGCGCACTCTGGTCTTGTTGAAGCCCGATTGCATCCAGCGCCGGCTCATCGGCACGTTGATTCAGCGCTTCGAGCAAAAGGGCCTGCGCCTCGTCGCGATGAAGTTCGTGCAGCCGAGCCGCGATCTGGCGGAGAAGCATTATGCCGTCCACAAGGGCAAGCCGTTCTATGACTCGCTGTTGAACTTTTTGACGAGCGGCCCGGCGCTGGCGATCGTCTGGGAAGGGCGCGAAGCCGTTACGGTGGTGCGCGAGATGATGGGCAAAACCGACGGCGCCAAGTCGCCGCCCGGAACGATCCGCGGGGATTACGGCATCAGCGTGCAGAACAACCTGATCCATGGCAGCGACAGTCCGGAAAATGCCGCTGCGGAAATCAACCTATGGTTCTCGGCTGGCGAACTGGTAAATTGGCAACCGGTCGATGCGGGGTGGATCGGCTAGCTCGCGTTTACGCCATCTGCAAAAAGGCCGAAAAAACCTTGATTTTCTCAACATTCTGATTGACATTCGCGCTGCGGGCTCCTAAAACTTGAACCACGACCGCACCGTTCTCAAATGGGTTACCTCATCAACTGTCTTGCAAGGAGCAACGCATGAGTGACAAGCCGAAGGCTGCAACGAAGACCGAAGTTTTCTCGGCGCTCGCCGAAAAGACCGGGCTGACCAAGAAACAAGTTGCTGGGTTCATGGACACGCTGTCCGAGTACATCAAGTCGCAGATCGGCAAGAAGGGTCCGGGGCTCTTCGTGTTGCCGGGCATGCTGAAGGTCAAACGGCACAAGAAACCGCCGATGGCCGCACGCATGGGCATCAACCCGAAGACCAAGGAACCGATCCAGATTGCCGCCAAGCCCGCGCGCATCGTCGTCAAGGTGCTGGCGCTCAAGCAGCTCAAGGAAACCGTCAAGTAACGGTTTACCCGGCCACGATCGGCACAATCTCAAGCCCCCGACGGCGCTGCGCCCGTCGGCGGGCTTTTTGCCATTACGGTGGCACGGCCGTTTCCGTCTAGCGTTCGCATGGCGGCGCGTGAACGCTAAGCGTAAACGGGCGTGGCCGCGTGTTTTCTTCGTTGCTTTCCCGCCCGCCGATGCGATAATCCAGGCAACTTCAGCTTTCCACCTATTTAGAAAGGCTTCCTCTCATGCGCAGAATCCTTCTCGTCTTTGTCTTGCTCCTTGGCGCCGTCGCCGCAGCTGATGCGGGCGACAAGAAAATCCGCGTCGTCATCATCGACGGGCAGAACAACCACAACTGGCGCGCCACCACGCCTGTCATGAAGAAGGCCCTCCTGGACAGCGGCCGATTCACGGTCGATGTTTCCACGAATCTCAAGCCCGGCGACAAATCGCCCGATGGCTCGGTGTCGGTTCCGTTTCCCCCCCAGCTCGTCGATTACGACGTCATCGTCAGTAATTACAACGGCGCCAGCTGGCCGAAAGTGTTCAACGATTCACTCGACGCTGACTTGAAGGCTGGCAAGATCGCCCTTGTTATCGTGCACGCCGCCAATAATTCCTTCGGTGGCTGGAATGAATACCGCAAGATGGTCGGCATGGGCTGGTACGGTGCCAACACCGGCGACCGCCTCTTGCTCGACGACAAGGGCGAGCGCGTAATCATCGCCAAGGGCAAGGGGGATGGCCCGGGCCACCGCTACTCGGGCAAGTTCTCCGTCACCATCCGCGACGACAAGCACGCCATCACCAAGGGCATGCCGCTCGAATGGCTCCACAACAACGACGAACTTTACGACAACATGCGTGGCCCCATCGAGAACGTCCACCTCTTGGCAACGGCCTATTCGCCTGGGACCAAAGCCCACGAGCCGATGATCTGGACCGTCAGCTACGGCAAGGGCAAGGTTTTCCACACGCCGATGGGCCATGATGCGAATGCGATGCGCTGCGTCGGCTTCCAGGCAACCTTGAATCGCGGCACCGAATGGGCGGCCACCGGCAAGGTGACGTTGCCGTTGCCGGACAATTTTCCGACCGACAAGAAGTTGAGTGTGGTGCCGGTACAGAAATGATGGGCCGTAGTCGTTTAGCGTTCGCAAAGCGTCCTGCGAACGCCAAACGATGAATACGTTCCCCGCACACAAGTGGCACGGTCTCCCCGACCGTGCCACTTGTGCAATTGCCGTTCGCGCAGGTAAGGTTGCAGATCCCTCGTAGCTAGGTAAAATAATCTATATCCGAGAGTCCAGGCCTTTTTCCAGTGCTCGTGAGGGTGTGTGTGAAACTCGCAAGGCAAGTCATTTTCGTGCTATTCTCGCTCCCTGCCGGTGCCTTCTTGGCAGCCCATTTCGGCGCCAGGTTTCCCACGCCCGCATACAATATTTGGCAGCGCAAGTTTGCTCCCGGCGAGCGTGGTATAATGGTTATTACCCGCGATTAAGGAGACACGCATGACCTCCCCTATCGTTGCGCCTTTCAAGTTTCTGCTGGCGAAGGCGCTCCACTCACCACTTTCCGTCCCCCCGCTTGTTGTGTTGCTCGCGCTGGCGGTGGGTTTCTTGACCTCCAGCACCGAAACACCCACCTTGCACGCGGCCGCCCTTCAAGGAGCCAAGCGCATTGACGCTCCCGATCTGGTCGGCGGCACCGATTGGCTCAACACCGACAAGCCGATCTCGCTGGCCGACCTCAAGGGCCGCATCGTGCTGCTCGACTTCTGGACCTTCTGCTGCATCAACTGCATCCACACGCTCCCCGATCTGGCCGAGATCGAGGCCACCTATCCCGGCATCGTCGTCGTCATCGGCGTGCATTCGCCCAAGTTTGACAACGAGAAGAAGACCGCCAACATCTTGAAGGCGATCCTCCGCTATGAGATCAAGCACCCCGTCGTCAACGATGCCGACAAGAAGATCTGGAACGCCTACAACATCAACCATTGGCCCACGCTGATCCTCATCGACCCGGACGGCAAGTTCCGCGGGGCTGCGAAAGGCGAGGGGCATCTTGCCCTGGTGCACAAGAACATCAAAGAGCTCATCAAGGAGTTCGACGGGAAAGGGCTCCTCAAGACGCCGCTCAAGTTCAAGCTCGAAACCGAGAAGGTCGCCAGCCCGCTCAACTTCCCCGGCAAGATTCTGGCGGACGCCAAGTCGAAACGGCTCTTCATCGCCGACAGCACCAATCACCGCATCGTCATCACCGATCTTGAAGGCAAGAAGATCGCCGTTGCCGGCACGGGCAAGGAAGGGCTCAAGGACGGCGCGTTTGCCGACGCCCAGTTCAGCGATCCGCAAGGCATGGTGCTCTCCGGCGACACGCTTTATGTGGCCGACCGCAAGAACCACGCGATCCGCGCCCTCAACCTCAAGACGGAAACCGTCAAGCGCGTCGCGGGCACGGGCGAGAAGATGGCGGTCTTCGCCAAGCCGGGCAAGAGCGGGCCCGCGCTGAAGTTCGACCTGTCGAGCCCGTGGGACTTGCTGTTGCACGACAAGCGCATGTACATCGCCATGGCCGGGCAGAATCAACTGTGGACCTGGGACATGGTCAAGGACACCGTGTCGATCTGGGCCGGCACCGGCTGGGAGGCGATCATCGACGGCCCCCTGGCTACCTCCGCGTTCGCGCAGCCGAGCGGCCTCGCAACCGACGGCAAGCGCCTCTTCGTTGCCGACAGCGAAAGCAGCTCGATTCGCTCCGTTCCGCTGCCCGACATCAAGGGCGTCATCAAGGGCACGGTCGGCACCATCGTCGGCGTCTCGGGCCCCAAGGAGCACCTCTTCAATTACGGCGACAAGAACGGCATCGGCAGAGACGTTCGCCTGCAACACGCCCTCGGCGTCGTCTATCTCGACGGCATGCTCTACATTGCCGACACTTACAACAACAAGATCAAGCTCATCGATCCCATCAAGCGCTCCTGCACCACGTTCTTGGCCGGCGAGAACCTGTTCCACGAACCGGGTGGCCTGAGCATTGCCGTCGGCAAGATGTACGTCGCCGACACGAACAACCACCGCATCCAGGTCGTCGATATGAAGACCAAGGAGACGACCACGCTGCAACTGCAAGGCGTCAACCCCGTGCCACGCGCCGAAGCGGCGAGTGCGGGGCAGAAGTGATGATGCCACTCACGTGTCGCCGCTTGCGGCGTAGCAACTTGCGCATGCTACGCCGCAAGCGGCGAAATCGGGAAGCGTTACTTGACACGCTCCAGCCATTTGTCGTCATTTTTTCGCTGCACCGTGCGGCGATCGAGCTGCCGTCGCCACGCGGTTTCCGAATAGGGCTGGTATCAGGCTCTCAAATCTAGGGGTCCCGATGCTATTTGCATTTGGAGACTACCTTGGGTGCGTCGGCCCAGCGGATGTAGCTGAGTGGGGTTGATTCGTTTTCGGTGAACGTGTAACTACGAACGAATCTTCTGTCGCCGACCAGAGATTCGCCGCTCATGATTTGCGATTGTGTGATTAACTCGTCAACAACATGCACGCATTCGGTTATGATGCAACAAAGGCGCATGCACATTCTTCCGCTTGGCCTGTTCAACCCATGAGGTACTTGACTTGTCTGTTCAAGCTCACACTCGGCATTTGATTGTGATACCGATCATTCATGGCGAAACCGACCTGGGGAGCATGAGCGAGTCGATTCGGAAGATGCACCTTCGACGTCATGGATCGGGCCAGTGGGAACGCCGAGTGAAGACGGTGGAACAGTTGTGGCAGGATTTGAAAGAAAGAATCGAGGCTCTGCGCCTGGACTATTCCCATGTCCAGCTCTATCAGGATGGACTGCCCAACTGCGGTAGAGAAATCGATATCGTGCGCGATTTGGCCAAGGCCGGCAGCAT
>SHZY01000247.1 GCA_009692065.1 Gemmataceae bacterium
AATCGCCGACCTGTGTAACCGGTTTCTGACCACAAAGCGGCGTGCGCTCGACGCGAACGAGATCGTGGATCGGACGTTCTCGGATTACTACCTCACTTGCGAACGCATTATCCGCTTCTTCGGGCATGACCGCCGGGTCGACGACCTGGCCGCCGATGACTTCGAACTGGTCCGGGCCGAGATGGCGAAGACCCGCGGTCCGGTAGCCCTCGGCAGCGAGATCAACCGGATACGCGTGGTGATGAAGTACGCGTTTGACCAGGGGCTGATCGCAAGCGCCGTACGGTACGGGCAGTCGTTCCGCCGGCCGTCGAAGAAGGTCCTGCTCCAGCAGCGGAATGCGCGTGGCCCACGCATGTTCGAAGCCCCGGCGATCAGGAAACTGATCGCTGCCGCGAAGCCGCCGCTGAACGCGATGATTCTGCTGGGGATCAATTGTGGCTTTGGACCAACCGATTTGGTGCGACTACGCTTGTCAAACCTCGATCTGAAAAAGGGCTGGGTCGACTATCCCCGACCCAAGACCGGCGTCCATCGACGCTGTCCTCTGTGGCCGGAGACCGTGACCGCACTGCAGCAATGGCTTGCAGTGCGTCCCGAGCCTGTCGATGCCTCGCAGGACGATGCCGTGTTCATCACAAATTCTGGGGGTAATTGGAATGGTCGAAGTACGGGCTCCGACGTCACCGCGGCATTTCGCCAGTTGCTCAAATCGACAATGCACTATCGGCTCGGAATTGGCTTCTATGCCCTTCGACACGGCTTCGAGACGATCGGTGGCGACTCGCGCGACCAGGTTTCCGTTGATCACATCATGGGTCATTCGCGGGGTGACATGGCGAGCGTGTACCGGGAGCGGATTAGTGACGAGCGATTGAAGGCGGTGACGGACCATGTGCGGAAGTGGTTGTTTCCGAAGAAGCCGACGTTGCGATAGACTTTGGGGCGTTTCAGGGATGCTCGCTACAGGTATGTCCGGGGAATGAAAGGCCGATTCGATGTCTGGCGCCCCTCTCGCTTCCAATGATCCCCTCGCCTTGGAGATTGTGAGGCTGTTGCCGGTGCTGCCGGAAACCTGGACCAAATTCAATGCGGACGTAGCGACAGCGGTGACACAGAGTGCCATCTCGCTGTTAGCCAAGGCCGGTTTAATCGAGATTCGAATTGTCCTGGAAGCGAACATGGAGAGCCTGGGCGAGACTTTGCGTCTGCGTTTTCGCGCGACCGGCGACTACCGGAACGACGCGTTCCTGCGACTCTTCTATAAGAGCCTGCCGAGCCATTGGACGAACGACGAGGGGGGCTTACGTGGGAAAGTGCGTCTTTTTGTCAGCGGAGTCCACTCGCTGCGCCTGACTGAAGATGGAGCAAATGCCAGGGGCGATATGGCAGCGCATGGTCCTGGCCTGGTCGTCGCTTTCGTTCTGCGTCGTGATGCCTACACGCACCGCGGTGATGTTCGGCCCGAAGTGATCCTCGAAGAGCGCGTTCATGCGAGCAACAAGCCGCAACCGGACGCTAGGCCGGGGGGGACGATCGTCACGCAGGCCGTCGCCACCGCAGCGGTCGGCGACGTGGTGATCAATAATGTTGTGGACACGGCGCCGTTGGCTGCGGCCCTCCGTGATGCCCTCGACGCAGTGTTGCAACTGAAAACGCCGGCACCGCCCGCCTCAGAGCCAAACGGCCCCCCTTCCGGGGCGTGCACCGATCCGATTACGCTCGACGACCTTGAACTCGTGAACCCCCAGCCGGCCAAAAAGACGATCAGAAATCGGATTTCGGAGCTCCGAAACACGTCTGAAGCCGCGCCAGCCGCGGTATTGAAGACACGGGATGGGAGTCCGATCTTCAGCTATGCGGCCTTATTGCCCTTCCTGGAGCGGGAATGGCCCGGTGTCCGTTGGCCACCGTATGCCGAGGTTCAACAGATCCTGCGCCAGAGCAAGTCGGGCACAGATCGCTGATTTGTCTCAGCTGTCCAGTTGGGATTTTCGTGGGATTCTGATTCCCGAACCCGTCCCGACCCCATCCCGAACCCCACCCACCGCAGCGGTCGATCCGACGATCGCCTGTCATTTCTGTGATTTCGCTCGAATTAATTCCCCTGAGCGTTGGCGACTACCGCCAACGAGAACCCTGGGGAATGTTCGATGCCGAAGCTCTTCACCGTTTCCGCCTTGGCCCGCCAGTGGGGCATCCCACCGCGCAAGATTTCTGATCTGTTCTACTGCCGCCGTCTCAGCGATGACGCGTGCCCGGTCGTCGAGGGCCGCCGGATCATTCCCGAGGCCTACGTGCCGGTCGTCGAGCAGGTCTTGCGCGACGCGGGCATCCTGAAGGGACAGGAGCCCCAGACGTGTCCGTAGCGGCGTCGGATCTCTTCCTGACGCCTCCCCAGGTCGCAAAGCGGTACGGCGTCAGCGAGGAAAAGGTGATCGGCTGGGTCCGGCGTGGCGAGCTGCGGGCCATCAACCTCGCTGCGCGCCGCACCGGCCGGCCGAGATGGAAGATCGCCTATGCCGACCTGGTGGCGTTCGAGAGTGCGCGGGCGGCCGTACCGGCCCCGCCCACAACCCGCCGCCGGCGAAAGAGTTCCGATGTCACTGAGTATTTCTGACGAACCGGTGCAGGTCCCGACGACCTTCGCACCCCGAGTGTCCACCGTGGAGCCGCCGAAACCATGCTGACAACTGTCGAAGCGGCTTGTGAATTTGCCCGTCGCGGCTGGTCGGCCATTCCAATCCCGTACCGCAGCAAGAATCCCGGTTTTGATGAATGGCCACTGCTGCGGCTGACGGTCGAGACCATCCCGCAGCATTTCAACGGGCATCCGCAGAACGTCGGCGTCTTGCTCGGGGAACCGTCCGGCTGGCTGATCGACGTTGACCTGGACCATCCGAAAGCTGTCGCCTTGGCACCTGAGTATCTGCCGTCCACGCCGGCGATTTTCGGCCGACCCGGAAATCCAAGGTCACACTGGCTGTACCGGGTCACCAGCCCCGCCGCGACCAAGAAGTTCAAAAGCAAGTCGGCCGGCATGATTGTCGAATTCCGCTCGACCGGCATGCAGACGGTCTTTCCTCCCAGCACGCATGAGTCCGGCGAGCCGATTCGATGGGAGGTCGAAGCGGCTGAACCGGCGATCGCCGACCCCGAGCAACTGTTGGACTGTGTCAGGCGCCTGGCGGATGCCGTCAAAGTGGAGCTGGGTGAAAAGGCGGTGCCGAAACCTAAGACGACGAAGCCGCCACGGTCCGCCGAACAGGGCGACCTTCCGCCCGTCGAGACTGACGCCGCGGCTGACTCGACTTCCCCGTCTCCCAACTCCCAAGAACGCGGAATACGCTGCCTGGCCGCCATGCTGCGAATCAACATGGTTGACCACAACGATGGCTCATCGCGGCTCTACGCATGTGCCTGCCGGATCGTCGAACACGACCTGGATGATGTCGCGGCTGTTGCGGCACTCCGGAAGTATGCCGCCGATCGCGCGTTTCCGAAAACCTGGAGCGACGACGAAATCCTGGCCCGTGTTCGGGACGCCGAGCAGGTCTGCACGCGCGGCTCTGCGTTTCAGGCAGAACTCGACGACGACGGCTTGGTCGCTCTGGGCCAGGAAGCCGGTGTCGAAGGCGGAGCCGCCAAAGCTCGCCAGGAGATACCGCTGCTCTTTCTCCATGCGTTGGCCGATGGTTGCAAGTTTGGCTTTGCCAACCTTGCGCTCCCCCTTCAGAACCATGAGGACTTTCACCTCGATCAGCGTCAGCCCGTCGTTCTTCGCCCCACCATTGACATCCGGGTTCAGACATCGCACCACGAGCAAATCCGTGGCCTTCACGACGAATGTGGGCGTGTCCATCGGAGGCACGAGCGGAATCGCCCAAGCCATCGTCGGGACGAGGACGAACAGGATCACCGCGAGTAACCGTGACATAGCGACCTCTGGTTAGAGAAAGAAGCTTGCTTCGCCGAACGACCGCCATCACCGGGTGGCGGGAGTTGACTTCGATTTCACAAAAACGCTGGCCACCGCCACTCCGGTGCATGGCTTGGTTAGGTGCCATTTGTTGGCCATCTTAATCTCGACGGCCTTGGTATTGCGGAGCACGAAGTACTTATGATTGCGGTGCAGTAGGAACCAAGAACGACACCAAATCAAACACTCCCCACGGGGTCTCGATTGTCTTTTGGGCAGCAGCTCTTTCAACCGTAGTTTCGTGAATTCCGCAGTCGTTGGCAATAACGGCTAGCGCTTGGCCTCGAATATGTGCAGGCCCGTTGGCAAGGAATTCTGGTTCACGCGTCATGATAGCTTGGGCAACAACCAGAACTGTTCGATATCGTTGGTCGATGGACTCAACGAACCATTCTCCATCTTCGTTCGTTGGCAACAAGGCAAAGCCGTTCTCCGCGTTGGTTTCGCTGGCCGACAAACGCGTCGCCAAAAGACGAGGCGGATGGCCCTTGCGGTAAAACACCTGCCAATTTCCGTTTTCGTCGCAACTCACTCCGAGCTCCGGCGCGCCAAGCGGTCCGGACCATCCGAGGTGCTCGATGACTTTTTGCGCGGAGATTTTCTCCTTGATCATGCGATCAAGCTCTGGCACAGACGCTTGCAGGACGTTCATAGACGCGATCATGCGTGGTGCGAGTTTCATGATGCGGGCACCTAACAGATATTCGACCGCCGAAGTGCGGCAATATTCTACCGAACTTCGGCGGCCGAGATTGGAGTTGTCAATTTTGATGCGTCATACTCGGCAAGGTGTTGCGACGGATCGTCGGTCAGATCGCCATGCTACACCGCACGCGGAGTCCGTGCTATGCCGAAGTTCCCGCAGCAGCGATCAAACCCGAGGGAATCCCTGCCCGCTACTTCCAACTCAAGGGAGCCGCGGTCTCTGGAACACGTTTCCAACGCCTGTCGCGTAGGACATCTCGCGTATCGCACCGAACAGTTCTGCGTCGCCTGGGTCAAGCGGCTTATTGTGTTTCACAACAAGCGAACGACGGCATGATTGCGTTTGCGGCCAGCTTGTTGTCGCGACGGCTGCCGCCCGCCGGTGCAACTCCCGCCCGACAATTGGGTCAAACGTGAGTGACGAAACGATTGCCCGACGAAAAGGGGCTGGCGGGATTTGAAGTAAACATTCGTCCAACCCGTTGTCCGAAGCAATGGACGGACGGTCTCCGGCCGTTTCGGTGGGGAAGATCTGGCAGGACAAAAGAGAGGATGACGCGTGTTGGGGCCTTGTTAGGAACTGTCGGTCGGTTCGAGAGCCAAGTC
>SHZY01000248.1 GCA_009692065.1 Gemmataceae bacterium
GACGGAATGGGGCGACAGGAAGTCGCCCTCTCATTCCTGAGTGGCACAAATCGATAAATCCACCATCATGCCTCGCGGCGACCGAATTCCGATTCGGTTTTGCCATATGAAATCGATTTTGGTGGTCCAGTTTTAGGGGCGCATTACAGTACAGGCCGACCTGAAAAGACTTCAGGGCGAATGGGTGATAGTCTCGGCCAAAACAGGCGAGCCGAACCGTGACGCCATGGCCACGGGCGCTTGGATTAGATTCGATGGGAACACCTGGCAACAGTTCAACGTCGCAGGCAACCAGGAAACTGGCATGCGCCCGTTCAAGCTGCGGCCCAAAGAGAACCCGAAGGAGATCGACTTTCTGCGTGACCAGAAGACGATTCAAATGCGCGGAATTTATGTTTTTGAAAAGGATCAACTCAAGTTTTGCTGGGGACCCGATAGAGACAGTCCCCGCCCCAAGGACTTTAAAGGGGGCGGGAAGGACCAGATTCGGGTCTTTGTTCTTGAGAGGAAAAAGAAGGTGTAAAGGCATTCCAAAAAAGCAAGGCCGAAGTGCCAAGTCCTTTGGCGCGAGTGCAAGAGAGCCTTATCAAATCCCGACCGTAACATTCGCGTTCGCGCTCGTGCCGTTGAGTATGCCGTCGTTCGGTGTCACCGTGACGCTGATGATTGCTCCAACCGCAGGGGGGCCGAAATCGGCGAGGTTCAGCGTGTCGGTTAGACTGGCAGAAGCCGGCGTCGTCTTCACCGTGGTCCCGTTGATTTTCCACAAGTAGGTCAAGAGAACGGTATCACCGTTGTCGTCGGATGAGGTCGCGTTGGCGGTGACGATCGCCGTCGCGATCGGATCCGTCGGGGACAGCGTGACGGTGGCAGTTGGCGGCTCGTTGACCTTGACGATGAAGGTCTGCTGCACGCTCACGCCATACCGGTCGGTGGCCTCGACGACGACGGTGGCATGTCCACTCTTGCCGGCCGCATAGGAAAGCGACAACTTCTCGTTGGTGAGAGTGGCCGTCACGAGGTCCGGCGCCGCGGCTGGGTTGGTGACCGAAACC
The DNA here is from genome assembly GCA_009692065.1 of Gemmataceae bacterium. Classification (GTDB taxonomy): domain Bacteria; phylum Planctomycetota; class Planctomycetia; order Gemmatales; family Gemmataceae; genus SIAQ01. The sequence goes on from SHZY01000248.1 coordinate 1,056, forward strand.
ACTCTGTAGATGAGGAACTCGTCTTGCTTGTCGACGGTGATGTTATTGATCACCATGAAGTTGCTTCGGACGGCGTCTGCCGGGAAGGTCGCGCTGGTGGTCGCGCCGCCGGTATAGCCGGTGAGCGGGACCTCGGCCAGGTCTACCGACGGAAGGGCGGCTGCGGCGGCACTGGCGCCGGCGTTCTTGGTTGCGGTTGCTGCCAGCGTGGTGAGCGTCGTCTGGGAGGCCACATCGGTGAGCTGACCGAACACGGTGAACTTCTGTGCGTTGAGGGTGCCGGAATTGTCCAGCAGATTGAAGAAGAACTGGTCGGTCGCGCTGTTCGGATCGCCTGGCGATTGCGCCATGGCCAGCGTGTTTTTCTTGTTGGAGGCCTCGAATTCGTTCGGGATCGCCGTCGGGCTGGCAGCGACCAGGCTCAAGTCGTCTCCGGCCGCATTGGCTAATTTCGCGCCGCCGCCCTGCAACACGAACCCGGCGACGCGCCGGCTGAAGATGCTGTCGTTGTAGAGGCCTGCCTTGACATAATCGAAGAAGTTGGCCACGGTCTGCGGCGCGGTCTTGTCAAACAGGGTCACCTTGAGCTTTTTGGCCACGCCGCCGTTGGTGATGTTGATGGTCACCTGGCTGTTGGTGTAATCGGGGTCGCTGAACATGCCCGCCAGGTCGATCACCGTTGCGTTGGCGGTGTTCTTGGCCACGGTCACCGTGTCGATCTGCTTGGAGATCACCGGCGCGCTGTTGGACCGAAAATTCGCCAGGCCTCGACCGCTGCCGGGAGTGCTGACCAGGAAATTCGTCGGTGTGGTGTTGGTGAGGAATTGTTGCAGCGAAATAAGCGTCGGCACGCCGACGCCCTTGAAGGCCAAGTTTCGGTTTAGTGTCTGTCCGCCGGTGATCGTGATGTTCGAAACGGTGGCCGTGCCGCTGTTCAAGACCCCCGCTACCAGGCCCGCCGTGAGCTTGTAGGTTCCTGGCAAGACATTGAAAAAGTGATACGCGCCGCTCGCATCGGTTTTCGCGGTGACGCTGATATTGGCCTGGGCACGGGCAACGTTGTCGAGCAGGTTGACGGCGACATTCGCAGTCGTTTTCCCCGTCAGCTTGACGACGACGCCCGAGAGGGAAAGCTCACTGGCGCCGCGCAGGCCATTGCCGTTGGCGTCGATGAACGCCAAGCCGTTCAGCGTTCCCGAAGCGTTGGCCGCGGGCACCAGGCGGTCTTCCAGCAATTCGACCTGAAGCCTGGGAGCCTGTTTTGGCTTGCGGGACCGGCCGCTTTGGGTAGTTGCGGATCGAAGATATTTCCAAATGCCATCAGTGAACAAACGCATAGATCAATCCGCGAGAAGAATTCGCCAGGTGTAAGTCTAAAGCCGTCCCAAGAACCAACGAACGGGCGAAGAATCCGTTTTGCGGGGTTCAACATCCTATTCGGCAGCGGCGTGGGCCAACTACCTGCGGCAGCCATCAATTCTACGGTAAACGGGGCCTCGGCAGCGTGAAAAACCGCACAGCTTTGCCGCTTGCCCGACCCGTCTGTTCGGCAAACTCGGTTGCAGCGGAAATGCGGCTTAATCGTGCAGGGCGTGCGAAAGTTGTTGCACCAGATCGCCGACGTCGGTCACGATTTGGTCGATGGGCTTCTTCGCTTCCAGCTTGCGAACCAGGGCACTGCCGACGATGACGCCATCCGCCGCATCGCGCAAGGTCTGCACATGCTCCGGCGTCGAGATGCCGAAGCCGACGCACATGGGCAGCGTGGTTTGCGTGCGCAGCCAGCGCAGTTGTTCGAGCAAATCGGGCGGCAACTGGCTGCGCTCGCCGGTGATGCCGACGACGCTGACGCAGTAGAGAAATCCGGTCGAGAGCTGGGCGATCTTGCTGGCGCGCTCGCGCGGCGTCGTCGGCGTCACCAGCAGAATTAGCTTGAAGTCATGCTTGGCCGCGATCCTCGCCATGTCGTCGGCTTCGTCAACGGGCAGATCGGGCACGATCGCGCCCGAGAAGCCCGCTGCCTTGGCATCGGCGACGAACCGCTCTGGACCGCGATGATGCACCAGGCTGTAGGAAACCATCGCGACCAGCGGCACTTGCTCCCCTCTCCCTCCGGGAGAGGGGTTGGGGGTGAGGGTGAGCGCCCGCATCGCGCCAAAGATCGCGTCAATCGTCACACCGCGCGATAGAGCCCGCGTATACGACGCTTGAATCACGCTGCCGTCAGCAATCGGATCGCTATACGGAAACCCGATCTCGATGAGCGACGCCCCGCGCCGGGCCGCTTCGCGAATCAGCTTGACGGTCGCATCCAGATCGGGATCGCCGGCCGTGATGAAGGGGATGAACGCCTTCTTGCGTTCGGCTTTCAGGCGGGCGAAAAGTTGGTCGATGGGGTTCATTGAGCTACTCGGGTTTTTCAAGAAACAACGACGTGCGGCTCCAGCTTATGGGAGACCGGCGCCGTTTCGCGAATTCGGACTATTTGATGCGGCTTGATGATCGTCTGAAGTTTTCTGAGGAGCCGTTCCCGCCACGCTAGATCCACATCTTCGGGGATCTTGCCGGGCTGATCGACGTGCACCTCGTTTTCGTATGCGCGGATTTCTGCATGAGGATAGTTCCTGTCGTCGGGGCAATGATTCACCCGAAAAACGAAGTGAAACACCCCCTCGCGCCAAAGCTCTGGCGGAATATCTTGGACCTGAACCGCGACGATGCCCCATACATCGTAATACCGATCGTTGAGAACATCGAACCGGGCCCATTCGGCGTGGGCGTATTTGCTGCGTTCAACGGAAATGTCGGGGAGTTGAACGGCGTCCACATCCAGTTCTTCCGCCGGATCGTCCCAAAGAGTAGTGGGAATCCGTCGGAAAAGGTATTCCTCATTGTGAAAATTCGGGTCTTCCCGGCGGCCGTTCGCGCGCATCGCAACAGGTGGGCTACTCATGGAGATACCCCTTGATCCTCAACATGAGGTCAGCGTACGCGGATTGATTCGGTTGAACCTTTTCGACGACCGGATCGCTGACGCCGTCAGACAGAAGCGCGTGAACCGAACCCGAATTGCGGAACTCAACGTATACCTTGCGCTCGGCACGCTTGAAGGTGAATCCGACCCCGCCCACAACCGCGGGAGAAAAACGGGAGGGTGCGAATTTCGATGTGGCTGCTTCTTCGAGGAAAAGCTTCGCCTGAGATACGGCATCAGTTGATGGAGCAGGAGCACGGTAGCTGTCCCAACCATCTTTGAGCGCATTGAAGGAATCGATTCTGTCGCGCGATTTTTGCCAGTCGATGGGCGGCGCATGCTTCGGCACAACAGTGAGCGTGGCCAGAACGTCCTCACCCTCCAACTCCGCAAGGCTTTTCTCATGTTGCAGGTGGCCGTTCACCACCTGAGCGGGGATTGTGATTTGCGTCATGGCGGGCTCCGTGATCGGCGGACCATTCAGTTTTGTAATTGTAGCTTATCTCGCTACGAGCATTGCAAGAACAACCGGACGTTTTCGAATCGGCGAGCCGCAAGATCGTCCTTGTGAATCCAATAATAGATCCGACCGACATCGCCCCACATCCAGCCTGGATTCTCCTCATCAGTATCAATTTGCAAGAGCAGTTGCCAGTCTTTGGCGCCTACCTTTATCAACTCGGGCATTGGATTCGGATAGCCCTTTCCGTACGAGATTCCGTTCGCAACGAGTTGACATTCCAGTTGCATGTCGCCTTCAACCGGGTCTGGCCAGCCGAAGAGGCGATGACGGGATTTGAAGGGCCGCTCCTCCGATACGCCGTTCAAGTCTTGCTTCAGCTCCTCGATATTCTCCCAGGCCTTCTCGTATTCTCCCTCGCCCTCGAATCGGAAGTGATCAATATCGGGTATAGTCCAATTCTGCGAGAAAGACACGGCGCACGGGAATGACCTGAATTCACCATCAAGTTTACCGGTTTCATACCGTGACATTGCAACGGCATCATTTTCGACGTAGATAACCCGCGACCCAAGGTGATCAGCAGGATCAGTAGCCGTTCACGGTCGAATACTGCCGACAGCGCGTACCAGTTGCGTTGGGTCCATTCCCATTTTGGGTTCATGCAGCTGCGGCGTAAGCAGCTGACGTTGATGGCGTTTGCGGCGTCGGTGGCGTGATCTCAATAGCCGCATTCAATTGAGCAACCATGTGTGGGGATAGCCATTCCCAATCGAGGCGGCGATCAC
>SHZY01000249.1 GCA_009692065.1 Gemmataceae bacterium
TTCAAGCTGAAGCAGTATCGGCGCGTCGCAACGCGATACGAAAAGACCGCACGCAACTTCATGGGATTCATCATGGTGGCGTCCATCATGGTGCTCTTGCGGTAAACAAGTTTGCGTCCGTTGCCCAATCGTTGTCCACACGACCTAATATATATTATATATAATATATATATATAAGAAAGAAGGAAGCATCCCTCCACACCTCTCTAGGGGGAGCGTAATTTGGGTAATCTACTTTGCCTTCTTTTCCATCAGGGGCGTTAATTGGGCTACAAACCGTTCATACTCTTCTTCATCGAGGAACGACTGTACAAGTTCCCGAATAGTGTTGATAAAGCCCACAATCACGGGTGACTCTAGGATCCTATCCATGTCACTGACACCATCAAGCCGCGACCGTCAGGGAGCGGCCGACAAGATGCCGTGGTTCCCCTTAGACACGAGGTAGGGTTGCATCCTTCATTTCCCTATTAATACGACAGCGCTAGATCGAGAATTTGGCCCGCATTGTAGCCGAATTCGTGAGAATTCGGACGACTTTGGCAAACGAGGGAAGGCCGAATTCTCACGAATTCAGCTACAGGATACGATGTAGCGCTGTCGTATTAAGCACATTTAGGACGACGACGCGACTTGTTTGGCGGGGCCGTGACAGCGCAGGCAATGTTCCTTGAGGAAAGGTGCAACGGCCTCGTCGAACCGCGCCGTACCCGGATGGACGGGTTCGCCCGCCGCCGCTGAATTTAGGGTGAGGAGAAAGCCGCCGATCTCGATGCTAGGACATAGGGCAAGCAGAGCCGTGGTGAGAAGAAGCGGTCTCATTCTGAATTTTCCTGTCGGCTGCGTTCGATTTCCGCGAAATTCCATGCACTTCCTGGTGTTTCATAATATAACACCGTGAAGGCGATGGGATATCGGTCCATTCGCCAATTTGCGTAACGGGTGGGAGAAGTCGCGATGATCCGTCGGTACGCGATAGCCATGCTGGTCGTTCTCAGCGCAACCGTCACCGCGTCGGCGGGTGCGGACTCCTGGCTTTCCTTCGAGGCCGAAATCCTGCCCATTCTCAACGCCCATTGCCTGCAATGCCACGGCGGCGTTCATCAGAAGAACGAGCTTGACCTTCGCACCCACGCGGCTCTTCTCATCGGCGGAAAGTCAGGAACCGCAGTTGTGCCTGGCAAGCCGGACGAGAGTTTGCTCTGGAAAAAGATCGCCAGGGACGAGATGCCGAAAACCGACAACAAGGTCTCCGAGGCGAACAAGAAGCTGATCCGCGCCTGGATCGAAGGCGGCGCCAAGGGCAAGAGCAAGGCACGCGAGATAAACTTGGCCAGGCCAGCCATGAAGCCAACGGATGTCGCCAAGCTCATTGACCGGGAAATCGATGCCAGGCTCTCCCGGGCCAAGATCCCCGCGTCCCCTCGATCGACGGACGCCGAGTTCCTGCGAAGAGTCTACCTTGATATCACTGGAAAACTCCCAGAGGCGGAAGTCACCAAGGCCTTCCTCGGCAGCGCGGATGCAGAGCAACGTGCCAGGCTGATTGACAAACTTCTCGCGTCTGAAGAATACGGCAGGCACTTTGCCGAACGGTGGGTCAACCTGTTTCGGCAGATGTCCGTGAACGAATCGGAGTGGGACCGCGACCGGTTTCAGGGTTGGATGGCCGAACAGTTCAGCAGCGGCAAAGGCTGGGACGCGACAGTTCGTGAGATGTACGCAGTCTCCGGATTTCTCGCGGACAAGCCCCAGACCGCGTTCTACTACTACAACGCCGACATGCAGGGCAAGTTCGAACCGAAGATCATGGTAGGGAATTTGTCGCAGGTGTTTCTGGGCGTGCAGCTTCAATGTGCGGAGTGCCATCATCATCCGTTTAGCAACTATAAACAGAATGACTTTTGGGGCCTGGCCGCGTTCTTCTCCGGTACTTCGACGCCGAACAATCCGCCCAACACGCGAGCGGTGCGTGACAATCTACCCAAGCAAGCGCCGAAGGCTGGCACGCAAGTCGCGATCACCATTCCAAAAGGGGAAGCGCGAAATGCTGGAACACGGGTGCGAGCGAAGTTCCTGGGCGGCGAAGAGCCGAACCTGGACGCAGGGGCTTCGTTTCGCCCACCGCTGGCCGCCTGGCTGACGGCGAAGGACAACCGCCTGTTTGCGCGGGCCAGCGTCAATCGGCTCTGGGCTCAGTTTTTCGCGCGTGGCTTCGTGAACCCGCTCAACGATTTCGGCGACCACAACGCGCCATCTCACCCCGATCTTCTTGACGCGCTGGCGGAGGAATTCGTCGTCTCGCGGTTTGACCACAAGCATTTGATCCGCTCTATCTGCCTCAGCGACGCCTACCAGCGCACGAGCCACATCGTGAAAGGCAACGAAAAGGCGGAAGCGGAACCGCTCTTCGCACGCATGGCCTCGAAGGTATTGACACCGGAGGAACTTTACGACGCGTTGTGCGTCGCATTGGAGGTGCCGGAGATCGCGCCGCCCGTGAATCCGAAGAAGAAGCCGAATCTCAAAGGGCCGCAACCGCCGTCGCCGCGTTCGCAGTTTGTGAAGTTCTTCCGCAACCCGGGCGAGGTGGACGAACCAACCGAACTCAAGCTTGGCGTGCCGCACGTTTTGAAGCTGATGAACGAGGCGAATTTCAACACCGGCGGTAAGGTGGTCGAGCGAGTGATGGCCTCTGCCAAAACCCTTGAGGAAACGATCGACGGCCTGTTCATCGCGGTGCTCGCACGCCCGGCGACTCCCGCCGAACGGGAGAGGTTCGCCGCCTTCGTCGCCCGGCAAGCGTCGCCGCGCGAAGCGTACGATCGCGTTGTTTGGGTGCTCATCAACAGTACCGGTTTTGTGTTGAATCATTGATGCCATCAAGCCCAGGGGCGAGGCACTCCGAACCCCTGGGATGGCGTGTGCAGTATCCCAGGGGTTCGGAGTACCTCACCCATGGGCTTGTGATTTTCCTGAATGGAGCCATTGATGCGAAACCTTGAAAAACTCAATCGCCGTGACCTCGTTAAGCTCTCCGCCGCCGGCGTCATGGCCGCCTCGTCGTCGGGCTGGTTGTTGCCTCGCTTGGCGTACAGCAATGAAGGCCGAACCGAACGGCCGAAGGCGTGCATCATGCTGCACATGCAAGGCGGCATGAGTCAGCATCACACCTTCACCGTCCCCGAGTATCGTGCCCAGAACGATCAAATTCAGACGGCGGTCGCCGGCGTTCAATTCTGCGAATATTTCCCGCAACTCGCGGCCAGGATGGGCGACATCTGTCTGATCCGCGGCATGAGCACCGGCAACACCGTTCACGAACGCGCCCGGGCCATGATGCACACCGGCTATAACCCCAACGGCACCGTCGTCTATCCGTCGGTCGGCAATATCGCGTCTTGCGAACTCGGCGTGGCCGACGCCGAACTGCCGAATTTCGTCAGCATTCAAGGCGGCAGCGACGGCGACGGGGCCGGCGCACCGCACCGCTCCGTGCCGGCATATCTCGGTCCCCGTCATGCGACGGTGCCCATCAACGACCCGGCACGCGGGTTGGAGAATCTGCGCTCGGCGATCGCCCAGCGCCCGTTCGACGACGGTGCTCGCTTGCTCGATGAATTTGAGACCGAGTTGCAATCGACCCGGCCCTCGATCGCCGGCGCCACACATCAGGCCAACCTGCGCCGAGCGGTTCAGCTCATGCGTTCCGACAAGATGCGTGCCTTCGAGCTTGAACGCGAACCCGCGACGATCCGCAACGCCTACGGGAACTCCCAGTTCGGCAGATCGCTGCTGCTCGCTCGGCGCCTCGTCGAAGCGGGCGTCCCCTTCATCGAGGTCACTCTCGCCGGCTGGGACGACCACGGCGGCGCGCTCCGCAGCGTCGGACGTCGGGCCGCCTACATGGACCCGGCCATCGCCTCCTTGATCGACGATCTGAAGCAACGCGGGCTATTCGACAACACGCTCATCGTCCTCATGAGCGAATTCGGACGGACTCCGCATCTCGCCGATAGCGGTTACAACCAAACGCTCGGGGCCGGGCATTACGCCAACGCGTGGACGACGTTCTTGGCTGGCGGCGGGGTTCGCGGCGGGCGCGTCATCGGCCGAGTCGATGCCCGAGGCGGTGCTGTCACGGATCGCCCCGTCAACGTCCAAGATTTCCTCGCCACGATGTGCCACGCCCTTCGCATCGACTACCGCAAAGAATACATGACACGCGAAGGTCGCCCGATGACGTTTCTCACGCCGTCCGCCCGGCCGGTGCAGGAAGCGTTCTGACTTGTTCGCCGCTTGCGGCTTAGCGCTCGCAGGGCACCACGCAAACGCTAAGCCGCAAGCGGCCAGAAAGGAAAACACCTATGTCGCAACGATTCGTTCTATCAGCAACGTTCCTGGCGATCGCCATGACGACGGCGCCCTTGTACGCCGGCCACACGCGCCCCGCGTACCTCGACGGTTGCCAGTCGATGGATGGTCGCTATGTCGTCACAGCGGAACCGATCAAGGAGAAGGTCGGCAAGAAGGACACCATCAAGTGGAAATACCACTGGAAGGACACCAAGGAAAACAAGACGCTCTCGGGCTGGCTCACCGGCCCGCGCGGCCTGGGGCACTTCGATGTCACCTATGGCCACATCTTCGTTCCGCCGGGCGGCGAGACCTTTGCGCTCTGGCTCCCCGCGAGCTGGGCCGAGTCGGACACGCCGCACCCGAAGGGCAATCAAGGCAAGTTCAGCGATGAACTCGTCAAGAATCCGGCTTTCGGTTCGCGTCTCACCATCTACAAGAAGACTGGCGAGATCGTAAAGACCTACGCATGCGCGATCTCTTGAAGCCGAACGAATGGCTCTACGTCAACTGGGTGCAGGGCAACATGTACTGGCTGATGGAATATCCCGAAATGATGAAGGGTGGCGAACCCGCGCGGTGCGGTTGGCGGTATTTCCGCGTCAGCCCCGATTACTCGGTGCTGGAGTTTGTCATCGGCCCTAACCAGGACGCAGTTCACAAGATCAAGTCGGAGCCCAAAGAAGTGCAGAGCTATCGCCGCACGGTCCGTGTGTAGCTTACTGACGGGGCGTTCCTTGATCCGAGTGCGACAGTCATGGGCCTAACACTACAGCGCTACATTAGCAGCGGCGTTCGCTGTTTTTGGCGAGAGATTCGAGCGGCGCGATTACGCTGCTGGTGATATTCGATGACCTCAGCCGTGAATCTTACTTCTGTTGTCTGGCGCCGATTCTTCTGCCAAGTCCGGCAA
>SHZY01000074.1 GCA_009692065.1 Gemmataceae bacterium
CAGGCCAGAAGGTAAGGTGAACAAGGCGCTCGAACATGAATCAAAAATCAATCGTCTCCCTCGCGGGGGATCCGGAAATTCTACCGCCCGAGCCAGGCCCCTCATTGCCGGCCGCGCATGCAGGAAGCTTCGCTTATTTTAGGGCTAGGGGGTGCCACGCTGATATGCCCATGCCGAGATGTGCTGATTTATTGTGTGGGCTGCTACAACCAGTTGGACGAAATCACGGACAGTTCCGACGATGCCGCACAGAGGCGTTATTGCTTGTGTCCTCGATGCCGCCAGCGTTGATGGCGGCAACAGCTTAACTGTACCAAGTGAAACGACCATGATGACCGTGGATCAAATCCTAACCGACAATCGCAAGATGGAGCAATTCATCTGCGACCGTCTCCGAACGGATCGAACCAGGATCGTACTGGCCGATGGACGACGACCGTATGGGCCTGCATGGGTCGATCTCACTCTTTTTTTGTGTGATGATGGCGACCACGAACTTGTCATCGAGTCGAACGAGCCGGATGCGTTCGGCGTGAGGGAAGTGTACGAGCATTTCCGCCGCAAGGAGATGACCGGCTGGGAATGGGAGCGTGAATTGGCTGCGGAGATCAACCGCTGGAAAATTCACGATTTGGAAAGGGAGGTTGGCGAAATGCAGGGGGAGCCGAAAAGGTCGAGGTCGGAAAAGTTTTTGACCGCTCAGGATATTGTCGATTACTACGACGGCAAGATTTGTCTTCGGCTCGCCTATCAGATCATGGACGAGTGCGAGCCTGTCCGTGCGGGAAAGAAACGTCTGGTCACAGTCGGGAGCTTCGAGGAATATCTTCGTGCGGGCCAAGATGAGAAGAAAGAGCAGCCCAAGGAGGAGGCTCCAAGGATTCAGGAGCCGATCACGCAGTCTGCCGCTACGAAAGGAAAGAGGCCGAACCCTGACCTTGAGTTTGAGTTTTTTCGCTTTCAGCGTTGATGCGAAATTCACCCAGCACGTTCCGCAGGTTTGCAGCTTCCTCATCTCCCATGTGCTTGAACTGCACCTTTACCAACGACACAAACCTTTCAATCAAATTCGCAGGCAATGGCGAACTACCGGCTTTCGCTCGCTGGCTTGCCTTGAAGCTGCACAACAACTTGCGAAGCATCGCACGGTCGGCGTCCAGATGCCCATAATGATGCTCGATGATGGCGACCGAGTTGCCCATCAAGTCAGCCAAGACCTTGATCGAGCCGCCGTTCTTGAGCCAGTTCGTTGCGAACGTGTGTCGATATGAGTACGGAATCATCTTGCTCGTCAGTTTCAGTCTCTTCCTCAGCCTTTTCAACATCAGGTACACGGCACTATCGGTCCACTGGTTGCCATCACGGTTTTGGAATAGGTAGCCGGTGGGGTGCTTTTCGCAGAGGCGTGATACAAGAGCGACTAAATCGGGAGAGAGAAAGATCACTCGATCCCTTCCTGTCTTTTGTGCCGTCTTGTGAATATAGCCTTCCGTCGCATTCCATTGGTAAACGATGGCCCCCAATTCCTGGTCAAAGTGCATCGGCTCGCAATGGTAGGCTTCCCCTGGTCGGCAGCCAGTGCCCTCAAGAAAGGTGAGCAGTTCCGCAAAGTAGGGTTTTGAGATCGACACCATGCTTTCGTGTTCATCCGGCTTTAGCACATATTCTCGTCCCCTCGTTCCCTTTCGGCGAATCCCCAGAGCCTTCTTTGCTTTTCTGTCGATCAGATTCGTGAAGATTAAGCCTTGTTGTTCAGCCCAACTGAAAGCGGCCTGGAGCTTGTCGATGGCGAGCCGCTTCATCACGTCGCCCCATTTTCTGATCCGATTCCCCTTGGACCGGCCACGGTCCGTTCCCATTTTGTCGAGCCAAGATTGAACGTGGTAGATTTTCAGTTCCTCGTACTTCAATTTCCCGAATTGGTTGTTGGCACTTTCGAGGCAACTCATCACCATTTCGAGGGTTCTTTTTCGGCCCTGGTTTTTCAGGTGCTTGGCGTAAAGTTCGAGGATCGTGCAAACCAGATTGCCGTTCTCGGCCTTGTCCGCTTTCGACAAGTGCATTATTTCGGCGAACCGTTTTACGGCAGCTTGATAGGTGGGACCGCTCGGTTCATCCTTCGGGCCTTTCGCAAGGAGTCGCTGCCGCTTCTGGAATTGCGTGTAATAACCGTGACGACTCTCGAAGTACCTGATCTGTGGGGTAGCTGGCATGACGCACCGATTGATTGTCGATCTAGGGGACAAAAGATCACGGCAATCACTATGGTAGCGTGCGTCGTAGCGTGCGTCAAGCCCTCTATCCAACCCGATATTTCGCCACAATTTCCTCGTTCAATTCGATCCCAAGGCCAGGTTCTTCGGGCACGGAAATGTCGCCGTCGATAACCGGAAATGCTTGTTTGGTAAGATGTTTACGCAGATCTCCCTGCTCGACGCAATACTCGAAGTAATGGGTATTGGGCAGGGCGGCGACGAAGTGCAGGCTGGCGGCGATGTTGATTCCGGTCTTGTAGGAATGGTTGACCGCGAGACGATGCCGATCGGCGGCGTCCCAGCCCATGCGTTTGGAACGAAGCAAGCCGCCGACGCGCGTGACATCGACTTGTACCACGTCGATGCCGGCTTCCATCAGCGTCACCATCTCCTTGACGTCGCAAACTTCCTCGCCCGCGGCAATGCGCATCGGCGGCGTGCTTTCGCACAGTCGGCGGTAACCGTCGATGTTGTCCGGGTGCAGCGGCTCTTCCAGCCACGCCAGGTTGAACTCGCCGAACTGTTTGGCACGCTTGATCGATGTCGCGGTGTCCCACGCCAGCCCCGCATCGACCATGAACTCGATGTTTGGGCCGAGTCCTTTGCGGGCGGCCCGGACGTGGGCGATGTCGCTCTCCTCGCTCAACCCCATCGGGCCCCAGCCGAACTTGACCGCCTTGTAACCCTTTCCTGCTAAGCCGCAAGCGATCTTCTCGGTCTCGGCCGGCGTGTCGCCGAAAAGTATAGACGCGTAGGCACGAAACTTCTTGCGGAAGCCGCCGCCGAGCAGTTGATAGACGGGCCGCTTGGTCGCCTTGCCGACGATGTCCCACAGTGCGATCTCGACGCCGGACATCGCCTGGATGACCGCCCCTTGCCGGCCAAAGAAGATCGTCCCTTCGTACATCCGATGGATGATTCGATCGATTTCAAAGGGATCCTGGCCGAGGACGCACTCGGTGAGCCCGCGCGAAATCTTGTGCGAGACCGGCGCGTCGATGATTGCCTTGGCAACGGAGGGCGACGAATCGACCTCGCCGACCCCGGTGATGCCTTCATCGGTGTGCACCTTGACGACCAGCGTGTCCTGGCTTCCGTCGCAACGCTCGTTGACGACGGGGAGGCGCAGGTGGATGGCTTCGACTTGCGTGATTTTCATTGGGTCGTCCTGTTGCGGATTTCGTTTAGCGCCCGCAGGACGCCGCGCGAACGCATGGCGTTCGGCGGGCGCTAAACGAAGTCTGGGTTTACAATAAATGTTATGAAATTGGCCGCTGCCCCCACGGGATTGGCATCGTCGGCTTCTTGCGGTGGCGGTCCTTGCGCACGTCCTTGGGGCGCTCCTTGAAGAACGTTACGTATCGGCACAATTGCTTGACCGCTTCCTCGTAGGCACTCTTCCCCTTCTCGGCAGTCGCCAATTCCGCTTCTCCTAACACGCCGGTGTCGCTGTAGCTGCTGGTCCAGGAGATGCACGTGGCAGGGCCGGCGCCGAAGAGATCGACCCAGTTGAACGGGCTGTTGTCGTTGTTGAAGCTGATGTCGCCGTTCTTGATCAGGTCCTTGCGTACGTTGTCGCCGTCTAGGTAAAGGTAGAGCGACGTTTCCAGTTCGCACGCATGAGCGCAGCCGCCGGGGAACTTGCTCTGGCGCCACTTCGGCAGAAACGCCTTGTCCACGCTCAAGAGTTGCCACCAGCACATCGGTACGCATTCGGCATCGGTTTCGAGGTTGGTGCGGCGGCCGACGAGATCGAGGTTCGGCCAGTTCGAGCCGTGACCGTTGAGGAGAATGATCTTCTTGAAGCCGTGATAGGCGAGAGATTTGGTGATGTCGAGCACGTGGTGGATGAAGTGCTCGAAGTCGTTGTTAATGGTGCCGGGGAAGTCCATGACGTGCCCGGTGTAGCCGTAGGCGACGATTGGCAACACGAGGACCTTGTCGGGCATCGCCATGCCGACGCCCTTGGCGATGCCGCCGGGGCAGACGAGATCGACATCGAGCGGCAAGTGTGGCCCATGCTGCTCGACGGCGCCGCATGGGACGATGCAGACCTTGCCCAGATCGACGGCGTCGTTGATGTCGGGCCAGGTCAACTTTTCATAACGGTACTCGGTGGCGGCGCGGCTTGGCATGAGTGGTCTCCTTGGCCACTCCTCGTTTAGCGCCCGCAGTGAAGCGACAATCGATTGGCGATTCACTGCGGGCGCTAAACGAAGAGCGGCAAACAAGATCGGGTCAGGTGCTGATTTCTTATAGAATCATCTCCATGGCAACCGCTCCAAACCCCCGGAAATACCTCGCCTTCGACATCGAAACGGCCAAGGATGTTCCCGGCGATTTCTCGCAGTGGCGCAGCCATCGCCCGCTCGGCATCATCTGCGCCGCGACGGGCACTAGCGATGCCGAGCCGCGGGTTTGGCACTCGAAGACCGACGCCGGCACGCCCGCAAGCCGCATGACCAAGCTCGACGTGCAAGCGCTCGTGAGCTACCTCGGCATCATGACGTCCCAGGGATACACGGTGCTAACCTGGAACGGCGCTAGCTTCGATTTCGACGTGCTCGCCGAGGAGTCCGGCGCCCACGCGGAGTGCCGGACGTGCGTGCGCGATCATGTCGATATGATGTTCCATCTGGTGTGCCAGATGGGCTTCGGCGTCAAGCTCGAAAAAGCAGCGCAGGGGCTCGGCTTACCGGGAAAAGCCGGCGGCATGTCGGGCAGTGAGGCGCCGAAGCTGTGGGCCGCTGGCGATTATGAAAAAGTGTTGGCGTACGTCACTCAGGACGTGCGGCTCGCGCTGCAAGTCGCGATCGAGTGTCAGAAGCGTAAGGAATTTGCTTGGGTTACCGCGAAGGGCTCACGCAGCACGAAGCCGCTGCCCGACGGCTGGAAAACCGTGCGTGAGGCGATGACGCTGCCGCTGCCCGATACCGCGTGGATGGACAAGCCGATGAAGCGCGAGGATTTTCTGGCGTGGATGTTGAACGCGGGGCCCGATTGAAAGCCCAGGGACGGCCGTCCCTGGGCTTTCGAGGAATTCCTTCATTGACGCGCTCCATCGGTCGAAGATATAACAGTGGTGAACAAACGATACGAAATACCCAGCCGAATTTGCTTTCCTTGACAGCGTTTTTCGATTACACTTACACCACAGACCGAATCCCGCCAAATTCCTCGGAGGATATGCGATGCTCGTGATCCCCGGTTCTCAAGATCAAGCGACCTGCGATGGCATGACGCGCCGCGAGCTTCTACGCATCGGCGGCTCCGCTATGCTCGGTCTCTCGCTCGCCGATGTCATCTCCTTGCAGGCGAAAGCCGAACCCGCCGCCAACGCCAATCAAGGCCCCGGCTGGAATCGCGCTCGCAGCGTCATCATGATTTACTTGCAAGGCGGGCCAAGCCATTTGGATCTGTTTGATCCCAAGCCCGACGCGCCGGAGCGAGTGCGCAGTATCTTCACGCCGATCAACACGCGCATCACCGGCGCCCGCGTGACGGAGCTTTTGCCGCGAATCGCAGGGATTCTCGACAAAACGACGATGCTCCGCACGATGAGCTACACGCCGATCGGGTTATTCAATCACACCGCCGCGATCTATCAGATGATGACCGGCTACCAGGCCGACGCGGTCAGCCCATCGGGCCAACTCGAACCGCCGACGCCTCGCGACTTCCCGCACTACGGCTGCCAGGTCGTGCGTCTGAAACCGCCGACGCAGCCGACGCTGCCATTCGTGATGATGCCACGGCCATTGCAAGAGAGCAACGTCGTCAACAAGGGCGGCACAGCGGGCTACCTCGGCCGCGCTTACGATCCGTATTATCTGTTCCCGCCCGGCGATGACATGGACCAGACCAAGATGAACCGCATCTCGGTGGACGATTTGCAGCTGCGGCCCGAAGTTCCGGCAACGCGTTTGGAACGCCGCGGCCGACTGCGCGACCAGCTTTCCCAGGGCATGCCAGAGATCGAGGAAGCCGTCGCCCGCTACGATTTGCCGCAGTACTATAGCCAGGCCCTCAATCTCATTTTGTCGGGCCGAGCACGCAATGCGTTCAACCTTTCGGCTGAGCCGGCGCCGATGCGCGAACGCTACGGCATGAACACATTCGGCCAATGCTGCTTGCTGGCACGCCGCCTGATCGAATCGGGCACGCGCATTGTGCAGATCAACTGGCCGAAGGTTGCGAACTCCGACAACCATTCGTGGGATGTGCATCAAGGCTTGCCGGACCGCATGCGCCGCCAGTCGGGTCCGATGCTGGACGCCGGCCTCTCGACGCTGATCGCCGACATGGACGAACGCGGCCTGCTGGCCGAGACGCTCGTGATCGCCGTCGGCGAATTCGGCCGCAGCCCGTTGCGCGGCGTCAGCACCTCCGGCAACTCGAACAGTGCCGATGGCCGCGACCACTGGCCATACTGCTACACCGGCATCATCGCCGGCGCCGGCGTCCGCCGCGGCCACGTCCACGGCCGTTCCGACGCGACCGCATCCGCACCGTTGGATAATCCGGTCCATCCGCGCGAACTGCTTGCGACAATCTACCACAGCATGGGCATCAACCCGCACACGATCGCGTACAACCATTTGAACCAGCCGCGCGAGCTGGTGCAAGGGGACGTGGTGTCGGGGATTTTGCAGTAGAGTTCACTCCGCCAGCGAGCCTAGTCCAAAACACAAGCGAGGACGATCACCCGTCCTCGCTTGTTTCTTTCGTCAGGGAATCCGCCGATCACGAGTAGGTGATTGTAGAGTCTATCCAGAAAGCCAATCGACGGGAGGGCGAGGCTCCTGCCGAGCCACTGGGACGTTGATTTTCCGCGGCTTCACGGTTGGTCGGGAGCCGCGCCCTCCCGAAAAACGGCCTTTCCGGATAGATTCTTGGAGTCTATCCGGAAAAGTAGGCCACTTTTTTCATGGGATTCGGCGTATCGGTGAATGTAGCTATCTTGGCATTCCGATCAGACCGCAGGCGATACAGCATTAGGTGGATCGTTGACGCCTTGATCATCGCCGCGGAGGATGACGCGGTGCGTTCGTAGTCCTTGCTGTTGCGCCGATCTTTTTGCCGTTCCAAGCGTTGGTTTGTTTCGACGACCCAACGATACGGCAAATGCACCAGCCATTGAATTCCGGCCGGACGATCCACCACCGTGAATTTGTACCACGCTTCTGATCGCTTCACATACCGATCTAGCGTTCGTTGGTTGCCATCGTGACTCCTTGGTCTTGGTACGTGATCCCACCAGCTGGCAGACAGCATACCGTGCCTGTCAAGAGGCTTTTTCAACGGGCAGCTTAAGCGGAAAAAGCTGATCTTGGCGATAATTCTTGTTGGTGGCGCGCCATCGGGCCAAATTGAATGTTATGTTTGAAAGGACTAACCAGTTTACCTAATGCAATGGGTCTCGCGATGCCCGATCTTGCCATGCTCACTGGAACCTCCGCACAGTTGCGTATCGAACCGCGTCGGCTCCTCGAGCGAGAACGGGTGGCACTAGCCAGGCAGGTCTTTCTAGCCGGCTGGAGTGGCCTGGCGCTGGCATTGGGCGGATTCAGCCTGGTCGCCGTCATTGGCGTGTTCGACTATCTGACTGGTCCGCAGTTGTCCTTCGCGATTTTCTATCTGGCTCCCATTGCTCTTGGAGCGTGGTGGGGCGGCTTCGCGCAGGGGATTCTTCTGTCGATGGCTTGCGCTCTCAGTTGGCAGTTCGTCGAGATTGCCGAGGGTTCCACCATCGGGCCCGTTATCCAACTCTGGAACGGCATCGCGCGTTTTGGCATTTTCATCGTCACTTCCAGCTTGCTCTCGCGCTTGCGGGTGAGTCTGTTTCTCGAGAAAAAGCTGGCCCGCTCGGACCCCTTGACCGGCGCCGCGAACGGGCGCACCTTTTACGAAAGCGTCAGCCTGACCGTCGAGCACTCGCTCCGCGCCGATCGCCCGGTCACTCTCGCTTACCTCGACCTCGATCATTTCAAGTGGGTCAACGACAACCATGGCCACGCTGCCGGCGACCAGGTGCTGTGTGATCTCGCTCAGGTCATCCAGTACAACATTCGCGCGGTCGATCTTCTCGCCCGGCTCGGCGGCGATGAGTTCGCACTGCTGCTGGCGGACTGCGGCGAGGACGATGCGCGGGCGACGCTTGATCGAATTCGAGAGCGGTTTGTGCAGGAAATGGTCAAGAAGAAATGGCCGGTGTCGGTCAGCATCGGCGCGGTCACCTTTGCCAATCCAGGCCGCGATGTGGATGCCATGGTTCGCCAGGTGGATGAGCTGATGTATCGTGCCAAGAAGGCAGGCAAGAACCGCATCGTCCATGCCAGTGCGTGTGGCGAAGAATCCGCGGCCGACAAGCCCAAGGTGGAGCGCCGGGCGACCGCGCGGGTGCTGTGCGATCGCGTTGCCCGTGTGCGTTCCAAGGACGAGCGCGAATGTCTCGACGAGTTTGCTCGGATGCGCGATATTTCCGCCAGCGGGCTGTGCCTTTTCCTGGAACGCAAGATGCCGGAGAGCACGCTCCTTGCCATCGAGCCGCTGCACGAGTGCGGCGCGGTGACCCTGGTGGTGCGCGTGATGTGGGCCGTTGAAGAGAGCGGCGGCTGGCTGCATGAGTGCGTGCTGCCGAACCGGCTCACTGGCGAGGAATTGCAATTCTGGATCCAGGAACAAAGTGCCGAATCGTGCCACGATTGCGTGTGAGTTTTCGACGCTCGTTCTCTCCCAATGCCAATCGGGCCGACTAGTTAATTTTGCGCACCTCCACGAAGCGCATGCCACGCACGCTTTCGCCCTCGGCGATCCAAATCTCAAACCGATTGCGTCCTTCCGGCAAATCGATGCCGCGGATGAATGTGGTCTTGGCGTTGGCGTCCACGGTCTTGGTGTACTTGCGGTCGGGGAACCTCAGGTGCAGGACGCCGCCCTTGGCTGAAGCGGTCGGCAGTGTGGCGGTGATCTCGAAAATACCGGCTTTCTCGACGCGCAGGTCCCAGTAGCCGATGCTCTTGGGGGTCCAGCCGGCTTGCGGGCCCCGCCAGTCCTGGCGCGTCAGGATCACGGGGTTCTCCTTCTCCGAGCCGATGCTGATCCACGGCCCGACGAATCCGCGCTCCAGGCTCATCTGCAGAAACCAACCTTCGTATTCGCCCTTGAGCCGCTTTACTACCGCCGGCGACTCCGCCGCCAGGTTCTTGGTCTCAAACGGGTCGTTTTCGATGTCGAACAGCATCCACTTGGTTGGGTCGATCTTCGAATTCTCTTGCACGCCGTCCGGTTGGACGAGTCGCCATTTCTGTGTTCGCACCGCGCACGCGCGATACTCCTTCGGTACGTCGCCCCGGTGCCATTGAAAGAAAAGCGAGCGGTCCGGCCAATCGATTTTCGGCGACTTCCATAAAGGCAGCAGGTTCTTGCCGTCGATCGCACGGTTCGGCGGCATCATTCCGCCGCACGCTTCCACCAGAGTCGGCGTGACGTCAATGTGGGCTGCGATGCGGTCGATATCGCGATCGCCTTTGAAACCGGCTGGCCAGCACACGAAGAAGGGCACGCGCGTGCCGCCTTCGAACACGCTCCCCTTGCGGCCGCGCATGCCGCTGTTGTAGCGAGGCTGTTGGGGGCCATTGTCGGTCAGGAAGATGACGATGGTGTCGTCGGCGATGCCCAGTTCGTCCAGCTTGGCCAGCAGCCGGCCGACGTTATCGTCGATGTTGGTGATCATGCCGTAGATTTTTTCGGTTTCGTCGAGTGGCACCTTGCCCTCGATGGGGAAGCCGATCTTGGGGAAGTCGCCGAGCTTGATCTTGTTCTTGTAGAGATCGTGATACTTCTTCGGCACCTGCAGCGGCCCGTGCGGGCAGTTGAAGGCGACGTAGCAAAAGAACGGGCTGTCCTTGTTCTTGCTGATGAAGTCGATGGCAGCATCGGTGAAGATGTCGGTGCAGTAGCCGTCCTTCTTGACGGCCTTGCCGTTGTGCTGCAGGATTGGGTTGAAGTAGCTTTCGCCGCCGGGCGGATCGGAAGGCTGGCCGATGCCGCCGCCTTTGAGTACCAGCGCCTCCATGAAGCCTTGATCCATCGCGCGCAAGGGGTAGTTGTCACCGAGGTGCCATTTGCCGAAGATGCCGGTGTGATAACCGAGCGCCCGCAGGAGCTCTGCGAGCGTGACTTCATCGGTATGCATCATCGATCGGCCGACGAAGGTATCGACGACGCCGGTGCGATAGTTGTAACGCCCGGTCAGAAGGCTGGCGCGCGTGGGCGAACAGACGGGGGAGACGTAGAAGTTCCTCATCCGCACGCTCTTCTTGGCGAGCTTGTCCAGGTTCGGCGTCTTGATGACGGGATTGCCGTGGCAGCCGAGATCGCCGTGCCCCTGATCGTCGGTCATGATGACGATGACGTTGGGCTTTTTCTTTTTTGGTTGGGCCAACGCGAATGGCGTCAAACCCAGCAGTATGGCCAACGTTATGCAAATGCGCGGAAACATGGTTTCTTTTTCCGTGAGGTTGTGCCAAAATAGGTGTCGTTGGCTTATGCGAATGATGCCACAAAGCTACGCGGTTTTCATCAATATTCTCTACCGACTTTTGAGGAGCTGATTCATGTTCACCGCCACCGCATTGATGCTGGCACTGGCGTTTCAGCCGGGCGGCGATTCGTTTCCGTCCGGCCCGCAGGTGGGCGACAAACTGCCTGATTTCAAGGCCCACGCCCATTTCGGCCCGGCCGCGGGCAAGAAATTCAAGGTCCACGACAAGAGCAAGGGCGGGCCGACGCTGCTGATTTTCATGCACGCGCCGTCGGATAACGCCATCACTCGGCCAGGCTTTCAGTTTCTGAAACTCGTTGACAAGTATGCGTCCGAGCAGGAGAAGTTGGCCACCCAGATCGTTTGGGTCACCGGCGACAAGGAGAAGGTCGAAGGCTGGCTCACCAAGGCCGAGAATTCCCTGGGCCTGAAGTCGCCCGTCAGTATCTGCCTGGAAGGCGGCAAGGACGGCCCGGCCACCTACGGCCTCAACGACAAGGTGCAGATCACCGTGCTCGTCGCCAAGGACAACAAAGTGGTTGCCAACTTTGCCCTCAGCGATCCCAATGGAAATGACTCGCGCAAGGTGATCCTTGCGGTCGCAAAGGTTCTTGGCAAGGAGGCGCCGAAGGAAGACAAGAAAGAGGAAAAGAAACGGCCCGACGGCAAGTCGGCGGAGTTGCAAAAGCTGATGCGGCAGATGATCCAGAAGGACAACAGCGAGGACGCCGTCAAGCGCATCGCCGGCGAAATGAAAAAGTGGGCCGGCCGGGATGAGAAAAAGCAAACCGAGCTACGCGACTACGCACGCCTGGTAGTGCGCCTGGCCTATGGCAACGAACATGCCCAGGCCTCCCTGAAAAAACTGTCGGAATAGCCGGACTTTTGCCCTGCCGCTTGCGGCTTAGCGCTCGGTTGGCGCCATGTGAGCGCTAAACCGCAAGCGGTAAGATTGGGATCCAGTCATGCCTACACCTTCGCCCATCCGCGTCACCTTCTGGGGCGCCGCCCACACGGTCACCGGTTCGATGCACCTCATCGAAACCGGCCGGCAGAAAATACTGCTCGATTGCGGCCTGTTCCAGGGCCGACGTGCCGAGGCTTTTGAACGCAACAAGACGTTCCCTTTTCCAGCCAGCGACATCGATACCGTCGTACTCAGCCACGCGCACATCGATCACTGCGGCAACCTTCCCAATCTCGTGCGGCGAGGCTTCAAGGGGCCGATCTTTTGTACGCCGGCGACTCGCGATCTGATTGCGGTGATGCTCGCCGATTCCGCCAAGATACAGGAAGAGGACGCGAGCCATCTGAGTCGGCATCGCCGGCCGGCCGAGCCCGAGATTGAGCCGCTCTACGATCAACGCGATGTTCGCCGCACCTTGCAGTTGGCCCGCGCGATCCCATACGACACCGATCACGACATCGGCGGCAACATCATGGTCCGGTTTGTCGATGCGGGCCACCTGCTTGGCAGCGCGATGGTGCATGTCGCATTCGGAAACGGACGCACCATCACCTTCACCGGTGACCTCGGGCGCAAGGACATGCCGATCCTCCGCGACCCGCAGCCGATTCCGCCCGCGGATTTGCTTATCAGTGAATCAACCTATGGCGGGCGCAATCATCCCGGCGTCGAGATGCTGGCGAGTGATCTCGCAGAAGTTGTGACGCGCACCATCCAGCGCGGCGGCAAGGTGCTGATCCCCGCATTCAGCCTGGGGCGCACGCAGACAATCGTCTTTTTCCTGCACCAGCTCATCGCATCGGGGCAGTTGCCGCGGCTGCCGATCTTTGTGGATAGCCCGCTCGCTGCTGCGGCGACGGAGGTCTTTCGTCTCCATCCAGAGTGCTTTGATGAGGAAACCTCGCTCCTGCTTTACAAGGACCGCGATCTCTTCGGCGAAAAAGTGGTGCACTACACGCGCAGCGTCGAAGAAAGCAAGGCGATCAATGAAAGCAGGGAACCCTGCGTTGTCATTGCTGCCAGCGGCATGTGCGAATCGGGCCGCATTCTGCACCATCTCAAGCACAACATCGGCGATCCGCGCAACACCGTCCTCATCATTGGCTTCCAGGCGCCGCAAACGCTCGGCCGCCGGCTCGTCGAGCGAAAGCCGGAGGTGCGCATCTTCGGCGTGCCGGTGGCGCTGAACGCGGAGGTGGTGGTGCTGAACGGCTTCTCCGGCCACGCCGGCCGCGATGATCTGCTGGCAGCACTGACGCCGCTGGTTGACGCAAAACGAAAAGTGCGTCTCGTCCACGGCGACCCCGATCAGGCGGAGGCGCTGCTGGCGACGCTGAAGGAACGCGGCTTCACCGATGTCGCGTATCCAGATCGCGGCGAGAGCGTGACGCTCGAATAGCCCAGGAGCCCACAGCGCAAGCAAGGGAAAACTAAACCCTTGCTTGCGCTGCGGGCTCGTCACGGTGAACGTCAGGGCTGCCACACCGCATACAGCGTCATCGCCTGATAATCGCGCACGAACCCCACCGTTTCCAGCAAGTCCTTGCCAATCGTACCGGTGACCGCTTGACCGTCCCAGGTCTCCACGGTTAGCCGATGCCGCACGTCGCGATTCGCGGTCAACTTCAGCAGGTCGGGCAGCCTCGCTACTGCCTGAGCGAGATCGTCTTGATTTGCGGGGGGTAAGGTCGTCAACCGTTTCCCGTGCTGTTCGATCAAGAGCACGGGTCGGCCGGCTTTGATCACGAGCCAGTTGCCGGGCCGGCGCTGGAATGCGCGTGCGTCCTCGGACGCCTGCTGAATCTCGAGGGCCGCGCCGCTGCCGTACAGGTTGGCCGGATCGACGCTGGAGAGAAGCAAGGCCGGCGCCTTGGCATTGCTGGGCAGGGCGATGTCGAGCAGCATCCTGGCGGCTTCAGGCAGCGCGAACTGGGCTCCGGACAGGCCTTCCACGAAGTAGCCGCGCCGCACGTCGCCGCATAACTCCATGCGGCTCAGGATTTCATAGAGGACGCGCCACGCGACCGGCGTGCCGCTCAGTAGCGCCAGCTCCCGCGCGACGATGCCGTAGCGATCGAGCAGAAGGCGGGCCTGGAAGAACGCGGCCGACTCCGGATCGGGCTGGCCCCAAGGAAGAAGCGACCAGCGCCCTTCCGGCCAGGTGTTCTCGCGGCGTCGCCTGCTGTCACGCAAAAAGGCGCGTACCTCGCCGCGCGAATGCATCGGCGGCGGCTCGTTCTCGGGCGGCGGTTCGCCCCGTCTCAGCAGGTCAAACTGATCATTCGTCACGATGCCCGCTTTGAGCAACGACCAAAGAGATGACCGCACGACGGCAATCGGCAACTTCACGTGCGCCGCCAGGTCCGTGGCGAAGATCGCTCCCCGGCCGCGCAAGGCGTCCAGCATTACGGCGGCGGCCGAGTCGGCGTCCACCGTGATCGGCGGCGGCAGATGGGGGAGCGCCTCGCGTTCCGCGAACGCAAGCAGCAACTCGCCTCCCTCGCTTTCCCGCCCACACATCCACGTCCACTGTCCCGCTGCGATCAAGTCATCCAGATTCCGCGGCACATACTTCTGACACCGCGACGGCAGTATTGCCTGTTCCCAGGACTCCACAGGCACAAAGCAACCTTGCAAGCGATGCAGCGCGGCCCGAAAGCCGTCGGCATCGCTTGCCTGCGTTGCCGAATGAACGTGCTGCCAGCGCAAGACGAAGTCGGCAAACTGCGGGGCAGGGCACGTCATCACCTCGCGGCGCAGGATCGACAGCGTGCCGCGCTGCATCTGGTCGAGATTCTCAGGGGCCGACCACTGCAGCGGCTCCGCGTCCTTGGCGATGACACGCGCGAGTCGGCCCTGGCGCGTCCATTCTTCGAGTTGGCGCTGGGCCCAGGCACGCTCGAACGGATAGCGGCGCAGGATATCGTCGAGCCCGATCAGCGCATGCGTTTGCAGGAACCGCTGCAAGATCGCGCTCGCTGCCTGCTGCGACCCTTCCGCGTCAGCCACGTCGGCAGCGAAAGCCGATCGGAATAGTTCCGCGTCCTCGGTGAGAACCCAGCGTTCGGGATCGACGCAATTGCTCAGCGTGATTCGCGTGACGGTATTTTCTTGCTCCAGATCGCGCAGGTACTCGCGCACGGGCCCTTCGAGTTCTGCACCCGTGACGTCGCCGAGCCGGCGCAGCCATTCCGCGGTCTCGGCTTTACTGCGCGGCGGCATGCCGACGCCCCGCAGCCGGCGATCAACTTGTTGCACGGCACGCGGGTCCAGCGGTCGCGGCTCGTTCTCATGTCCGATGAGTTGATCGAGCAGTTCCTGGTCGAGCTTCGCCGATTCACGTTGGCTTCCGGGTTCGACGTCGTCGTACTGGTACATGAACGCGGCCGTGAAGGCAAACAGCATGCCGGCCGCGAAGGGCGACGGCATGTCGAGCCGGCGGGTCTGCACGTCGATGGTTCCCGCAGCGACGGCGAGAAGCAATACTTGCAAGCGTGGCAGATCGAGATGATCGTGCAGACATTCGCGAAAGGTCTCAACAACGATCGGGAAATCAGCATGCTGACGCGCCACCTGCAAGAGATCCCGCCCGCGCAGCCGCTGCAGCCAGAGCGGGGCGCGCTTGCCGGCAGCACCGCGAGGCATCATCAGTGCCCTCGCAGCGTTCTGGCGAAAACGCAAGGCGAACAGGGCGCTGTCGGCAAGTTCCTCCAGGATCCTATCACGCACATTCTCCGGCGTGATGCCGTCGAAAAGATCGAGCACCGGCTCATCGCTTTCCGTTAACCGAATCAGCACGCCGTCGTCGTGATGCAAGCACTGCGGGCGATAGCCGAGCCGCTGCTGGAGGCGATGCTCCAAAGCGAGCCGCAGGCTGAGGTTGACGCTGCGGCCGAAGGGGCAGAGCAGGATCACCTGCCAATCGCCCAAGGGATCGCGGGAGGCTTCGATCAGCAGGGTCTGATCGGTGGGCAGGCAGTTGGTGCGGACGACCTGGCGGCGCACATGATCGCGCAGGTTGCGCGCTGCCGCGGCATCGACATGATAGTCGCGCTGCAGCCAGGCGAGGCAATCGGGATCGTCGAGCCGTTGGGAAAGGTCGCGCAGGAATTTGCCTTGCGCGACGCCCAGGTCATAGGTGCGTCCCGTCGCTTCGCCGCGCCAGAACGGGACCAGCGCCGGCATGCCTTCCGCGGGGTAGACGAGCACGCGATCGGTGTCGATGCGATCGATTCGCCAGGCGCTGGTGCCCAGGAGAAACGTGTCGCCGATGCGGCGTTCGTAGACGAATTCCTCATCGACCTCGCCGATGCGAAGCCCCTTGGACGTGTAGACCGCGAATTGGCCCGTGTCGGGAATCGTGCCGCCATGGACAACCGCGAGCCGCTGGCTGCCGGGCAACGCTTGCAACTTCTGATGGACGCGGTCCCAGCTAATGCGCGGCTGCAGGGCGGAGAGCTGTTGCATCGGGGGAAGGCGTGGCTCGGCGGGAGCCTCGCCCTCCCGAACCGTGAAGCGGTAGCGGCCGGAAACCATTTCGAGGACGGCATCGAAGGCGGCCGGTGTCAGGTCGCGATAGGGGTACGAACGGCGAATGAGTTGATACAGGTCGCTCACCGGCCAGTCTTCCATCGCGGTCATGGCGATGACCTGCTGGGCGAGCACGTCGAGGCAGTTCATCGGCACCCGCAATGCCTCGACGCGGCCCGCCGTCATCTCGGCGGCAAGCACGGCTTGATTGAGCAGGTCCGGCAACGTCTTGGCGATGAGCCGGCCCTTGCTCGACTGCCCGACCAGATGTCCCGCACGGCCGACACGTTGCAAGGCCCTCGCGACGTTGCCTGGAGATTCGACCTGGCAGACGAGATCGACCGTGCCCATGTCGATGCCCAACTCCAGCGATGCGGTCGCGACCACGGCACGCAGTCGGCCTTCCTTCAACGCTTGCTCGGTTTGTTGGCGTACTTCCAGCGCCACGCTGCCGTGATGGGCGCGGACCTGGATGGCGTCTTCTGGTAAAGGCGGCAAGGCCGACACCTGGGAGGGCGAGGCTCCCGCCGAGCCGAGTTGGTGCGTGTTGCAAGGCTCGGCGGGAGCCTCGCCTTCCCGAGGGGGGCCGGCCCGGTCATCCATTGATTCCAAGAGATAGTCGTTGAGCTGCGCCGTGATCCGTTCGACGCTGCGGCGGTTGTTGGCGAAGACAATCGTCGAGCGATGCCGGCGGATCTCCTCGGCCAGACGGCGATAGATCGCCGGCCAGATCGATTTCTCGGGCAATGGTCCAAATTGCTCGACGGGGCTGACGACCTGGAGATCGAGGTTCTTCCGCAACCCTGCATCGACGATCGTGACAGGTCGTTCACGCCACTGCCCCGCGGCGTCATAGGTGAAACCGCCGAGATAGCGGGCGACTTCTTCCAACGGCCGTTGCGTCGCGGATAAGCCGATGCGGACGAACTCACGCTGGTTGATCGCTTGCAAACGCTCCAGCAGCAGGGCCAGGAATACGCCGCGTTTGTTGGGACACAAGGCGTGAATCTCATCGACGATGCAATGCGTGACGTTGCGCAGCGATTCGCGGGCTTTCGATGTCAACAACAGATGCAGCGACTCCGGCGTCGTGATCAGCACATGCGGCGGCTTACGCACCAGGCGCTGTCGCTCGGCTGTCGGCGTGTCGCCGGTGCGGACGGCGATGTCGATCGACGGCAACGTGAAGTGCATTGTGTCGGCCGCGGCGGCGACGCCTTGCAGTGGAACTTGCAGGTTGCGGTAGATGTCATTGTTGAGTGCTTTAAGTGGCGAGATGTAGAGAATCTGCACGCCGCGATCGACGGGATTCTGCCGCCACAGGCCGTCGAGGCAGGCGAGAAATGCGGCCAGCGTCTTGCCTGAACCGGTCGGCGCGAGCAGTAGCGTGTGATTCCCCGCGGCGATGACGGGCCAGCCCTGGCGCTGCACGGGCGTCGGCATACCGAGGCAGGTGCGAAACCACTCACGCACGGGTGGCAGAAACAGGTCGAGGCTGGGATCGTTGGTCATTGGTTCCCGAGTGTGCTGCTTGCGCGAAACCGCCAAGCGCGCACTGCGGCAGGTCTGCTAGGCCTTTGGCGACTGCACATCGCTCGACGATGACTTTGGCGTTCCCACGAGGCCGGGGATCAAGCTCGCCAGCGCGAACGCGGCATAGCACAACAGCACGCCGTCAAGCGGCAGGCGCGGGCCGGAGAGCGATTCCGCATGGCTCAAGATGTATGGCAATGGAATTAGCAGGACCGCGATGACGCCGATGCGGCCATAGCGGCGCCAGGCGTAGCTCCAGCGCCAGCCGAGCAAGGCCAGGACCAGTAGCCCCAGCAGCGTTCCTTGCAGGATCGTTTCGGCATGGTCGCGCAGCCAGGCCGGCAGTTCGGCGACCGAATCGTTACTCTCTAGCAATGCGCCAAGCTGTCGTTCTTTGAGCCATTGGTCGCCCAAGAGAAAGGCGAGGGTCGCCTGGATGCGGCGGGCCAGCGTGTCGGCAGGATGGGCACAGACTTCTTGCCAAACGTCCGGCGCCAGCGCGTTGTAGCGATTGGCCTGGTTCGATTCGGCGAGCAACTCCTTGAGCCGATCGGGAGGCAGCGAGCTGCGCAGTGCCGCCTCGTCCAGCGTCGAGCCAGTGGCGTGCGGATTATTGCCCATCCAGAGATGCAAGTAAGTCGAGGTGGCTACCGGCACCGGCCGCTCAAAGAGCAGGTAGTCGCGGATGCCCCAGGGCGCAAGTCCGTTGGCAAAACCGACGAGGGCGAGAAAACCCGCGAACCAGCCGAGGGGGAAACGCCGGCATTCCCAGAGAAACCACAGGACGGCAACCGCCGCGAATGGGAGCAGAGCTGCACGCGTCAGCCCCACGCTCGCCAGCGCCAGGCCGAAGCCGAGGCCCGTGAGCGCGCCGCCCACCTGGCCCGCGCGGGCGCCAATCGCCAGACTCAAGGCCACGAGAAAAGTCGCGAGCACGCCATCGTTCAGCTCGGCCGTGTTGATCACCCAGAAGGGATGGCAGGCGACCAGCAATCCGGCCAGGGTGGCGATCAGCGTGCTGTGAAACGCACGCCTGGCGAAGCAGAAATAGCACGTGGCCGTCAGACTGCCCAGGACGCATTGCAACCAGCGCAGGATCGTGTCGGCCCAGTCGTCGTTCCAATGGGCAATCATGCCGAAGAGCAGCGGATAGAGCGGCGCCTCATGGCCCGTGAACTCCTCGCTGTCCGACAGCGGCGTCAGGCATTTGAACGCGCGATCCTCCGCCATATTCGCCACGAGGTTGTCGAGCTGCGTCGGCGGGGTCCGTCCTCGGAAGGTTTTCTCCTCGGGAAAATGGCTGGGCGTTGCCGGCCCCTGCACGAGGATGGCTGCGTTGCGCTGGCCGTTCGCGGCGCAGGTCGCCACGTACCATGCGCGCACTCCGCCAGCGCAGCTAAGCACCGCCAGCAAGAAGAGCAGCGTCCCTACCGACATCGGCGGCAGCGGTTTCATCGAGGTGTCCTCGCACGCGGCGTTGGGTCTTCTGGCTATCATACGAAAGCCCAGGGACGGTTGTCCTTGGGCTTGGCGGGGACACGCTTCGGCAATAGGTTAAGGGATTGATCGAGCAGTTGCTTTTGCAAAGGAAGGAGACATCATGGCTCGAAAGAAAACTCAGAATTATCGTGAACTCCGTGCTGACTTCGACGAGGAGGAAGCTCCGAAGGACGACGAGGCCGGCGACGAAGACGAAGATGAAGATGAAGACGAAGACGGCGACGAAGAGGAAGAGGCCCCTGCCGAAGCGGAAGCGGGTGAGGAAGGCGAGGAGGGCGAAGACGAGGACGGCGAACCCAAAAAGAAAAAGAAGGCCAAGGCCAAGGCCAAGGTCAAGGCCAAGCCGAAGCCCAAGCGAATCCGCGTTGCCAAGGTGACGCGCATGCGCGTGCTGTGGGGCGTCTTCAATAATTCGCATCAGATGGTCACTTCCTTCGATTATCCCAAGCGGCAGGACGCTGAGGCCAAGGCAGCGCAGTTGATGGCAGACAAGAAGTCCACCCACTTCGTGCAGCCGGTGCGGGAGGCTATCGAGGAGAAGAAGGAAGAAAAAGAGAAAGACAAGAAAGAGAAGTAACCGCCGTCTTCGTTTAGCGTTCGCAGGGTGCCTTGCGGGCGCTAAACGAGGACCGAGGGGGCCGCGATGGCTCAGGAAATCACCGCACGCGAGTTGGCGAAGCTGATCGCGAATGGCCAAAGCGTGCGCCTGATCGACGTCCGCCAGGTGGTAGAGAATCAACTCGCTGCGCTACAGGATAGCGTGCTCATCCCCTTGAACGACCTGCCGACCCGCGCTGCTGAGATTGCGATTGAGCCGGCCACCTTGACCATCGTCTATTGCCATCACGGCGTGCGAAGTCAGTCGGCGGCTGAGTACCTTACGCGGCTCGGGCATGTCGACATTCGTTCCCTTGCGGGCGGCATCGATGCCTGGTCGTGCGAGGTCGATCCGACGGTGCCGCGATATTAAGCCCTTCCTCGTTTAGCGCCGGCTGGGCAATTTCACTGGTAAAACGTGGCGTCCACCGGGCGCTAAACGACAAGCCGGGCCGTCAGGGCTTGCCCCTTCGTTAAACTTCCCCCATTTTTCGACTGGCCGCGCTTGCTTCCCAGGCAACGCCATTGGAATCGCTTTCGGAGGAGGGCGGGTCGGCTCGTCCGTTACCTCGAATCGCCCAATTTACGCCAACCTGGCACCGTTGCCCTTCAGCGAATGCCGATCTATTGCTTGTGCCATTCGGACTTGTTGTCGCTTGGATGTGAAGCTTAAAGCGAATCTAACGATGGGTGCGATTGTATGGAAGGCTACACCATTCGGTTGGTCGAGGAAGCGGACGAAAGCTGTTGCCCGAAGTGCGGCAAACATTCGGCGGCACGCAGCGGTCTGAAGCTATTCGCCGAGGAGCACGATCAGCCGGTGTGCCGAACCTGCGGCAAGAAATGGGCGCCGACGATGGTGGCGTTGCTCGATCTGGCTGTGACGGCGGAGCGCGTCGGCAAAAGCTGCCGGCATCTCTTGACGCCGCCGATGGAATCGCTGCTCGATCTCGCCCATGCTGCGGAGAATTACTCTCACAGGGCGCCGAAGCTGCGCGCCGGCTAATCTCCACAAAAAAAAAACCGAGCCCGAATCGCAAGCAGGGAACGCTTCCCTTGCTTGCGCTTCGGGCTCGGAAAACTGGTGCCCAACGCTACCTACAGCCGCTGGCTGTAGCGTTTGCTGCGCCGCCCGAAGATAGGCTTCACTTCGCGCGGCTCATCCGGATTCTTGACACGCTTTTCATAGGCCTGGAAGTCCTCGAAGCGGTCTTCCGGGATCATTTTGTTGATGAAGTCCTCGATTCGCGTCAACTCCGAGCCTTCCTCGGGCGTCACGAACGAAATCGCCACGCCGTCCTTGCCCATGCGGCCCGTGCGGCCGATGCGATGGACGTAATTTTCGGGATCCATCGGCAAATCGAAATTGATGATGTGCGAAATATTCATTACGTCGATGCCACGGCCGACGACGTCGGTTGCCACGAGATAGACGATCTTGCCTTCCTTGAACGCTTGCATGATGCGTTCACGCTTGGACTGTTCGAGATCACCGTGCATGGTGGCGACACGCTTGCGCTCGCCGCAAAGCTGTTCGTAAATCCGATGCGCGCCGATCTTGCGTTCACAGAAAATGATGCACTGCCGCGGCTGTTCACGCTCGATCAGCTTGAGCAGCAGTTCGAACTTGTTGTGCTTGTCCACGGTGAAATACGATTGCCGAATCTTGTCGATCGTCACCTGCTTCGGCGACATTTGCAGGTGAATGATCGGCCTGCGCATGTAGCGTTTGGCGAGGTTCAAAATGTCCGGCGGCATGGTGGCGGACAGGAGCAGCGTTTGGCGATCCTCGGGGCAGTTTTTCAGGATGCGGCGAATATCGTCGCGGAAGCCGAGATCGAACATGCGGTCGGCTTCATCGAGGACGAGGTACTTGACCTTGTGCAGCATCAAGGTGCCGCGGCCGAGATGGTCGAGGAGTCGCCCGGGGGTGCCGACGACGAGATCGACGCCCTTGCGTAGTCCGCGGATCTGGCCGTCCATCGGCCGGCCGCCGTAGATCGGCAGGACGTGCAGATCCTTATTGGGACAGAGTTTCACGGCTTCGTCGCAAACCTGAATGGCGAGTTCGCGCGTTGGGACCAGCACGAGGGCGGTGGGTTCCTGATGATTGGAGTCCTGCCAGCGTTCGAAGTAGGGGATCAGGTAGGCGGCGGTTTTTCCGGTGCCGGTTTGAGCCTGGCCCATCACGTCGACGCCGGTGAGGACGCGCGGAATGAAAGCCTTCTGGATACTGCTGGGTTTCTTGTAGCCGGCGTTGGCGATGGCGGACAAAACTGGCTGGCAGAGAGAAAGTGCGTGGAACCCGGTCGGTTCCACCAAGGTAGCGGTGGTCAAATGAGCCTCCAAGAGTGTTCAGCCCCGCCTCAACGAGGCGGGCGCGCGGTGACGAGCAGTGGTGCCGGGTTGGCGACAGGAGCGTGCGGCAAAGAGTAAACGACGTTTTTGAAGAGCCGCAGAGTCCCGTCCATGCAACCGATGTAGGAAAGCAAGGCCGCTCGTTTCCGAGAATCAGCGTTTACTGTTATAGGTAGTGTAACGGATAGGGGAAATGATGTCTAGGGATGTTTTGGGCTTTTCCGGAGGCCACCAAAGGAGCCAGCAGCGCAAGCAAGGAGAAGGGCGAGTCATTCCTTGCTTGCGCTGCTGGCTCCTTTGCCGATAGTGTGAATCTTCTCATTTGTTTTTCGTCCCGTCTTAGGAACTTTTCGTCTGCCAAAGCGCTAGATTATTAGGTATTGTCCGTTGTATGTGTGAACTTACTCACCCCGCTATCATTCGCTTTTCACCATCGCATCATCGGCCTCTAACGTGTGATCAGGTATAGTTGTCCGTAAGCCGTGTTTCTTCCGCCGTATGCGCTCTCTTGGATGCTGTGTCGCATCTATTCATTCAGGGTCGCTCACTTGCCTGCCGGTTTTCGGAGCATGAAAATGACACGGATTGTGTTCTATACGATGGTGATTTGCGTGGTAGTCGCGCTGGCGACGACGCCTTGGTTCGTCGATCAGGCCGTGGCGGTTCGCGATACTTCAGCGGAAGCGGATACTCCGAATCACACGACCTCGGTCAGCCTCCCTGCGGAAGCCAAAGCGCCGAAGCTGCTGCTGCAATATTGCGGCACCTGTCACGAGGCTGGGCGAACGAGCTTCGACTTCGACGAGGCATCCCTGAACCCGGCGGTCATGAAGCAAAACCGGGAGACCTGGAAACTCGCAGTGCAAAAAATGCGTGACAAGAAGATGCCGCCAAAAAAAAAAAAAGTCCACGCAACCCACGGCGGAGGAGCGGCAGACCATGATCCACTGGCTCGAGGAGACGGTGCTCAAGGCCGACCCGAACGCCGTCCGGCTCGTGGCTCGCCGGCTTCAACGCGCCGAATACATGAATGCCGCACGTGATCTTTTCGGCATCCGCACGCCATCGATCAAGGATTTGCCGAAGGACGACGCCGCCTGGGATAACTGCAACGACGTGCCCACGCTGAGCTCAGCCTATGCGGACCAGTACCGTTTGGCCGCCAGGCAGATCCTTGATGAGGTCTTTGCTGCCGAGTTCCTGGGCGGCGATCCGAACGCTGACGAGGATGACGACACGAATGCGGCGCCCGACATGGAGCCATCGAGCCCGCGACGCGTGTTTGCGGAGATCACGGGGAAAACCGATACCGCATCCGCCCGTGAGATTCTGGGCGACTTTGCCCGACGCGCGTACCGGGGGCCCGTCGATGCCGCGGAGCTGGATCGCCTGGTCGCCGTCTTCGAAACGGCACACCAAAACGAGGCAAGTTTCGAAGAATGCATCTATGCGGCACTCGAGGAAGTGTTGATGTCGCCGCTCTTCCTTTACCGTGTTAATACGTGGAAGGACTCCGCCGAATCAATCGATCAGCCATCGCCTTGCAGCGAGGTCGAGCTGGCGTCGCGGCTTTCCTTCTTCCTGTGGAGCAGCGTCCCCGACGACGAGCTGCTGGATCAGGCGCAACACGGGATCCTTCGACAAAACCTCGAAGCCCAAGTCAAACGCATGCTGCAAAACCCGCGATCCAAGGCGCTGGCCAAGGGATTCTCCAACTTCTGGCTCGGCCTCGACCAGCTTGACGCTGTCAAACTCGACGACACCCTGCGCCGGGCGATGAAAAAGGAATCCCGCATGTTCCTCGCCGCCATAATTCGCGAGGATCGCAGCGTGCTCGATTTCCTCAACGCCGATTTCACGTTCGTGAACGAGGCGCTCGCCAAGCATTATGGCATCGCGGGCGTCGAGGGGGACAAGATGCGGCGCGTGGACCTGCGAGGCACCGGTCGCGGCGGCCTGTTGACCCAGGCCAGCTTCTTGACAAATACTGCCAAAACGGAATCCGCGGCGCCGATCTGGCGAGGCAAATGGGTTCTCGACAACCTCCTGGGTGAACCTCCTGCCGGCGCCCCGCCGGAAGTGCTCGCCAATCGCGAACCGCAATTTGAGTCTGGACTCGTGCGCCTTCAAAGTGCCGCCTGCGCCCACTGCCATGCCAAGATGGACCCGATCGGCTTCGCGCTGGACAAGTTCGACATGCACGGCAAGACACGCACCACCGGGGGCGCTGCCTCGCTCGAACCCGTCCGCGTCCTGCCCGACGGGAAAACGTTGAATGGCCCCGAGGACTTGAAAGCCTACCTCTTGAGCCATCACGAGCTTTTCGTAGGCGTGCTGACTGAGAAACTCCTCAGCCATTCGCAAGGTCGCAAGCTCGGCGACCGCGACCGTCAAGCTCTGGCCGGAGTTGCGGAAAGAGTTGCCCAGAAGCAGTTTCATTTTTCGCACGTGATCCTGGAAGTGGTCCAGAGCGCGCCATTCCAAATTGGGCGGAGCGAGTAGAAATCTTGGCCCGAATCGCCAGCGACGGACGCTTTTCCTCACTGGCGCTTCGGGCTTACCTTTCGTAGCGTCAATTCGAGCGGAAAACGGTGCTTCCAGCGAATGCTAAACCGCAATCGGCATCGGAAAATCGGCAACCTTTGCGCATCTTTCGCAAAATCCCTGCATTTGTTGCATGCAGAAAAAAGAATATTTCCCTTGCGACCGAACTTAGGAGAGGGTAGACTACAGCAGATTGTGAAAACACACACTCTTTTTGGGGGGATCCCATGCTAAGCCTTCTTGGTTCGAAGCAGAAGTTCTGCGACGGTTTGAATCGGCGCAGCTTTTTGAAGATCGGCGCATTCGGCGCCGGCCTTACCTTGGCTGATATGTTGCGTGCGAAGGCGCAAGCCAATCCAACGGTCGCGGCGCAGACCACGACCAAATCCGCCATCATGATCTACCTGCCGGGCGGCCCGTCGCACATGGACATGTACGACCTCAAGCCGGATGCCCCGATGGAATATCGCGGCGAGTTCCGCCCGATCCAGACAAACGTCCCCGGCGTGCAGATTTCCGAGTATTTTCCGCGGCAAGCCCGCATGTTCGACAAGCTGACAGCGATTCGCTCCATCGTCTCGGTCGATGAGCACTCCGACAGCCTCGTCATGACCGGCTACAGCGACGGCACGAATCGCATCGCGCATCATCCCGGCTTCGGCTCCGTCGTCTCGCGCATGCGCGGCAGTGCCAATGCGGACATCCCCCCCTTCGTCGGCCTCTACGGCATGACGATCGGTAACGAACCGGGCTATCTCGGCGTTGCCCATCGCCCCTTCACTCCCAGCGGTCCAGGCAATTCCAACCTGAGCCTGGCGAGCGGCGTCAACATCGAACGCAATCACGATCGCCGCCAGATGCTGCAAAACTTCGACTCCCTCCGCCGCGACATCGACGCCACCGGCACCATGCGCGGGATGGACACCTTCACGCAGCGTGCTTTCGACATGGTCACTTCCGGCGCCACCCGCCGGGCGCTCGATCATTCCGACGAGGAAGCCCGCACACGCGACCGCTATCGCGGGATCGAGCAGTTTCTCACCGCGCGTCGTCTTGTCGAAGCCGGCGTCGGCTGCGTCACCCTGGCCTACGGCGGTTGGGACACGCACGGCAATAACTTCATCACGCTTCGTAATCAGCTGCCCGAACTCGATCGCGGTATCGCCAATCTTGTTCAGGACCTGTACGATCGCGGCATGGATCGCGACACCGTGGTGGTCGTCTGGGGCGAATTTGGCCGTACGCCGCGCGTCAACGGCAGCGCCGGCCGCGATCACTGGGCGCCCGTCATGTCGGCGATGGTTGCCGGCGGCGGGATGCGCATGGGTCAGGCGATTGGTGCTTCCAGCGCTCGCGGCGAATACCCGCGCGATCGCCGGACCACACCGTCGCAGGTCCTCAGTACGCTTTACCGGGCCATGGGCATTGACCCGTCGCTGACCTTCCCGAACCAGACAGGTCGGCCGATGTACATCCTCGACGATCGTGATCCGATCACCGAGTTGCTGTAAGCGCGATTTGAATGTTGAAGAAAAAGAGCCCGACGGCCAGTAGGCGTCGGGCTTTTTCGTTTTGAGATCGGCGAGCCGAGTAGAAGAACTCGTAGCACAGATTCAAGTAAACGAATACATGCGCGACCAGCAGATACGCGAGCATCGGCGTCAACGACACGCCGACCAGCAGGTTGAACGGACGCATTTCTCCCAGCGATAGCTGCCGCGGGTCGCCGAAGGCAAGCACGATCGGCGCCGCCAGCGGCAAGGTCACCACGGCGGCGAAGGTGAATGCGATGGCCTGATACAAGTAGATCCTTCCCAGGAGCTGGCGCAGCATGCTGAGCCAGTCGCGCAGGCCTTGCCAAATCGAGTACTCTTCAACGACAAGGATGGGATTCAGGACGAGCAATGCCAGACCCAAGATCGTACAGCACAAGACTTCCAGCAGTAGGCGAGAGCCGTTGACCGTCGTCAACAGCATCTCATGTTCGCACGGATTCTCTGGCGCGAGCCAACGGGGAAGCGAGCGCACCTGAAGGATCAGGCCGAAATGGCACCGCTGACCAGGCCGAGTGCAATGGTCAAGCGAACGATGGAGCCGAGCAAGCCGCGGCGTATCTCTCTGAAGTGTGCCGGGCGAAAACGCGATAGTTCCAGGGCCGTCATCTGCGTGAGGATGCTGGTGCAAATACTGAAGAACACCAGGAAGAGGGCACCCATCCCCAGTTCGGCGAGCCACCACCATTCCCTGGGCAACAACCGCAGCGCAAACTCGCCGAGCATCAGCGTGATACCGATGCCGAGTCCGGTGAAGGCCGAGGTCGTCATCTTGGCGCGCTGCAAGGTGCTGTCGAAGGCGTTGAAAAGTTCTTCGACGAACCCGCGCATGCCAAGAGGTCGTAAATCCAAGGCGGCGGTTCGTGATTTCGGTCGCGCCCCGGTATCGCTTGTCGGCGCCGGCTCATCGGGCACGTTATTCTCCGGCACAAGATCGGCGAAGGGTCTCTCGCGGTCCCGTGTCACCCAGGGGGCGTCGGCGGATTGGCGCGTTCAGCTCTCCCACGGTATCTTCCCCGTCTTGAGAAAACGCCGCAGCGCTTCGGTGCTGTGCGCACGCAGAAAGCGCTCATCCGGAAGGCGGATATACCAGAGGTCGTCATCGGAATCCATGGACGGGCCTTGTCACTTGGCGATAGATTCACTCCAGCCTAAAAGGTGATTTCCACACGTGCCAAGGATCGTGCCAAGAGATCGCGCCGATGCCGATCACACAATCGGCAAGTCGTGCATTCCAGGTTCCGCTTGAGCCGAGCGATTGAAATGTGCTACAACCCATTCGCGGTTCCGAGCCGGAAGCGACAGCGACGACAAGCAAATGCTGCCGTAGCTTACGCTTCCGGCTCTGACGACGGCAAGGACGCGAGCCATGATCTCCGCAGCAACCCAATACAGCGTGGACCTTTTGCGGCAGCGCTGGCTCGTCGTCGCACTGGCGTTGTTCTTCGTCGCAATCCACATCCAGTTTGCCTTCAAGATGCAACATTCAGAACACGGCAGGCGTTCGGCGTTCCTACGCTGGAAGACGCAGCTCGAAGATCTCGACGCCGACGTGAATGTCTGGGACAAATATGCCTATCCGAATCCGCCGATCATGGCCTTGATTCTCAAGCCTTTCTTACAGCTGCCGCCAATGCTCGGCGCGTCGTTGTGGTTTGCCTGCAAGACGCTCCTCGCGCTGGCGGCGATTGCCGGCGTGCTGACACTGCTCGATTCGCCCGAGCGGCCATTCCCCATCTGGGGCAAATTCCTCGCCATCGCGTTGAGCTTGC
Source organism: Gemmataceae bacterium (assembly GCA_009692065.1). GTDB lineage: Bacteria > Planctomycetota > Planctomycetia > Gemmatales > Gemmataceae > SIAQ01. The sequence continues at coordinate 28,155 of SHZY01000074.1, forward strand.
GCCCGATCGAAGGCGATCTCGTGCACGGCAACGTCAATTTGCTGATCCTCGCCCTGATCGTGGCGATGCTGGTCGCCTACGCCAAGCGGCGCGACGGGCTGGCCGGCGTTCTCCTCGGGTTGAGCATTGCCTGCAAGTTGACGCCGGCGCTCTTCCTCGCATACTTCCTCTGGAAGCGATCCTGGGCGACGCTTCTGGGCGCCGCGTCCAGTTTGATCGTGTTTGTGATCCTGATCCCGGCGCTGGCCTTTGGCTGGACCGAGAACCTCGATTACTTGCGGAGCTGGCACAATCAGATGATTGCTCCGTTCGCCGCGGGAGTCGTTTCGAGCGAGCACAAGAACCAATCGCTGCCGGGCCTCTTGCATCGCATGTTGACGGACGAACCATCGTTCTCCGAGTACGACGGAGATCGCAAGATCGTGCTCGAAACGCACAATCTGGTGTCATGGAGCGGTGCCGCCGTGCAGGGAATCGTCCTCGCCAGCATGGCAATTTTTGTGATTCTCGCGATACTTTTGTGCCGAGCGTCCGTGGATGAACGGCCGCGCATGCAACTTGTTGCCGAGTGCAGCGTGGTCGTCCTCGGCATGCTGTTGTTCTGTGAGCGAACCTGGAAGCACCATTGCGTGACGCTGTTGTTGCCGTTCGCCGTGCTCGCGTACTGCCTGGCGACGCCGTTGTTCTCGCGGCGCATGCGCTGGTACTGCGGCATCACGCTTGGGCTGGTTGCGCTCTTGATGGCATCAACGAGCACGGGAGTGTTCGATCAACACCTTAACGCATCCGATCGGATCGGCAAACTGGCCCAAGTCTACGGCGCGTACGTCTGGGCATTTCTGCTGTTGCTCGCGGGCATGTTCGTGATCCTGCGAAAATGTTCTCAACGCTCTGACACCGAGGGCGTCTTAACGTGAGGTATCGTTGGGAGGGCGAGGCTTCTGCCGAGCCCGTCCTTGCAACCATCCCGTGTTAGCCCGGATTGCGCACCGAGTTCCTGCGAGGCCACGGAACGCGGGAGCGTGGGAGACGGGGGGAATGGCTGGGCAGGTCGCGGCCCGTGTTGGTTCTGGGAACTGGTTGGCCGGCGTTTTGGCTGGATTTTTACGCCGATTTTCGCG
>SHZY01000250.1 GCA_009692065.1 Gemmataceae bacterium
GATCCGACAACGCCAGGGTCGGCGAAACCGCCATTCGGGTGCAACATGAACTTCGTTCTTCAGCCGTGGCAGCTTCTGCTGTCGATTGTCGCTGGGTGGATCCACGACGAGCAACAGAAAATCATCGAGTATCAGCGCACGATCATCCAGGTGCTCCAAGAGAAGAACGGCAAGAAACGGATCTTGCTCAACGACGACCAGCGTCGTCGCTTGGCTGGCCAAGGCAAGGTCTTGGGGCGCAATCTCTTGAGCGAGAGCGGCACGTTCTTCACGCCGGACACGATTCTGCGTTGGCATCGGGAACTCGTGGCTCAGAAGTGAGACCACAGCGACAAGCGTCGTGCGGTGGGCCGACCGCCAACGCCGCCGGAAGTCGTCGATCGGATTCTGCAATTCGCCCGTGAGAATCCGACCTGGGGTTACGACCGAATCGCCGACGCCCTGGCCAACATCGGGCACAAAGTGTCCGACCAAACGGTGGGCAACATCTTGAAGGCACACGGCATCGAACCGGCGCCGGAACGCAAACGAACGACGACGTGGGCCACGTTCCTCAAGGCGCACTGGAGTCAACTATCGGCCATCGATTTCACGACCATCGAGGTGTGGACCACGAACGGCCTGGTCACGTACTACCTGCTGTTCGCCATGCGCTTGGCGACACGTCAGCTCTGTTTCCTCGGCTGCACGCCCAACCCCGGTGGTCCGTGGACGGCGCAAATGGCACGCAATCTCACGGACGCCTTCGATGGTTTTCTGCGTGAGCCGGTGCGCTATTTACTACTGGACCGCGACACGAAATTCACGGCGGAGTTCCAGGCCATCCTGACGGCTACCAAAGTGAAACCGGTACTGCTGCCACCGAAGAGTCCGAATTGCAACGCCCATCTGGAACGCTTCTTCCGATCGCTCAAGGAAGAGGCGTTGTCACGAATCATCTTCTTCGGCGAGACGGCGTTACGTGAGGCGGTGAACGAATTCTTGATCCACCATCACCAGGAACGTGCGCATCAAGGGTTGGTCCATCAGATCCTGGAGCCAGGACCAGAGGTGGGCCAGCAAGCCGGGGAAATCGTCTGCCGCGAATGCTTGGGCGGCCTGCTCAAATATTACTATCGGCAAGCGGCCTGACTCCGGGTAACCTGTTTCCCATACACTTGATGATCTGCTGCGTCTGGGGCGAATGGGCGTGGCTGCTTGCTACCTTTGAGCGCCAGCGGTTCGTGAAGTACGGCAGGCTACTCAGCGCCGTGATCAAGAGTCTGATTATTTTCGAGCTTGGTATGGCCAATTTCTTTTCGTTTCCATCGTCCATGCCCGGCCAACGGCCTGCGATCGGAATCCTCACAACCTGTTTTCCCGGCCGCATTTGGGAGTGACAATGTTTTTGACGAGTTAGCGGCAGGCCTTAATACAGTTTCGCGATTTTCGGACTTGCCGCGATGAGGCCACCGCTGCTGTCGGTCACCACGAAGTAGCTGTTGGCGACCCGAATGGAGCCAGCGTTCGCACCGACCAGGACGTTTACGCGGTAGTGATCATCCCATACCTTGCGGACCTGTACCTTGAGCAAGTCGGTGGGCCTGCCCAGAGCATTGATAACCTGCTCGCGGATGAGGTTGTTCAGGTCCTTACGCTTCTCAGGCGGCAGGTCGTCTTTGGATTGTTCGCACTGTTGTACGTTCGGCATTGGAGTCCTCCTCGACTTTCATAGAACTGGTTCGGTCGTCGTGAGCGCGGCCACGTTCTGAGGGCCTTCCCGTCCAGCCTCCTTTTTCACCAAGAGACCAACAGGATACGTGAACTGGCACTGAGGCTGGGGAACGAAGAAAAGCGATTGATGGCAAGAATGCGGTCAAGAATCTGATCACAAAACTCCTTCGATTTCATTATACCCCCAACCCTCGCGCTCCCGCTGCGATTTATGCATCCCCATGCGGATTCGAGGTCCCGCGTTGCGCCATGCGCGGCAGGGTTCGCGTCCGGAGTATCGGCACCGGGAAGCGGGCGTATCGTCTGCTTTGCCAATGGATCGTCGTCAAGTATCGCGACTTGGAAGGTTTGCGCGGACCGAGCGTTCCGAACGCCCCGTGCGCCAACGTGGGCGAATCGTGGCCAACGCCTGGGCAACTTCTTCACGCGAGCGAACAAATCCCCGGTGCCGACGGAAAGGAACCCACTTCGTGGGAAGTGGCTCCGTTCTTCCGTTCTTGAGAACGGCGCCAACGGGAATGAAATTCACAGGCATTGGCGCGACGCCACGTAAGACTATCTGGCATTCGCGGCCAGAACGTTTCGAGATATCATCTAAAGCGTTGCGTCATGGGTGGTGCCGGTGTATGATCACTGCGTCGCAATAACGGGGGGATCATGACCAAGTCACACTCGAATTCGTGTCCTGGCACGCTTAGTCGCCGAGCTTTTGTGCGCTTGGGGTTGGCGGGCCTGGGCTCGTTTGGGCTGTCCGAATTGTTGCGGCTGCAAAGCCGTGCGACCGAGCCGGGGCGAACCGGTCCGAAATCCATCCTGGTTCTCTGGCTGTGGGGCGGACCCAGCCACATGGAGACCTTTGACCTCAAGCCGGATGCCCCCAGCGAATACCGTGGGGATTTCAATCCCATCCGAACAAATGTCCCCGGCATCCTGATCTCGGAACATCTTCCCCGGCTGGCTCGGCTCGCGGACAAGTTCGCGATTTTGCGTTCGATGCACCACGACAGCACAGGCCATGTCAACAGCACGCACACGCTCCTGACGGGCTATCCCGGTGAGGTCGTGGAGACGACCCCCTTCCGACCGAGACATCCCGATATGTGGGCAGTGGCGAACAAGCTGCTGGGGACGAGAACTTCCGGAGTGCCACCGTACGTCGCCATGCCGCGCACACGCTATCACGGAGCCGCATATCTTGGCGCCGCGCTCGACCCGCTCGTGGTCGGTAGCGACCCGAACAATCCGGAGTTTCGCCCGCCGCAATTGACGATCGACGAGACCCTGCGGCCACGATTCCGAGATCGGCTCGAACTGCTTGGACAATTCGATGCAATGCGGTACAGCGTAGATGCCACCGGGCAGACTCAGACCATGGACCAGTTCCAGCAAGAGGCGGCTCGAGTATTGACCAGCAACGCCGCCCGAAGCGCTTTCGACATCGACAAGGAGGATGCCCGAACTCGCGATCGCTACGGCCGACATGAGATTGGCCAGCGCTGCCTGTTGGCGCGCCGATTGATCGAGGCCGGCGCACGAATTGTCACCGTCGATTTTCCATGCGTCCCCGGACAAAGAGCATTTAGCTGGGACGATCACGCCAGCGTCTGGAACATCTTCGAACAGATGCGCATCCGCCTGCCGGTACTCGATCAGGTGGTGTCGGCTCTCGTCGAAGACATCCATCAACGCGGCTTGCAAGACGATGTGTTACTCCTGGTGATGGGAGAGATGTCGCACACCCCGCGGCTGAGCAACTTCAACGGCCAACCCGGCCGGGAACACTGGGCCCGATCGATGTCGATTTTCCTGTCCGGCGGCGGCATGCCAATGGGGCAGGCGATCGGCGCCACGAACTCTCGCGGCGAAGAACCTCGCGACCGGCCCGTCACACCGAATGATTTCCAGGCCACTCTTTATCGCTACTTGGGCGTTCCTCTGAACACACAATTCACCGATCTGTCGGGCCGACCGGTTTCGCTGCTGCCGTCGGGCACGCCGATTCGTGAGCTGGTTGATTGAACGTTCGGACACTTCCTTGCCGGAGTTACAGATGAAATGCGGCCTCTTGCGATTTCTATTTCTGATGGTAGTCGGTGCGATTATGGCGATCGCATCGGAAAGAACTCATGCCGACGAACGACTGGTTTTCATCTCGGCGTTCGCGGCCGGGGATAAGGGGGCGATTCATTCTTACCAACTCGATCTCGATACCGGCAAGCTAAAGTTGGTGCATCGGACGACCGGCGCCGAGAACCCCTTTTACTTGGCCGTCTCACCAAATCAAAAATACCTGTATTCGATTCACGCGAAAAACTTCGGCGGCAAAGAGCATGAGCAGGTCGCAGCTTACGAGGTCGCGGGCGGCACCGGTCAATTGAAGCTGCTGAATCGGCAATCGGCACTTGGCTCTGCTGCTTGTTACCTGGATGTTGACTCGACCGGCAAGTCAGTTCTCGTCGCCAACTATTCGACAGGCAGCGTCGCGGCATTTCCGGTGAAGGAAGATGGCTCACTCGGCGTGGCGTCGTCGCATATTCAGCACGCAGGCTCAAGCGTCGATCCCGAACGCCAAAAAGGGCCGCACGCTCACTGCATTGTTGTCAGTCCAGATAACCGTTTTGTATTCGCCGCCGATTTGGGACTGGACCAGGTGCTTGCCTACCGCCTGGACGCGACCAAAGCGAAACTCACACCCAACCGGCAACCGTTTGTCAGAACGCCACCGGGTGGCGGGCCTAGGCATTTGACCTTCCACCCCAAGGGAAAACAGGTCTACGTCATCAATGAACTCAGTAATTCGGTGACGGTTTTCGACTACGACACCGATTCCGGAATCCTCATCGAGAAGCAAACGATTGCGACCCTGCCGAAGGACTTTTCTGGCAAGAGCTATTGCGCGGATCTGAAGATTACGCCAAACGGCCGTTTCCTGTACGGCACGAATCGGGGACACGACAGCATCGCCGCATATCGCATCGGCGATGATGGCGGACTGAAGTTGATTGGAATCGAATCGAGTCTCGGCAAGGGTCCGCAGAATCTAGCGATCACGCCCGACGGTAAGCTGCTCTTGTGTGCGAACCTTCCTGGTAATAACGTTGCGGTGTTTCGCGTCGACTCAAAAACCGGCACCTTGGCGTCCATCGGTCAACCCGTCTCCATACCCAGCCCTTCCTGCATCAGAATTCTGACGAAATGATCGCGTTGCCGTTCTCGGTTAGCCGCTCGCATGACGCCACAGGAGCCTGGCCACAATCACGAGGCAAGACAATGCGCATCTACTTTCTATTGGCAAGCCTGAGCGTGATGATCGGCTTGACGTGCGCTCTCGCTCAGCCGGCCGTATGGTCAAAAAACTCGGCCGCGCTCGAAAACAAGCAGAGAACGGGCTGTCGGCTTGTTAGTCGGTGAAAATCTCGCCTGAATGGCATTGTTCAATGACGCTGTCTGGCGGCAAGCAGCCACGCCCCTTCGGGATCAACGAG
>SHZY01000251.1 GCA_009692065.1 Gemmataceae bacterium
AGCTGGCTCCGACGCTTTGCCATCACACTCCTGAAGCGTCACCCCGTCAAGGACAGCCTCAGCGGTAAAATGAAGTCGTGCATGATCAGCACGGCCTTTCTCATCGAAGTCCTATCCCTGAATCGAGTTTGATATGCGCTGGCCCTGGGTTCGATGGAAGGCCGCCCAGCGGTGTCTGCCAGGCAAATGTTCGTTGGTCAGATAGGTCGAGAAAAATGTCCAGCGCGTCAGAAAGGCCGAATTGGCATCGGTTTCGGACCAGCGGAATCGGCGTTTTTCTTTTCGGGACCTTGCTTGCCTTGGGAAGAATTTCTGGTACCATCGATGCAGATCCACCGCTGGCCAACTTCAGAGATTAGCTCATGCGCCTCCTTGCCCCCACGCTGCGATTGCTGCCTGCACTGGTCCTGATGCTGGGACTCGTTGCCTCGGGGTTTGAGCAGCAACCTGCCAAAAATCTTTCGGCGGAGCAAAAAGCACAACTCGAGACACAAATCACCCGCGACTGGAACGAAAGCTTTGCCCTGGAGAAGGCTGGTAAGGTAGCCGAAGCCATCCTTGCCTTAGAGAAGTCGCTCGCCAACCAGCGAACTCTCCGGGGTGACGTCCACGACCACATCGTCCTGTCGTTGGACCGTTTGGCACGTTTGCATGAAACGCTGGAGAACTTCGACGCGGCCAAGAAGGCGCGTCTGGAGGGCTTATCGCTGGCGACGAAGCTTCACGGGGAGAAATCCTGGCAAGTCACGAATGCCCGTCTGGACCTGAAATACGTGGAATCGCTGGGCCGTCTCGACAAGAAGGGGCTCGCGGAATTGAAGGAAGCGGACGCGTGGCTGGCCAAGGCAAACGCCCATGCCAAGGCGGACAGGTACCAGGACGGCGCGGAGTGCTGCGAGAAATCGTTGGCGATTCGCGTTCGCATCCTTGGTGACGCCAATCGCCAATTGGTGTTTCTCGCTAGCGGGGCCGGTTTTCTCTGGCAACAGGCCAAACAATTTGACAAGGCGTCTGCCCGTTACGAGCAAGCGATCGCCATCCAGCGGAAAGCCGTCGGCGAGAATCATCCGGATTTCGTCAGCACCCTGGTCATGGTGGCGTTGGTCTACCGTGATCGAGCCGATTACGCGAATGCCGAACCGCTCTTTAGTGAGGCATTGAAAATCTGCCGCCTGGAACTGCGGGAAAACCATCCGAAAGTCGCGAAGACCCTGAGCCAGCTGGCGGAAACCTATTTCCTCCAGGGGCATTACGCGAAAGCCGAACCCCTCTACAAGGAGGCCCTGGAAGTCTGCAGACGGAATGGAGAACACCTCGCGACGGGGCTGTTTAACCTGGCCAGTCTCTACCAGGATCTAGGGCATTTCGCAAAGGCGGAACCGCTCTTCACCGAGGCGCTGGAACTCGTCCGCAAGACGTCCGGCGAGAAGCATGAGGATTTTCCGGCGAGTCTGAACAACCTGGCCGGACTCTATTGGGCGCAAGGGGACTACGCGAAAGCCGAAGACTTGTTCAAACAGGCTATGGAATCTTACCGGGTGATCGTGGGGAAAAAACATCCGAGCTTCGCAGTGAGTGAGGGAAACCTGGCCGAGATTTTTCGGGCGCAAGGGGCGTACGCGAAGGCGGAGCCGCTGTTCAAGCAGGCCATGGAAATCTCCCGGCAGGAAAAGCACCCCTACTATGCTCAAAGTCTCAACAATCTGGCCAACCTCTATCGGGACAAGAAAGAATACGCGAACGCGCAGCCGCATTACGTGGACGCCCTCAAGATCCGCGAACAGCTTTTGGGGGAATGGCATCCGGCCTACGCGCAGAGCCTAAACAACCTGGCCAATAACTATCGGGCACTGAAACAGTACGCGAAGGCCGAGCCGCTTTACGAGAAGGCCCGCAAAATTCGCAAGCACTTGTTGGGGGATAAGCACCCCTACTACGCCCAGAGTCTCACCAACCTAGCTGCTCTGTACAGGGACCAAGGCGATTTCGCGAAAGCCGAATCAAACTCCCGGCAAGCGGTGCAGATCATGCATCGTCTGCTGGAAGATTCGGCCATCACCCAATCGGAGCGCCAGCAGCTCGCCCACCGCACCAGGGCCGAGTGGCACTTGGGGATTTACCTCGAGGTCACGGCAAACCTCTCCACGGCATCGTCTTCCATCTACGATCCGGTTCTCGCCTGGAAGGGTTCCGTAACCACCCGGCAGCGGCTAACACGCCTGGCGCGCACGGAACTCGACAAAGATCCGGGCGCGAAAGGACTATTCGTCGATCTCGACCGCCTCGCGCGGCAAATTTCGATCTGGAGTTCGATGTCCCCGGACAGGCTGCCGAAAGGCGTGGATCTACCCAAAAAACTGGCCGACCTGACCATCCAGCGCGAACAGGCGGAGGCCAAGTTGTCGACTCGTACCGAGGCGTATCGCCGCTTCAAGCAGAGTCAGAATCTGACCACCGCCGAGTTGCAGAAGCATCTGCCGAAGGGCGTCGTACTGGTAGATTTTGTGGAGTATGACCAGAAACTGGCGGCCTACGTGGTGCGAAAGGATCGCGTGGACCGCGTCGAACTTGGTTCCACGCAGCCACTCAGGGAGGCGGCTGAACAATTTCGCCGGACCCTGAAGCGAACGACGCCGCTCACCGGCCTGAAAAATGATCCGGCACTCGTGCTTCGCGAGAAATTGCTCGATCCGCTTGACAAGTATTTGGCCGGGGCGCAACTGGTGCTCATCGCCCCCGACGAACCGTTGAATTCGCTCCCCTTCGCCGCCCTGCCCGGCAAGGCGGCGGGGAAATATCTGATCGAGGAGCTTTTTATCGCCATTATCCCGGTACCGCAGATGTTGCCGGAACTGTTGGCGGCGCGTCCCCCTTCCGGCGAAGCGAGTCTTCTAGCGGTGGGGGATGTCGATTTCGGGGACATCGCGGCGCCCGTCAAGGTGGAGGTCGTCGACGGCAAGAAAAAAAAGAAAGGAATCGGCGACACGCGCGACGGCATGCCGCAGGATTGGAAGCGCCTGGTCGCGACCCGGGACGAGATCCTGTCGATTGGGGACACCTTTCGCAAGGCGGTGCCCAAGGGGAAGCTGACGACCCTGCGCGAGGCTCAACCCACCGAGGCGGCCGTGCGCAAATTGGCGCCCCACCACCGATTTCTGCACCTCGCCACGCATGGCTTCTTCGCGGACAAGGAATTTCGCTCCGTCTTGCAAGGAAGCCCCACCACCGGTCTGAACGAGATTGCGAATCAGGCGAAAGTCGTCGTACACCATCCCGGCCTGCTTTCCGGCATCGTGCTGGCCGGCGCGAACAAACCCAAAGACGACGACCACGGCGTTCTCACTGCGCTCGAAGTGAGCGAACTGGATCTTACGAAGGTCGAGCTTGTCGTGCTGTCCGCCTGCGAGACGGGCCTGGGGGAAGTCGCCGGCGGCGAAGGCGTGCTCGGGCTACAGCGTGCCTTCCAGATTGCGGGCGCCCGCACCACCATTACCAGCCTTTGGAAGGTGGACGACGAGGCGACCCGCAAACTCATGGTAAAGTTCTACGACAACTACTGGAAGGACGACATGGAAAAATTGGTGGCGCTGCGTGAAGCTCAACTCTGGATGCTGGAAGAGGGGCCCAAACGCGGCATCGTTCGCGTCAACAACCCCGCAACCGACAAACGCTCCCCGCCGTACTACTGGGCCGCGTTTTCCCTGGCGGGCGATTGGCGCTGAAAATGGCTAAATCGCCGGCTTCCGTTCACGTACGATGTCAACGAATGCTTGCATTCCCGTCCTTTCATGGTAGCGTAGAGGCGCCTTCGCATCCTTGTCCCGTCCCTGGAGTTGCCCATGCGTGCGTCCGCCATCTCCCTGCGATTTCTCGTTGTTGCTCTCATGCTGATGCTGGGATCCAGCAGACCCGGCTTCGCCCAGCCGCCGGCCAAGGTGTTGACGGCGGAGCAGAAGGAGAAGCTCAAAGAACGCGACGCCTTCTGGAAGCAAAGTTTGCAGTTCTCGAGTGAGGGCAAATTGCCGGAGGCTATCGCGGCCGCGGATCGGGCTCTGGCCATTGAGCGCGTCGTGCATGGGCCGGAGCATCGGGAAGTTGTCGTCACCTTGAAGCATCGGGGCAATTTACATGAGCGGGCCGAGGATTTCGCCGCCGCCGAGAAAGACCGTCGCGAAGTACTCCGGCTGCAAACCAAACAATTTGGCGCCAAGGCGTGGCAGGTTACCGATGCCCGGCTCAATCTGCAGCATGTGGAAACGCTGGCTCGGCTGGACGCCAAGGCTCGGCAAGAATTGAAGGAAGCCGACCAGTGGATGAGCAAAGCGATCGCCAGCAACAAGCTGGGCAAGTACCCGGAAGGCGCGGAATATGCCAAAAAAGCCTTGGCGATTCGCCTGAGCGTGCTGGGAGAAGAGAATCGAGCGTCGGCCCTGAGTGCAAACTGGACTGGATCGTTGTGGCAGAACGCCAATCAATTCAAAAAAAAACCGTCCGTATTATGAGCAAGCGTTGGCCATTTGCAAGAAGGTGCTGGGAGACAACCACCCCGATACCGCCACTTCCCTGAACAACTTGGGCAACTTGCTGTCCCGTCAGGGTGATCACGCCGCCGCCCGCCCCTACTACGAGCAAGCATTGGCCATTCGTAAGAAAGTGCTGGGTGACAAACACTCCGATACCGCCATTTCCCTGAACAACTTGGGCAACTTGCTGTCCCGTCAGGGTGATCACGCCGCCGCCCGCCCCTATTACGAGCAAGCGTTGGCGATCCGCCAGCAATTGGCCGGCATGCATGAACGCCTGGAGAATTTTGCTGTCGCGCAGAAAGAACGAAGGGAAATCCTGACCCTTAAGACCAAACTTCATGACGACAAGGCTTGGCAAGTTACCGACGCCCGGCTCGATCTGCAACACGTGGAAACGCTGGCTCGGTTGGACGCCAAGGCTCGGCAGGAATTGAAGGAAGCCGATCAGTGGATGATCAAGGCCATTGCCAATAAGGGGCTGTCCGGCGATTAGTGTTACAACTTCATCCGGACGGCCTGATGGTATAGTTCCACTCGCCGTGGAACTTTGCTGGGCGAAGATTCACCGACGCCAGTTCGTCGTCGGTGACCTTGATGCCCGTTGGGTAACTGTTTTTGTC